>NZ_JANINT010000236.1 GCF_024509035.1 Nocardioides sp. | reverse complement strand
GTCCCGAGCTGCTCGTCGGCACCCTCGGCCCGCGCACGATCCGCAGCGCCGCCGCCTGGGCCGACGGACTGGCAGGCATGTCGCTCGACCTCGACCTGGCCGAGATCGAGCGGCTCTTCACGCTGACCCGCGACGCGTGGCGCGACGCCGGCCGGCCCGCGCCGCGGCTCACGACCTCGTTCTGGTTCGCCCTCGGCGACCGCGAGACCGCGCGCGAGCAGGTGCACCGCCACCTGCGCCACTACATGAACTGGATCCCGGCCGAGTACGTCGACGCGCTGGCCGCCACCGCGGGCTTCGCCGGCACCGAGGCCGAGCTGCGCGCCGCCCTCCAGCGGGTCGCCGACCTCGGAGCGGACGAGGTGCAGCTGATCCCGACGAGCTCCGACCCGGCCCAGGTCGAGCGCGTCGCGGCGATCCTCCGATGACCAGCACCGCCGTTCGTCTGTGCCGCCGACCCCCGGGCCCTACGGTGTGGTCGTGAGGACCGACTGGGTGCCGGCGTCGGCGGCGATGCTGCTGACCGGTGCGCTCGCGCTGTGTCTCGGAGGATTCCTGCTTCCCCAGTCCGACAACGGCTCGGAGTCCCTGCGGATCGTCCAGGAGCAGAGCGGCCAGTGGATGACGGCGGCTGTGGTCCTCTTCCTCGCCTCGGTCTTCCTGACCCTCGGCCTCCCGGCGATCCTGACGATGTTCGAGCACCGCGGCTGGGGGCTCGCGCTGGTGAGCACCGTCGTGCTCGAGGTGGGGTTCATCGGCACGGCCGGCTTCGCGATGCTGATGGCGTTCTTCCGCTCCCTGGTCCTCACCGACGCGATCCGGGACAAGAACATCGACGAGATCGCCAGCGACGCCGGCATCGCGGTGTTCCTCTACGCCTGGATCGTCGGGCTCTACCTCGGCGAGCTGCTGCTCGGCATCGCGCTGCTGCGGGCCGGGACGACGCCTCGGTGGATCCCGTTCGCGCTGATCCTGCACGCGCTGATCGCGCCGTTCTCCGGGGCGCTGCCCGAGTACCTCTCCAAGGCCACCGTGCTGCTGATGGTCGCCGCGTTCGCCGGCATCGCCATCCAGGCCAACGCGCCCACGCGGCGGCGGTTCGTCAGCTGATCGCGCCGAGCGCCGTCACCAGGTCGGCGACCTGGTCCAGCGGCGCGTCGTACCCCGGGAAGTAGCAGCACACCCGGTCCGCCACGTCGCCGAAGCGGCGCCCGATCTCGGCCGCGCACTCCTCGGGGGTGCCGCGGACCGCGAGCGTCTCGAGCATCTCGTCGGTGACCAGCCCGATCATCTGCGCCCAGTCGCCCTGCTTGGAGAGCCGGTTGAGCTCGGGCTGCACCTCGGCCCACCCCTCGACCTCGAGCACGGGCAGGTACGCCGGCGTCGAACCGTAGAACGCCAGCAGCCCGCGCACCCCTGCGGAGGCGGCGGCGAGCTCGGCCTCGGTGCGGCCCATCGCGACGATCGCCTGCGGCAGGATCGCCAGGTCGCCCCGGCTCCGGCCGGCGGCCGCGAGACCCGCGTCGACGGCGGGCAGGGTGCGCTCACGGAAGTGCCGGTGGCTGTGGAACGGCATCACCAGCAGGCCGTCGGCGACCTCGGCGGCGGTGCGCGTCATCACCGGTCCCAGGGCGCCGAGCAGCACCGGCGGGACGCCGTACGGGTTCGGGCCGGGCACGAACGTCGGAGGCATCAGCGTGTGCTGGGTGAACTCGCCGCGGAAGTCCAGCGGGGTGCCGTCCTGCCACGAGGTGAGGATCGCCTTGACCGCCAGCACCGTCTCGCGCATCCGCGCCGCGGGGCGGCTCCACGTCGCGCCGTAGCGGCGCTCGATGTGGGGGCGGATCTGCGAGCCGAGCCCCAGGCGGAACCGGCCGCGCGAGAGCAGCTGGAGGTCGTACGCCGTGTGCGCGAGGTGCATCGGGCTGCGTGGGATCGCGATCGCCACGTTGGTCATCAGGTCGGTCTCGACCGCGCCCGCGGCGGCCGCGAGCGGCAGGAACACGTCGTGCGGCCCCTCGAACGTGAAGAGCCCGGCGACGCCCGTGCCTGTGAGCTCGCGGGCCCGGTCGGCGGCGCGGTCGGGGCGGGAGTCGAGCTGCACGTCGAGGAGCACGCGCACATCCTGGCGTCTACGGTGGTGCGGTGACCACCACGGGGGATCGGGCCAGGCAGGTGCACGACGAGCTGGAGGCAGCCCTCGAGGCCGTCGCCGAGCACGGCCGCGTGAGCGCGCGGCTGCACCGCGCGCGGGCCTCGGAGGAGTCGGCCAAGGGCGCAGCCGTGCAGGCGCACGCGCAGCTCGCGACCGAGACCGAGGACGTCCGCGCGCTCGAGTCGTTCAGCCCAACGCGCATCTGGGCCACGCTCAAGGGCAGCCGCGACACCGACCTCGACCGCGAGCAGGCCGAGCGCCAGGCCGCGGAGTACGCCGCCGCGCGGGCCGACGCGTGGCTGGTCAGCACCCACGACGAGGTGCGCCGCGCCGAGGCCGAGCTGGCCGCGCTCGGCGACGTCCACGGCCGGCGCGACCAGGCGATGGCGGAGAAGGAGCGGCTGCTCACCGAGGTCGGCGGCGCCGCCGGCGCCGAGCTGGCCACGATCGCCGCCGAGCTGGCCGCCGCCCGGTCGACGGCGAAGGAGGTGGGCGAGGCGCTCGCCGCCGGTGAGCAGGCCGCCGCCGCGCTGTCGCGCGCCGGTGACGTGCTGGGCTCGGCCGGCAGCTGGGCGACGTACGACACGTTCTTCGGCGGCGGGATGATCACCGACATGGTCAAGTACGACCGGATGGACGAGGCCCAGCGCCTGCTGCACGGCGCCGACCAGGCGCTGCGCCGGCTCTCGACCGAGCTCGCCGACGTCGGCATGACCGCCGTGGTGCAGGGCCTCTCGGTCGACGGGCTGACCCAGGCGTTCGACGTGTGGTTCGACAACATCTTCAGCGACTGGTCGGTGAAGTCGCGGATCGACCAGGCCGCGCGACGCACGGCCGAGGCTGCCGGGATGGTCCACGAGATCCGCACCCGCCTCGCCGCCCAGCAGCGCGAGGTCGAGAGCCGCGTCGTCGAGCTGACCGGCCGCCGGGAGCGGCTGCTGGTCGAGGCGAGCTAGCGCCTCAGCGCAGGGCTCGGCGCAGGGCTCGGCGCAGGGGCTCGGCGCAGGGCTCAGCGCAGGGCCAGGCAGCCCGACGTCGCGGCGTCCCACGGCAGCTTCGCGTCCTCGGCGATCCGCTCGTCGAGGGCGGC
>NZ_JANINT010000235.1 GCF_024509035.1 Nocardioides sp. | reverse complement strand
CGTCAGCTAACTACATATGTATTAAGTTCCGCCCCTTCCCTCGACGGCAGGGTCGTCTCCGGCGGCGCGGGCGACCGATGTCGAGTGGCCCGACGAGCTCGACCACCGCCCCCCGATCTGACAGGGCACTCGACAAGAATCGTCCGGGACGGGAGGCTGTGACCCACGCCACGCCCGTCGACCCCAGGGAGCACCAGATGAGCAACGACGTCCTCTCCGAGCGCGCCAGGATCGAGGCGGCGGTGGCCGGCCGGACGCTGGTCGACGCGTTGGCCGAGACCGCGAGCACGCACGCCGACAGGCCGGCGTACTCCGACAAGCACGAGGTGCCGGACGGTGAGGCGTGGCGGACGATCACCTGGGCGCAGACCCGGGAGCTGGCGCTCGACGTCGCCGCGGGGCTGATGGCCGCCGGCGTCCAGCCGGGCGACACCGTCGCGATCATGTCGACCAACCGGATCGAGCACTTCCTCGCCGACATGGGGGCGGTCCACGCGGCCGCGACCCCGATGTCGATCTACAACACGCTGTCCCAGGAGCAGGTCGCGTACGTCGCCGCCCACGCCCAGCCGACGGCGGTGATCCTCGAGAACGACGACCACCGGGCCCGCTGGGCCAAGGCGCTGGAGGACACGACGAGCATCCGCAAGGTCGTGATGCTCGGCCAGGAGTGGGACGACCTGGTGGCCGCCGGCCGGGCCTACCGGGCCGAGCACGGCGACGAGGTGGCCGCCCGCGGGCGCGACCTCGAGGCCGACGCCCCGGCGACGATCCTCTACACGTCCGGCACCACCGGGAACCCCAAGGGCGTGGTGCTCACCCACGCCAACGTGATGTACGAGGCGCTGAGCACGCTCGAGGCCGCGGGCCTGCACGAGGCGCAGACCGCCATCAGCTACCTGCCGCTCGCCCACATCGCCGAGCGGGTGCTCGGCCTCTACGGTCCGCAGATCCAGGGCAGCCACATGCACGCGATCAGCGACCCGTCCGGCCTGCTGGCCGCACTCGGCGAGGTGCACCCGACGAGCTTCTTCGGCGTGCCGCGCGTCTGGGAGAAGATCAAGACCGGCCTCTCCGCCAAGCTCGCCGCCGACCCCGACCCCGCGAACGTGAAGATGGTCCAGGACGCGATGGCCGCCGCGCAGGCCTGGGTCGCGGCCCAGGAGGTCGGCGGCACGATGACGCCGGAGATCGAGGAGGCCTACCGCTCGGCCGAGGAGCAGATCCTCGGGTTCCTCAAGCTGCTCCTCGGTCTCGACCAGGTCACCTGGGCCGGCTCGGCCGCGGCGCCGATGCCGATCGACGTCGCGCGGTTCATGGCCGGCCTCGGGCTGAAGGTCTTCGACGTCTACGGCATGACCGAGACCTGCGGAGCGATCACCGCCAACGGACCCGGCGGCTTCAAGCTCGGCACCGTCGGTCGCGCCACTCCCGGCATGGAGGTCAAGCTCGGCGAGGACAACGAGGTGCTCGTGCGCGGCCCCGTGGTGACGCCCGGCTACCACCTGCAGGGGGACGCCACCCGCGCGCTCATCGACGAGGACGGCTGGGTGCACACCGGCGACATCGGCACCCTCGACGACGACGGCTTCTTCTCGATCGTCGACCGCAAGAAGGAGCTGATCATCACCTCCGCCGGCAAGAACATCGCGCCGTCCAACATCGAGGGCTACCTCAAGGAGTCCCCGATCGTCGGCCACGCGATGGCGATCGGCGACGGGCGTCCGTACGTCGTCGCGATCCTCACCCTCGACGGCGAGGTGGCGCCGGTCATCGCCCAGCAGATGGGCATCGAGTTCACCGACCTGGCCGACCTCGCGGAGAAGCCCGAGATCCGGGCGATGGCGCAGCAGGCCGTCGACGAGGCGAACTCGCGACTCTCGCGCCCTGAGCAGGTCAAGTCCTTCGAGCTGCTGCCGGTCGAGTGGACGGCCGAGTCCGAGGAGCTCACACCGACGCTCAAGCTCAAGCGGCGCGTGGTCAACACCAAGTACGCCGACGTGCTGGATCGTCTCTACGGCTGACCGTCACCGGCGATAGGGTCGCCGTGTGCGGTGGTGGTCCCCTCGGTGGTGGGTGACCGCCCTGGCGGTCCTGAGCGGTGCCGTCTGGCTGCCCTTCGCCGGCCGGGCGCTCAGCCCCGACGAGGGTGGCCTGCTGATCCTCGGCGGCCAGTGGTCGCCCGGGTCCTCGTTGTACGGCGACTACTTCGTCGACCGTCCGCCGCTGCTGGTCGCGATCTTCTCCCTGGCCGACGCCCTGGGCGGATCGGAGTGGGTGGTCCGCGGCGTCGGCATCGTGGCCGTCGTCGCCACCGTGCTCCTCGCCGGCCTGGTCGGCCGCCTCGCCGCCGACGCGCCAGTGCCCACGGCCGCCACCGCCGCGGTGCTCGTGTGCACCCCGCTGTTCGGCAGCACGGTCGTGAACGGCGAGCTGCTGGGGCTGCCGTTCCTGATCGGCGGCAGCGCGGCCGTGCTTGCCGCGGCCAACAACGACGACTGGCTGCGCTGGGCGCTGCTCGCCGGCGCACTCGGTGCCTGTGGGGCCCTGGTCAAGCAGAGCCTCCTCGACGTCTTCGTGCTGGCGGCCGTGCTGCTCCTGCTGCGGCGCCGGCACGCCGCGCTGGCCGCGGTGGCCGCCGGCGCCGTCACGACCTTCGCCGTCGCCGTGGCGTTGGCCGCCACCCGCGGCACCGCCCCCGACGAGCTCTGGCAGGCGGTCGTGGTTTTCCGCCAGGACGCCGGCGCGGTCATCACGCAGTCCGCGACCTCGGCCACCACCCACCGGCTCGGCGGACTCGTGCTCGCGCTGCTCGGCACCGGACTGCCGCTGCTGGCCGTGGCGCTGGCCCGCCGGCTGCGGACCCGCACCGGCCTGCGCTGGCCCGCCCTCGCCGTGCTGACCTGGGAGGCCCTGGTGGTCCTGGCGGGCGGCAGCTACTGGCTGCACTACCTGATGGGGCTGATCCCCGGACTCGTGCTCCTCACCGCGGCCGCGCTGCAGGCCGGGCCGCGCCCCGACCGGCTGCTGCGCGCGTCGTACGCCGTGCTCGCGGCCTCGACCGCCGTCGCCCTGACCTGGGTGCTCATCGACCCCGTCGAACGAGCCGAGGCGCCCGCCGTCGCCTGGCTCGACCGCCATGCCCGCCCGGGCGACACCGCCGTGGTGGCGTTCGGCGCCGCGAACATCCTGCAGTCTGCCGGCCTGCACAGCCCCTACCCCGATCTCTGGAGCCTGCCCGTGCGCGTGCACGA
>NZ_JANINT010000234.1 GCF_024509035.1 Nocardioides sp. | reverse complement strand
GGCGCTCGGGGTGTACGCCGGCGAGCTCGCCGCCCACGGCTGGGACCTCGCCGCGGCGCTCGAGCGCACCTCGCTCCTCGACCAGGAGCTCGCGGCCGCCTGCCTGGGCCCGATCCGATCGTTCCTGCCGGCCGAGCCGCGCGACGCGATGCCGTTCGCGGCCGTGGTGCCGGTGTCCGAGGACGCCCCGGCCTACGACCGGCTGCTCGGGTGGTACGGCCGCGACCCGCACTGGACGCCCACGATCTGAGGGTCAGTTCGCGCCGACTCGGCGCAGTCTGGGGCTCAGTTCACGCCGACTCGGCGCAGGTTGCGGGTCAGTTCACGCCGACTCGGCGCCGACTGAGGGTCAGGAGGGGGACGCGCCCGGAAGGACGACGGTGATCCGCGCGCCGCCGGTCTCGGCCTCGCCGATCGTCACGGTGCCGCCGTGGGCCTCGACCAGCCCGTGCACGAGGTAGAGGCCCAGGCCGGATCCGCCGGTGGCCCCGGCCCGCCAGAACTTCGTGAACACCCGGCGGCGCAGCTCGGGCGCGATGCCGTCGCCCTCGTCCTCCACCACCAGGCGCACACCGGAGTCGGGGGCATCGGTCAACGGCTCCACCACCAGGCGGACCGTCCCTTCGCCGTGGCGGACGGCGTTCTCGACGAGGTTGGTCACGACCTGGGTGTACTTGTCGGGGTCGACCACGATCTCGGGCACGGTGGCGGGCGTCTCGAGCACCAGCGGCCGGCTGGTCGACGCCCCGACGGAGTCGACGACCCGCCGCGCCAGCAGCGCGGGGTCGGAGGGGCGCGGGTAGAGCTGCAGCCGACCAGTGTCGATGCGCGCCACGTCGAGCAGCTCCGCGATCAGGCGGCTGAGCCGGTCGGAGTCGGCGCTGACGGTGGTGAGCATCAGCTTCTTCTGGTCGTCGCTGAGCTTGTCCCAGCGGTTGAGCAGCGCCTGCACGAAACCCTTGACGCCGGTGAGCGGCGAGCGCAGCTCGTGGGCGACGGTCGCGACGAGGTCGGACCGTTCCCGGTCGAGCCGGGCCCGGCCGCGGCCCGACCGGATGCTCACTGCGACCCGCGCCACGGGCTGGTCGAGTCGCGGTCGCTCGATCCGGGCGACGACGAGGACCTCGGTGCCGTCGGGCAGCAGCCAGGACTGCTCGGGGACGCCGGTGCGGGTCGCCAGGCCGTCGTAGGGCCGGTTGACCGCGCACCAGGCGCGACCGTCGTGGTCGCGCAGCGCCAGCACCTCCCCGAGTGGCCGGCCCACCTGCGCCTCGCGCTCGAGGCCGAGAAACCGGGCGGCGGTCGTGTTCAGGGCCGTCACGACGCCGTCGGGACCGGCCAGGACCGCGCCGTCGGCTAGGGCATCGAGCTCGGGCTGGGTCACGTCCGCCACCTTAGCCACGGACGGGCGCGGCCTAGCGCCGCTGCGCGCGGGCCGAGGCGTAGAGGCAGAGCGCGGCGGCGGTGGAGAGGTTGAGGCTCTCGGCACGCCCGTGGATGGGGATGCGGACGCGGTGGTCGGCCAGGCCGGCCAGGTCACGGGAGAGGCCGTGCGCCTCGTTGCCGAACAGCCAGGCGGTCGGGCGGGCGAGGACGTCGTCGGCGTCGAAGAGGTCGAGGTCGCCGTCCGCCTCGGTCGAGAGGATCTGGAAGCCGGCCGCGCGAGCGGCGGCGACGGCGTCCACGGCGTCCACGCCGATGGCGACCGGCAGGTGGAAGGCGCTCCCGGCGCTGGCTCGGATCGTCTTGGCGTTGTAGAGGTCCACGGACTGGCCGGCGAGGACGACACCGCCGGCTCCGGCCGCGTCGGCGCAGCGGATGACCGTGCCGGCGTTGCCGGGGTCGCTCACGTGCGCGCACAGCGCGACGTAGCCCCCGACGAGCGCCTCGTCGAGCGGGACGTCGACGAAGCGGCACAGGGCGACCACCCCGGCCGGGGTGACCGCGTCGCTGAGCGCCTTGAGAGCGCGCTCGTCGACCCAGGTCACTGCGATGTCGTCGGGGAGCTCCGGCATCAGGTGGTCGCGGGAGGGACGGGCGAAGACCTCCACCACGACCCCGGCGTCGAGGGCCGCCTCGACGGCGTTGCGGCCCTCGGCGAGGAAGAGCCGCCGCTCGGATCGCTCCGAGCGGCGGCTCAACCGTCGCAGCTGCTTGATGCGGGCGTTGCCCGCCGACAGCTCGACGACGCTCAGGCCGAGACCTTGGGAGCGTTGACGTCCTCGGGCAGCGCGGCCCGAGCGGTCTCGACGAGCGCGTTGAACGCGGCGACGTCGTTGACGGCCAGCTCGGCGAGGATCTTGCGGTCGACCTCGACACCGGCCAGGTTCAGGCCCTGGATGAACCGGTTGTAGGTCATGCCCTGGGCGCGAGCCGCCGCGTTGATCCGCTGGATCCACAGCTTGCGGAAGTTGCCCTTGTTCTTGCGGCGGTCGTTGTAGCTGTAGACCAGCGAGTGGGTGACCTGCTCCTTGGCCTTGCGGTAGAGCCGCGAGCGCTGACCGCGGTAACCGCTGGCGCGCTCCAGGACGACCCGGCGCTTCTTCTGGGCGTTGACTGCCCGCTTGACGCGTGCCACGTGTTTACTCCTTGTTGCTCAGGTTCGGTGCGGGGGTCTCGACGAGCTCGACCACCCGAGGGTGGGGGCTGGTCAGAGACCGAGCATCTTCTTCGCGCGCGGGACGTCGGCCTTGGCGACCTCGACCGTGCCGGTCATCCGACGGGTGACCTTCGACGGCTTCTTCTCGAGGTTGTGGCGCTTGCCGGCCTTCTCGCGAAGGATCTTGCCGGACCCGGTCACCCGGAAGCGCTTGCTGGCACCGGAGTGCGTCTTGTTCTTCGGCATCTCTGCTCTCTCTTCTCGTCCTGCTGGGCGTGGTCTCTTCGTCGACCTCGACCACCACGGCTCCGCCTAGTGGTCTGGGCAGGCCCGGCCGGGGCCGGGCACTGCCCGAGGGTGTCTCAGGCCTCGATCTCGGGATCGAGGTTCTCGGAGCGTCCGCGCTCCTTCTTCTGGGCGACCGGCCCGGCGGCGTGGGCGGCGTCGCGCTCGGCGCGCTCCTCCGCCTCGTGGGCAGCACGCTCGGCGGCCCGCGACTCCTTCTCGGCCTTCATGTCGACCTTGGCGTCGGCCTTCTTCTTGTGCGGGCCGAGCACCATGATCATGTTGCGGCCGTCCTGCTTGGGCGAGGACTCCACGAAGCCCAGCTCGCTGACGTCCTCGGCGAGGCGCTGCAGCAGGCGGAAGCCCAGCTCGGGCCGGTGCTGCTCGCGGCCGCGGAACATGATCGTGATCTTGACCTTGTCCCCGGCGCGCAGGAAGCGCACGACGTGGCCCTTCTTGGTCTCGTAGTCGTGGGCGTCGATCTTGGGACGAAGCTTCATCTCCTTGATGATCACGTTCGTCTGGTTCCGACGCGCCTCACGAGCCTTCTGGGCGTTCTCGTACTTGAACTTGCCGTAGTCCATGAGCTTGCAGACGGGCGGCTTCCCCTGCGGGGCGATCTCGACGAGGTCGAGGTCCGCCTCCTGCGCAAGCTTCAGGGCCTGATCCGTGGGCACGATGCCCACCGTCTCCCCATTGGGTCCAACGAGCCGGACCTCGGGAACCCGGATCCGATCGTTGATTCGCAGCTCGGTGCTGATGTGTCCTCCTGATGGCAATGTGGCCGGAGGTCTCTGTCGCTCGACGCCCCCGAGAGGGGCGGCGCGAAATCAACAAAGGCTTCCGCTTGTCTGCAAGCGGAAGCCAGTCCGACGCCCCCCACGGGAGGGTGCGCCTCCGATGACCGCGTCTCCCAGGCGTACGGCGTACGCTGCGAGGCCTCGGCCCTCGGTGACCGGACCCGACGACCTGTGCTGCTGACCCATTGCTGGGGCGGTCGATGCGGGTGGGAGGCGATCGTGCGAGCCTCCGCTTGCGTGATCGGTCCCGCCGCTCGCGCGGTGGAACTGATCGGTCAACGCTGAATCGTAGCCGACGATTCCCCGTCGGGCCGAATCCAGGCGGTGCCGCCACCCACGCGTGCCAGCGCCCATCCGCGAGCGAGACCCTCGAGGTCCTCTCCCTCGACCACGAAGCGCGTCGGGCCGGCGATGTCGACCACCAGCGCGGCCGCCCCGTCCTGGAGAGCGGCCTGCGCGGCGACCGCCGCCGTCACGGGGACCGGCCGACCGTCGGGGTTCCACGCAGCGAGCGAGGCCGTGCCGGTGAACGCGAGCAGGGCGAGCCGGCCGTCGGCGCCCTGGAGGAGCACGGTCGCCATGTCGCTGGTCTTGTCGTGGGCGAGGCCGGCGTCGTCGTACTCGACCTCGCCGAGGACGGCCACCACCGGCACCAGCAGTCGCGCACGCTGCAGCGCCGCGAGCACACCGGCAAAGCTCCTCGTGGCCGTCGACCAGGCGTCGAGCGCCGCGACCAGCTCCGGGTCCGCGGTGCCGTCGTCGCCGGCGAACCCCGGGTCGGGGATCGTCGTCCGGTGCTCGCTCACACCGGCATTCTCGTCGCCTTCCGAGGCGGCCGCCAATCCGCGCCGACGGCGGGCGACGGTGGCGCCCGATGACCGCTCGTGTGGGACGCTTGACCGCGTGGACGATGCTTCGTGGGCGGCACTGACGCTGAGCCTGACCGTGCTCGGCGGCATCTGGACCTGGCTCTCCTTCCAGCGCCGAGGTCTCACCTCGGGACTGCGCGCCTTGGCCTTCACGCTGCTGCCGCTGGCGGCGTACCTCACCAAGACGCTGCGGATGTTCACGCGCATCGTGGACGCGATCGGCGACTGGGCGGCCAACCTCGCTCTCAACCCGACCACGTGGGCGGGCATCATCGTCGCCGGAGTGTCCGGCGTCCTGTTCGTCGTCTCGGGCGCCCTGCGCGCCCGCCAGCTGGGCGGCCGCCGGCCGAAGTCCGGGGACCCCGCGGCGCTCGCCGAGCCGCAGCGCACGACGCGGGGTGGTGCCCCGGCCATGGCGGCAGATGACGACATGGCGGAGATCGAGGCGCTCCTGCGCAAGCGCGGCATCAACTGATGGGCCGGCCCACGCCCGCGGGCCTGCCCGCGAGCAGCGCCGAGCGCAACCTGCTCTGGTCCCGCCTCGATGAGGCCGTCGCGGGCCTCGGCGCCCCTCCCGCCACACCGGTGTTCGTCGTCGACCTCGACGCCTTCGACGCCAACGCCGACGACCTGGTGCGACGCGCCGGCGGCAAGCCCGTCCGGCTGGCGTCGAAGTCGATCCGGGTGCCGGCGCTCATCTCCCGAGCGCTCGCGCACGACGGGTTCCAGGGCGTCCTCGCCTACACCCTCCGCGAGGCTCTGTGGCTGCACGCCCAGGGGCTCTGCGACGACATCGTGGTCGCCTACCCCACTGTCGACCGCGGCGCGTTGGCCGAGCTGGTCGCGTCGCCCTCGGCGGCCGGCGCGATCACGCTCATGGTCGACGACGTCGCGCACCTCGACCTCGTCGACTCGGTCCGCTCCTCCCCCACCGTGCCGGTCCGGGTGGCGCTCGACGTCGACGCCGGCCTGAAGGTGGCCGGTCGGCACGTCGGCCCGAAGCGTTCTCCCCTGCACGACGCCGAAGCCGTGATCGCGCTGGGCCGCGAGATCGTGGCGCGCGACGGCCTCCGACTGGTGGGGGCGATGACCTACGAGGGCCAGGTCGCCGGGCTCCAGGACTCGGTCCCGACGGCCCGGGCCCGCTCGGCCGTGGTGCGCCGCGTCAAGGCGATGTCACTGAACCAGCTCGGCGTACGACGGGGGGCGATCGCCGAGGCGCTGCGCGACCTCGCCGACCTGGAGTTCTGGAACGCGGGCGGATCCGGGTCCATCGAGGCTTCGGCGGCCGACCCGGTCGTCACCGAGGTCGCCGCCGGCTCCGGCCTGCTGGTGCCGCGGCTCTTCGACCACTACCGGTCGTTCCGACCGGTCCCGGCCGCGTTCTTCGGGCTGCCGGTCACCCGCAAGCCGGCGCCCGGGTTCGCCACGGTGCACGGCGGCGGCCTGGTGGCGTCGGGACCGATCGGACCCGACCGGCTCCCGACGCCCTGGGCGCCGGCCGGGCTGGAGCTGACCCCGCTCGAGGGCGCGGGCGAGGTGCAGACCCCGCTCGCGGGCGCGCCCGCAGACGACCTGCGGATCGGCGACCTCGTGTGGTTCCGGCACGGCAAGTCCGGGGAGCCCTTCGAGCACACCCCGACCGTCCACCTGCTCGCCGGACGCCGCCTCGTCGACACCGTGCCGACCTACCGCGGGTGCGGCCAGGCGTTCTAGTGGACACGGCGGGCCGGCTGCTCGACCTGGCGCGGTCGCGGCCTCCCACACTCGGCGCCGGGCGGCTGGTCTGCATCGACGGGCCCGCAGGCTCGGGCAAGACCACGCTGGCGGACGCGGTCGCCTCGCTCGCGCCCGGCACCACGGTGGTGCACATGGACGACCTGTACGACGGGTGGGACGGGCTCCCGCGGGTCGCCGAGCAGCTCGCCGGGCTGCTCGCGCCGCTGGCCCGAGGAGCGACGGGGAGCTACCGGCGCTACGACTGGCTCGCCGGGCACTACGCCGAGTCGGTGACGGTCACCCCTGGCGACCTGCTGGTGGTCGAGGGCGTGGGCAGCGGGGTCGCGCGGGTCGCCCACCTCGTGACGGCGCTCGCCTGGGTCGAGGCTCCGACGAGCGTTCGGCTGGAGCGCGGCCTGGCCCGCGACGGGGAGGCGGCGCGCCCACACTGGGAGCGCTGGCAGGTCGACGAGCAGGCGCTGTTCGCCCGGGAGCGGACGCGCGTGCGCGCCGACCTCCTCGTCGACACGAGCGATGGCGCGACACCCGCATCCGGCCGGCCCGGCACTCGGCCCTAGGGTGACGCCATGCTGCCTCCGAGTGGTGACCAGTACGAGATCGGGGGCAGCGGCTACCGGGCCGTGATCGCGCAGTGCGGCGCGACGTTGCGGGCCCTGGAGCACGACGGCGTGGCCCTGCTCGACGGCTTCGCCGCGGACGAGATCGCACCGGGCGCCCGCGGACAGCTGCTGGCCCCCTGGCCGAACCGGATCGGCGACGGTCGCTTCGAGCTCGGCGGTGAGGTCCACCAGGTGCCGATCGACGAGCCCGAGCACCACAACGCCCTGCACGGGCTGGTGCGGTGGGCCTCCTGGACCGTCGAGGACCACCGCGCGCAGTCCGTGACCCTGACCCATCGGCTGATGGCGCGGCCCGGCTATCCCTGGACGCTCGACCTCAGCGTCACCTACGAGGTGTCGACGGACGGGCTGCGCGTCACCCAGTCCGCGACCAACCGAGCGGCCACGCCGGCTCCCTACGCGAGCGGCGCCCACCCCTACCTCACCGTCGGCCTCGGGCCCGTCGACGGCTGGGAGCTGGCCCTGCCGGCCGCGACCCACCAGCTCGCCGACGACCGGTTGCTCCCCGCGGGGACCGAGCCGGTGGCGGGGACGGCGTACGACTTCCGCATCGCGCGCCTGATCGGCGCGGTCGGGTTCGACGACGGGTTCACCGACCTGGAGCGTGATGCTGATGGCGTCGCCACCGTCACGCTCACGGACCCCGACACCGGCCGCGGCGTGATGCTGTGGGTCGACGGGCGGCACCGGTGGCTGCAGGTCTTCAGCGCCGACGACGTCCCGGGGACCGCCCGGCGCTCGCTGGCCGTGGAGCCGATGACCGCTCCCCCGGACGCCTTCCGCACCGGCACCGACCTCGCGACGCTGGCTCCCGCTGGTCAGACCGGAGACACCCTCACCGCGTCGTGGGGCATCCGGTCCCGGCTCTGAGATCGCCTCGTCGTGCAGCTCCGGTCGTGCTCAGTCGTCCGTGGCCGGCGACCAGCCCGCGGGCACCTCGATGGTCGCGATCGTCTCGGTCAGGCTCGCCGCCGCCTCGGGTGGGAGCGACGTCGCGGCGTGAGCGTAGATGATCGGCTCCTCCTTGGAGTTGTGCCGGTCCAGCTGCGCGAGCAGCGTCCGCCCCAGGGCTTGGAGCCGATCGCTCGATCCCTCACCGTCCAGGGCGGCGTCGATCTCCTCCATCGTGCGCCACAGATCGCGGTGCTCGGTGAGCATCACGAACAGCGGCATCCGCAGCGCCGGATCCTGGAGCATCGGGAACAGGCACTCCTCCTCGACGAAGATGTGCCGACGCAGCGCGGCAAGCGCCGTCCGGAGCTGCGGGGCCCCGGCGATCCCGTGGGCGACGAAGTACTCGAGTCCGGCGTCGACCTCCTGATGCTCGCGCTCGAGTGCCTCCATCGGCGTCGTTGCGGCCAGCGTGGTGTCCCTCGGTGCCTCGTTCACGGTCGTCCTCTCCTCGATGACCAGTTTATACAATCACAACTTGTGTAAACTGGCGATCGTGACCTATGTGATCGGACAGCCCTGTGTCGACGTGACGGATCGCGCCTGCGTCGACGAGTGCCCGGTGGACTGCATCTACGAGGGCGCTCGCAGCCTCTACATCCATCCCGACGAGTGCGTGGACTGCGGCGCCTGCGAGCCGGTGTGCCCCGTCGAGGCGATCTACTACGAGGACGACCTGCCGCCCGAGCTCGCGCCGTACCTCGCCGACAACGCGACGTTCTTCTCCCAGCCGCTGCCGGGACGCGACGCGCCCCTGGGGGCGCCCGGTGGAGCGGCGAAGCTGGGAGCGCTCGGCGTCGACACTCCCCTGGTGGCCGGTCTGCCGCCCCAGACCGCATGAGCCGGGCAACGGGGAGCGGAGGACGGGAGCGGGTGCTCGCGATCCTCCGCGGCGCGCGGGAGCCGATGAGCATCGTCGAGATCGCCCAGCGGTTGGGCGTCCACGCCAACACGGTGCGATTCCATCTCGACACGCTCACCGAGCAGGGGCGCGTCGAGCGAGTCGCGCCGACGAACGCCGGCCCTGGTCGCCCTCCGCTGCTCTTCCGCGTCACGCCCGGCATGGACCCGGCAGGGCCGCGCCACTACGAGCTGCTCGCCGGAGTCCTGGTCGCGGGGTTGGCCGACGAGCCCGACGCCGGACACCGCGCCGAGCGCCTCGGGCACGCCTGGGGCACGGGCATGGTCGCCTCGCCGCCCACGCCGGAGACGGCCACAGAGGCGATGGACTCGCTCATCACTCTGCTCGCCGGTCTCGGCTTCGCGCCCGAGCCGCACGACGACGGCGATGGGCCGGAGATCGCCCTGCGGCACTGCCCGTTCCTCGAGCTCTCGCGCGCCGGCACCGACGTCGTGTGTCCCATCCATCTCGGCCTGATGCGGGGTGTGCTGGAGCAGCTCACCGGCGGGCTCGCCGTCGAGTCGCTCGAGCCGTACGTCGAGCCCGACCTGTGCCTGACGCGTCTGATCCTCAATCCCTAGGAGCAAGCATGACGACCGGAACCGATCCGACCATCGCATTCATCCTGTTCATCGCCGCGCTGGTCATGACGGTCGTCGTCATCGGCGGGTGCGTGTGGCTGGCCGTGCGGGCCGGCAACGCGACCAAGCCCCCCGTGGACTAGCTGGCGGAACGCTGCTCGACGAGGCTGCGCAGCTCTCGCACGGCGCGTCGCGCGCGGTCGCCGTCGGAGCCCTGGATGCCCATGGCCGCGACCGTGCTGCCGTCAGCGAGGTCGAGCGTCACCCACGGAGCGCCACGCGGCAGGTGCACGGCCACGACCTGGGCCCAGGCCAGCTCGCGGCGCCGGTAGCCGTTGACCACCACCAGTCGCTCAGGCTCGGCGACCACGCGGCAGCGCACGAGCGCGAACCACACGGAGAACGCCAGCAGGCCCAAGAACACCAGCGTGCCGAGCTGGAAGGCCGTGAACTTGTCGCGGGTCTCCTGGTCAAAGCCGACCCAGGCCAGGGCGAAGCACGCCAGCAGGCCCGCTCCCAGCACGACCCCCGCGACCCGGACCCCCAATGGGCGCCAGGTGCGCGGCAGCGCCGGGGCCGCGCCGCCCGGACCCCCGCCGGGGCTAGAGACGGCAGGCATGGATGTCGGTGAGCAGGATGCCGCGGGCGCCGATCTCGAACAGCTCGTCCATCAGTCGCTGGGCGCCGTCGCGCGGGACCATGGCCCGCACGGCCGACCACCCGTCGCGATGGAGCGGAGCGACCGTCGGGCTCTCGATGCCGGGGGTGAGACGTACGGCGTCGGTGACCCGGTCGGTCGGGATGTCGTAGTCCATCATCACGTAGCTCCGGGCGACCAGGACGCCCTCGATGCGGCGGCGGAAGATCTCGAAGCCGTCGGGCACGGCGCCGCTGCGGGTGATCAGCACCGCCTCGGAGTCGAGGATCGTCTCGCCGAAGGTCTCCAGCCCGGCTTGGCGCAGCGTGCTGCCGGTCTCGACGACGTCGGCGATCACGTCGGCGACACCGAGCTGGATGCTGGTCTCGACGGCGCCGTCGAGGCGCACCACGGTCGCGTCGATGCCGTGCTCCTCGAGGAACGAGCGCACCACCCCGACGTACGACGTGGCGATCCGGGTGCCGGCCAGCTGGGAGAGGTCGGTGAACGAACCCCGCGGTCCGGCGAACCGGAACCGGCTGCGCCCGAACCCGAGGCCACGGACCTCCTCGGCCTTGGCGCCGGAGTCCTTGAGCAGGTCGCGGCCGGTGATGCCGACGTCGAGGGTGCCCTCGCCGACGTACAGCGCGATGTCACGCGGGCGCAGGTAGAAGAACTCCACGCCGTTCTCGGCGTCGGTGAGCGTCAGCTGCTTGGCGTCGTCACGCTGGCGGTAGCCGGACTCACGCAGGATCTCGGACGCGGACAGGGACAGCGACCCCTTGTTGGGGACGGCGATGCGGAGCAGGGCCATCGGGGCTCCTCAGAGGTGGGCGTAGACGTCGTCGAGCTCGATGCCGGTCGCCAGCATCAGCACCTGGGCGTGGTACAGCAGCTGGCTGATCTCCTCCGCCGTGCGCTCGCGGCCCTCGTGCTCGGCGGCCATCCAGGACTCGGCGGCCTCCTCGACCAGCTTCTTCCCGATGGCATGCACGCCGGCGTCGAGCTCGCGCACGGTGCCGGATCCCTCGGGGCGGGACCGGGCCTTCTCGCTCAGCTCGGTCCAGAGCTCGTCGAACGTCTTCACATCGCGCAAGCCTACGGGGCGGTGGTCGCGAGCTCCTTCAGGGTCCGGGCGGTGAGCAGCGCCGCGGACGTGGCCTCGTAGCCCTTGTCCTCCTTGGAGCCCTCGAGACCCGCGCGGTCCAGCGCCTGCTGGTCGCCGTCGCAGGTGAGGACCCCGAACCCGACGGGGATGCCCCGGTCGAGCGCGACCCGCACCAGCCCCTCGGTGGCGGCCTGGCAGACGTAGTCGAAGTGCGGCGTCCCGCCGCGGATGACCACGCCGAGCGCGACGACCGCGTCGTAGCCCTGCCGGGCCAGCGCGTCGGCCACCACGGCCAGCTCGAAGGCACCCGGCACGCGGACCAGCGTGTGCTGCGTCACGTGGTAGTCGGCGAGGGCGCGCTCGGCTCCCGCCACCAGGCCGTCCATCACCTGGGTGTGCCAGCTGGCCGCGACGACGGCGACCTTGAGGTCGCTGCAGTCGACGGTGTCGAGGACGGGGGCACCGTGTCCGGTCATCGGTCAGACTCCGTTCTGGGTCAGGGTCTCGGGCATCTCATCGGCCAGGTGAGGCAGATCGTGACCCATTCGGTCGCGCTTGGTCAGCAGGTAGGCCAGGTTGTGGTCGTTGGGGTGCGGCGTCAGCGGCACCCGCTCGGCGACCGGCACGCCGAAGTCCTCGAGGTTCGAGACCTTGTCGGGGTTGTTGGTCAGCAGCCGCACGCTGCCCACGCCGAGGTCGCGCAGCACCTGGGTGGCGGTGCCGTAGTGGCGCGCGTCCGCGGGCAGTCCGAGGTCGAGGTTGGCGTCGACGGTGTCGCGGCCGCCGTCCTGCAGCTGGTAGGCCTGGAGCTTGGCGACCAGCCCGATCCCCCGGCCCTCGTGACCACGCAGGTAGACGACCACCCCGCGGCCCTCGGCGACGATCCGCTCGAGCGCCTCGTCGAGCTGCGGTCCGCAGTCGCAGCGATAGCTGCCGAACACGTCGCCGGTCAGGCACTCGGAGTGCACGCGGGTCAGGACCGGCTCAGGTCCGCTGATGTCGCCGTGCACGAGCGCGATGTGCTCGGAGTCGTCGACGGTGATGCGGTAGCCGTACGCCGTGAAGTCGCCGTGCCGGGTGGGCAGCCGGGTCTCGGCGACCCGCTGCACCAGGTTCTCGTGGCGGCGCCGGTAGCGGACCAGGTCGTCGATCGAGATCATCGCGAGGCCGTGCTCGTCGGCGAAGGCGCGCAGCTCGGGAGCGCGCTTCATCGTGCCGTCGTCGTTGACGACCTCCACGAGGACGCCCGCCGGGGTCAGGCCCGCGAGCCGGGCCAGGTCGACGGCCGCCTCGGTGTGCCCGCGCCGGGCCAGCACGCCACCCTCGCGGTAGCGCAGCGGGAACACGTGGCCGGGTCGGGTGATCTCCCACGGCTCGGTCGCCGAGTCGGCCAGCACGCGGGCGGTGTGGGCGCGGTCGGCCGCCGAGATGCCGGTCGTGACGCCGTCGCGGGCGTCGACCGAGATCGTGTACGCCGTGCGCAGCTTGTCCTTGTTGTGCGGGGTCATCAACGGGATCTCGAGCCGGTCGAGCATGGCGGCGGGCATCGGGACGCAGATGACGCCACTGCTGTGCCGGATCGTGAACGCCATCAGCTCCGGCGTCGCCTTGCTGGCGGCGAAGATGATGTCGCCCTCGTTCTCGCGGTCCTCGTCGTCGACGACCACGACGGCCTTGCCGGCGGCGATGTCGGCGACGGCGCGCTCGACGCTGTCGAGGCGGATCTGGTCGCTCATGCGGAGACTCCTTGCTCGGCGGTGATCTCGACGGGGCCGGTCGGCCCGGAGGTCGTGGTGCGGCGCTCGGCGCGCCACCAGGTGACGAACCCGATCACGCAGAAGCCGCCGTAGAACAGGTACATGCCGGCTGTCGGGTAGTAGCCGGCGTTGACCAGCGTGGTGACCCCGACGACGTCGACGGCGACCCAGACCAGCCAGAACTCCACCCAGCCGCGGGCCATGCCGTAGGTCGCCAGCAGCGAGCCGGCGAGGATCCAGGCCTCGGTGCGCGGGCCCCAGGACCCGATCTGCTGGAGCAGCGCGTAGGCCAGCACGTAGCCGACCGCCGCCATCGCCAGCAGCGCCAGGCGCTCGGGGCCGCTGGCCCACCGAGGCGTGATCGCCCCGCCGTCGCTCGCGCCACCGTCTCGGCGCAGCCGGGCCCAGCGCCACCAGCCGTAGAGGCTGGCGACCGCGAACATGACCTGGCGACCGGCCTGGCCCCAGAGCGGCTCGGAGACGGCGTTGCTCAGCTCGCCGCTCACGAAGACGGTGAACAGCAGCACGTTGCCGATCAACCCCACGGGCCAGGCCCACACGAGGCGCCTCATCCCGAGCAACGCGCTCCCGAGGCCGAAGAGGTTGCCCACGACCTCGCGCACCGAGAGATACCCGTCGCCGACCTGGACGGTCCCGTTCAGCAGCCAGTCCAGCATCAGTTCGTCCTCTCCTGCTCGGCATCGCGGTGGGCGAGCAGCTTCTCGACGTGCTTGGCGAGGATGTCGACCTCGAGGTTGACCCGCTCGCCGACCTGGCGGCGGCCCAGCGTGGTGCGGGCCAGGGTCTCGGGGATGAGGCTGACCGTGAACCGGTCGTCGTGCGCCTCGACGACCGTGAGGCTGACCCCGTCGACCGTGATCGAGCCCTTGTCGACGAGGTAGCGACCCAGCTCGGGAGGCATCTGGATCTCGACGACCTCCCAGTGCTCGCTGGGCGTGCGGGCGAGCACCGTGCCGACGCCGTCGACGTGGCCCTGGACGATGTGGCCGCCGAGCCGCTTCTCGGCGGTCACCGCGCGCTCGAGGTTGACCCGGTCACCGGGGCGTACGCCGTACAGGCTGGTCTTGTCGAGCGTCTCCTGCATCACGTCGGCGGTCCACGTGTCGCCGTCGCGCTCGGCGACGGTCAGGCAGCAGCCGTTGACCGCGATCGAGTCTCCGAGGCCGGCGTCCTCCAGGACGGTCCCGGCCCGGATGCTGAGGCGGATCGCGTCGCCCTGGTCCTCGACGGCAGTGACCGTGCCGAGCTCCTCGACGATTCCGGTGAACATCTCAGTCCTTCCCTGGCGCGAGGGTGAGCCGCACGTTCGGCTCCTCACCCTCGAGCACGGTGATGTCGGTGACGCGAGGACGCAACGCGTCCGCGATGGTGGTGATTCCGAGGTCGGCGACGGCACCGCGACCCGCGCCGAGCAGCATCGGCGCGACATAGGCGACGATCTCGTCCACGAGCCCCGCGCGGACGAACGCCGCGGCCAGCGTGGGCCCGCCCTCGAGGAAGACGTGTCGGCGGCCGCGATCGAACAGGTCGGCGAGCGCCGCCTCGGGGTCGCGGGTGCGCAGGTGGACGGTATCGGCGTCGGCGTTGAAGACCCGGCGCCCGGGGTCGAGGTCGCGCTCCCCCATCACCGCGCGCAGCGGCTGGTGCTCGCGCGGCCGGTCGTGGTCGTCGCGCACGGTCAGCAGCGGGTCGTCGACCGCAATCGTGTTGGTGCCGACGAGCATCACGTCGCAGGTCGCCCGCAGCCGGTGGGTGTCGCGCCGCGCGGCGGGCGAGCTGACCCACCGGCTGGTGCCGTCGGCGGCCGCGCTGCGGCCGTCGAGCGTGCTGGCGAACTTCCAGGTGACGAACGGGCGGCCGTGGGTGAGCCCGAAGGTCCAGAACCTGTTGAGCCGCGCTGCCTCCTCGGCCAGGAGCCCGTGCCCGACGTCGATGCCGGCCGCGACCAGCGTCGCCGCGCCCCCGGCGGCCTCGGGGTTGGGGTCGGGCCGGGCGAAGACCACCCGTCGTACGCCCGCCCCGACGAGCGCCTGCGCGCACGGACCGGTGCGACCGGTGTGGTTGCACGGCTCGAGCGTGACGACGGCGGTGGTGCCGCGGGCCTGATCGCCGGCCCGGGCGAGCGCGTCGGCCTCGGCGTGGGCCGTGCCGGCGCCGCGGTGGTGGCCCTCGGCGACCGTGCGGCCCTCGTCGTCGAGGAGCACGCAACCGACCCGCGGGTTGGGACCCAGCGGGACCCCGGGCGTCGCAGCCAGCTCGAGGGCGCGCCGCATCGCCGCCTGCTCGGCACCGGTGAACGTCATCTGGTCTGCCCCTCGTGTCCGCTCACGGACTCCGGGGCTGACGGTCCGCTCCGCACGTGAGGACACGTGCCGACGACACCTGCGTGCGCTTCCCATCCGGACTTTGACCGTCGGTCCAGGACTCTCACCTGGTCAACCGGTCACTGGCTGTGACCGGGTCGCGGACTTCTGGGCGTCAACCCAGTCACCGCCGGCTCGGAATTACACCGACCCCAGAGCACGCGAGCTCGAAAGCTCGTCGTGGACGAGTCTGCCACAGCACCGCTCGGCACCGATCGTGAGTCGGACCACAGGGTGGAACGCCGCTCCGGCTGCGGGCTGTTGCCGTTTGGTCACCAACGACATGCCCCGGGGCGGGATCCTTGCGGTTGGTGACCAAACGACACATGTCCGCGCCGGGCCATGGACCATCGCCGTTTGGTCACCAACGACATCCGCCGCAGCGAAATCACTGCGGTTGGTGACCAAACGACAGAGATTCCGCCCCGGCGGACGGCAAAAGCCCAGGTCAGGAGGCTGCGGACTCGGCCTTGGCGCGCAGCTCGGCGACCATGCGGTCGGGGTCGTCGGCGGAGTAGACGGCCGAGCCGGCGACGAACGTGTCGGCGCCGGCCTCGACGCAGCGCTCGATCGTGTCGAGGCTGACGCCGCCGTCGACCTGCAGCCAGGTCTCGACGCCGTGCTTGTCCATGAGCTCGCGGGCCCGGCGGATCTTCGGCAGGCACAGGTCGAGGAACTTCTGGCCCCCGAAGCCGGGCTCGACGGTCATGATCAGCACCATGTCGAGCTCGGGCAGGAGGTCCTCGTAGGGCTCGATCGGGGTGGCGGGCCGCAGGGCCATGCTCGCCCGCGCGCCGTGGGCACGGATCTCGCGGGCCAGTCGGACCGGCGCCCGGGCCGCCTCGACGTGGAAGGTGACCGAGCCGCAGCCGGCCTCGACGTACGCCAGGGCGTTGCGGTCGGCGTCCTCGATCATCAGGTGCGCATCGAGGGGTACGTCGGTGGAGCGGGCCAGCGCCTCGATCATCGTCGGGCCGAAGGTGAGGTTGGGGACGAAGTGGTTGTCCATCACGTCCACGTGCACCCAGTCGGCACTGGGGATCCGCGCCACCTCCTCGCCGAGGCGTGCGAAGTCGGCGTTGAGGATGCTCGGCGTGATCTGGATGCCCACGGCCGGTCAGTCTAGGGGGCCGCCGACGGGTCGTCCGGCTCGGCCGGCGTCTCGGCCCCGGCGCGCTCGTCGCGCTCGGCCCACTCCAGCAGCGGCGCGATGTCGTAGGGCCCGCGTCCTCCACCGTCGTCGATGTCGGCGTGCAGGTCGCCCAGCTCGGCGAAGCGCGCCGGCACGGTGAAGATCGTGAAGTCGTGGGGGTCGGCGTCGTCGACCTCGTCCCAGCGGATCGGCGTCGAGACCCGGGCGTCCGGCAGGCCGCGCACGGAGTACGCCGCCGCGATCGTGTGGTCGCGGGCGTTCTGGTTGTAGTCGACGAAGACCGTCGCCGGGTCACGGTCCTTGCGCCACCACGTCAGGTCGACCTCGTCGGGGGCACGGCGCTCGACCTCGCGGGCGAACGCGAGCGCGGCCCGGCGCACGTCCTTGTGGCCGTGCTCGGGCTTGATGCGGACGTAGACGTGCAAGCCCTTGCTGCCGCTGGTCTTGGGGAAGCCGACGACGCCGAGCTCGTCGAGGACCTCGTGCACGACGTGAGCGACCCGCCGCACGCGGTCGTAGGAGCAGTCCGGGCCCGGGTCGAGGTCGATGCGCCACTCGTCGGGCTTCTCGGGGTCCTCGCGCCGGCTGTTCCAGGGGTGAAACTCCACGGTCGACATCTGCACCGCCCAGATCACCGCCCCCAGCTCGGTCACGCAGAGCTCGTCGGCAGTCCGGTTCCAGCGCGGGAAGTGCAGCCGGACGGTCTCCACCCACGGCGGCGCACCCTGCGGCAGCCGCTTCTGGTGGACCTTGTCACCGGCCAGCCCCTTGGGGAAGCGGTGCAGCATGCACGGGCGCTCGAACAGTGCGTTGACGATGCCCGGCCCGACCGCGAGGTAGTACTCGACCAGGTCGAGCTTGGTGGCTCCCGACTCCCCTGGATTCCGGGGAGGGAAGTACACGCGATCGGGGTTGCTGATCCGCACGACCCGGTCGTCGACCTCGATCTCGACGGAGGGCGGCTTCGACGGCATGCGGCCAATGTAGGGGGTGGTGCGTCGTACGGTGCCGGCATGGACTTCGACCAGCCACCCGTGGTGCGGGTCTGGGCCGACCCCGACCGGCCGCTGCCCGAGCGGAGGTGGCCGATCACGATCCCGGCGGTCCAGCAGCTGGTTCGCGACGGGCTCGACCTCTCGCCCTTCGTCACGTTCCTGGTCGGCGAGAACGGATCCGGCAAGTCGACGATCGTCGAGGCTGTCGCCGAGGCCTACGGGCTTGGCCGCGAGGGCGGTTCCACCGGCAGCCGGCACGCCACCAGGTCCTCGGAGTCCCCGCTGGGCCGGACGCTCCGGCTCCAGCGGGGACTCGGCGCCGCACGGTGGGGATTCTTCCTCCGCGCGGAGACGATGCACGGCTTCTACAGCTATCTGGAGGACAACCCCGCGCGTGCGAACGAGGACCGACGCGAACCGGTGTTCCACGAGATGAGCCACGGCGAGTCGTTCCTCGAGGTGCTCCGCACCCGGTTCGACTCCCCTGGCTTCTACTGTCTCGACGAGCCCGAGTCGGCGCTGTCGTTCTCCGCCCAGCTCGGGTTGATCGGCACCCTGGGCCGCATCGTCGAGGAGGGCGGCCAGGTCCTGTGCGCGACCCATTCGCCCGTGCTCGCCGCCATGCCGGGCGCCACGATCCTCGAGGTGGGCGACTGGGGCTACCGGCGTACGACGTGGGACCGGCTCGAGCTCGTCCAGCACTGGAAGGCCTACCTCGACGCGCCCGGGCGCTACCTGCGCCACGTGCTCGACTAGCGAGCGGGCAGCAGGTGCAACGCAGCCATCGCTCGAGGAGTCATAGGGGTGTGATCACCGATGCCGGCAAGGACAGCGAGGACTTCGGGGACTTCGTGCGCGCCACCGGCACGCAGCTCTACCGCCAGGCGCTGCTGCTGACCGGCGACCACCACCTGGCCGAGGACCTGACCCAGACGACGTACGCCAAGGTCTACGCCTCGTGGCGCCGGGTGTCGCGGGCCGACAACCCGGTCGCCTACGCACGCACGACCCTGCTCAACTCCTTCTTCTCCCATCGTCGGCTGCGCCGCTCGGGCGAGCTGCCGACCGACCCGACCCTCGGACGCGAGAGCTCCGCGCCCGAGGACGACCCCGAGACCAGGCTGGACCTGCTGGCCGCGCTCACCATCCTGCCGCCCCGCGACCGGGCGGTGCTGGTGCTGCGCTACTGGGAGGACCGCTCGGTCGCCGACACCGCACGCGATCTCGGGATGACCGAGACAGGCGTACGGACCCGATCGCGACGCGCCCTCCAGCGGCTCCGGCCACTTCTCGGCGCAGAGCTCACCGAGAGGACCATGTGATGGAAGACCCCATGCCGTTCGGCACCGCGCTGCACGACCGGGTGCGCGACGAGCACCCCGACCTCGACCACCTGGTCCGAGTCGCGACGCGCTCCGGCACCCGCATCCGGCGGCGCCGCCACGCGATCGCGACCGCGGTGACCGCCAGCGGTGTCGCCGCGGTGGCGATCGGTGTCGCCATGCTCGGCGGGTCAGACCTCCGATCGGGTGGCGAGCCCGACGTCGCCGTCCAGCCGACCGCGCCGGCCTCGCACCCCGTCGACCAACCGCCCCGCACCCGGGCGGAACGCGCCCACGCCCGCGCGCTGCGGGCCCTGCAGGACGCGCCGGTGTACGTCGACTCCCCCGACTGGCGCTGCGACCAGCCGCTGGACGAGAAGTTCATCTGCACCCACGGCGCGGCCTCCGTGGTGGTGGTCTGGCGTCCGGCCGAGACCTGGGCGGACTACCAGGACCCCGCGAAGGCCGGACCGGAGACCTTCATCAGCGACGTCCACGGCCAGTTCTTCGCCACGGTGAACGCGGGTCCGGACACCACGCACGCCCAGGTCGTCGAGGTCGGTGAGGCCCTCATCTGGGCGGAGTGATGCTCAGCCCGCTCAGGCCGTACGCCGCAGCAGGGCCAGGAACATCGCGTCGGTGCCGTGCCGGTGCGGCCACAGCTGCACGGTGCCGGGCATCGGGCCCTCGCTGCGCGGGATGTCCGGCAGCAGCGCCTGGGCGTCGGCGAGCTCGGCATCGTCTCGACTCTCAAGCACCGACGACACCACCCCGCGGGTCTCGGAGATCACCGGCGAGCACGTCGCGTAGAGGACCACGCCGCCCGGGCGGACCAGGTCGAGGGCCGAGGACAGCAGCCGGCGCTGCAGCAGCACCAGGCTCAGCAGGTCGTCCGCCCGACGGCGCCACCGGGCCTCGGGGCGCCGTCGGAGCGCTCCCAGGCCCGTGCAGGGAGCGTCCACCAGCACCCGATCGAAGGCGGCGGGTGCGAACGGCGGCGCCGTCCCGTCGGAGGTGACGACGCCCAGGCTGCCGTCGGCGCCGCGCAGCGCGCGCTGCACGAGCCGGGCGCGGTGCTCCTGGCGCTCGGCCGCGACCAGCGAGGCACCCCGCTGGGCGGCGAGCGCGGCGAGCAGCGCGGCCTTGCCGCCGGGGCCGGCGCACAGGTCCAGCCAGCGACGGTCGGCCCCCTCCACCGGCGCGGCGGCGAGCGCGGCCGCCACGAGCTGGGAGCCCTCGTCCTGGACTCCCGCCCGTCCCTCGGTGACCGCCGGGATCTCGCCGGGGTCGCCCCCCGCGAGGACCACGCCGTACGGCGAGTAGGGCGTCGGCTCGCCGGGCAGCTCCTCCGGGGTGCTGCGGCCCGGTCGGGCGACCAGGGTCACGCGGGGCGGCTCGTTGTCGGCGGCCAGCAGGTCGAAGAGCTCCTCGGCACCGACGGCCGAGCGCAGCTCGTCGACGATCCAGCGCGGGTGGCTGTAGGCGATCGAGGCGAAGCGCGTCGGCGCCACCCGCGGGTCGGGGGCGACCCGACCGATCCACTCCGCCAGCTCCTGGCGGGCGACCTGGCGCAGCACGGCGTTGGCGAAGCCACCGGCTCCCGAGCTGACCTTGGCGCGCACCAGGTCGACGCTGGTGCTGATGGCGGCGTGGGTCGGCACCCGCATCGAGAGCAGCTGGTGGGTGCCGAGCCGCAGGATGTCGAGCACCTTCGCCTCGACCTTGCTCAGCGGCCGGTCGACACAGGCGGCGAGGATCGCGTCGTAGGTGCCGCGGCGGCGGATCGTGCCCGACACCAGCTCGGTGACGAACGCCGCGTCCCGGCCGGTGAGGCCGTGCTGGCGGAGCACGGAGGGCAGCACCAGGTTGGTGTAGGCGCCGTCGACGCGCACGGCCTTCAGCACCTCGAGGGCGGCGAGCCGGGCCGGGTCGACGGAGGGCCGGGTGCCGGCCCGGCCGCCGCGCTGCGGCCCCCGCGGGCGGGGGTCACTCATCCGCGAAGAACTTCTTCGACAGGCTCGCAGGCGCCTTGGCGGCCCAGGCGTCGGTGATGATCTCGGTCAGCTCCTCGCGCTCGATCTCTCCGAGACGGGACTGCTGGACCAGGACGGCGGAGTAGCCCCGGAAGTGGTCGATGGTGAAGAACGGCAGCCGCTCGTCTCTCACGAGCGCCTGCTTGTCGGCCTCCGTGGCCGTCGTGATCACCAGCAGGTCGTCGTACGGCTGCCCGGTCGCCGGGTCGATCGCGGTCCTGCCCGGGGCGCGGTAGAGCACGAACCCCTTGCCGCGGACCTTGTACGTCGGGCGGTCGCCCCACGACGTACCCAGCTCGACCTCGGGCAGCGAGCGGCAGATCTCGTCGACGACCGGGTCCAGGGCACGGTCCGGATCAGGACCAGTGAGCTCGGGCGCCGGGGGGCTCATGGTCATGACCGTAGCGAGCCCAGCCTCAGCTTTCACCGAAACGCCTCACCAATTCGGACGCCGGAGTCCACCCGTACGCCCCGGGCCCAGTCCGCGGCCGGCATCTGCTTGCGTCCATGGGGGCGGACGTCACCCAGGCGGACGGCCTCGGTGGCGGTGCCGACGAGCACGGCCTGCTTGGTCACCTCGAGGACGCCGGGCTCCAGGCGCTGGTCGGTACGCGTGACCGGGCCGAGCTTGAGCCGCTCCCCCGCGAACGTCGTCCAAGCGCCGGGAGCAGGGGTGCACGCACGGACCTGCCGGTCGATCGCGGCCGCCGGCTGGGTCCAGTCGACACGAGCGTCGTCGACCTCGAGCTTGGGCGCGTAGGAGACGCCGTCCTCCTGCTGGGGGTGCTCGAACAGCACGCCGTCCTCGATGCCGTCGAGGGTCGCGACCAGCAGGCCGGCACCACCCTCGGCGAGGCGGACCAGCAGGTCGCCGGCGGTGTCGGTGGGCCGGATCCGCTCGGTCATGACGCCGTAGGTCGGACCGGCGTCGAGCTCCTTGACGATGCGGAAGGTCGTGGCTCCGGTCACCTCGTCCCCGGCCCAGATCGCGTGCTGGACCGGCGCGGCGCCACGCCAGGCCGGCAGCGCGGAGAAGTGCAGGTTCACCCACCCGTGCGGGGGGATGTCCAGCGCGGACTGCGGCAGCAGCGCGCCGTAGGCCACCACCGGGCAGCACTCGGGCCGCAGCGCCCGCAGCTCGTCCTGGAACGCCGGGTCGCGCGGGTGCTCGGGCTTGAGGACGGGTACGCCGAGCTCCTCGGCGCGCAGCGCGACCGGGCTGGCGACCAGGCGCCGGCCGCGACCCGTCGGCGCGTCGGGACGGGTCACGACGCCCACGAGCTCGTGCCGCGAGGCGGCCACGGCGTCGAGGACGGGAACGGCCACCTCGGGGGTGCCGGCGAACACGACTCTCATCGAGTGGCCACCTAGAACCCGAGCCCGTTGGTCGCGTGCGGGGAGACCTTGACCTGCGGCTGCTCCAGACCGAACCAGTCGGACTCGCGGATGGCCTTCATCGCGGCCTTGCGGGCCTCGGGGTCGAGGCGGTCGATGAACAGCACGCCGTCGAGGTGATCGGTCTCGTGCTGGATCGCCCGGGCCAGCAGCTCGGATCCCTCGATGACGACCGGTTCGCCGTACATGTTGAAGCCGTGGGCGACCACGGACAGCGCACGCCGGCAGTCGATGCTCAGGCCGGGGATCGACAGGCACCCCTCGGGGCCGTCCTGGACCTCCGCGGAGAGGTCGAGGCGCGGGTTGATCAGGTGGCCGACCTCGCCGTCGACGTACCACGTGAACGCGCGGAGCCCCACGCCGATCTGCGGGGCGGCCAGGCCCGCGCCGGGGGCCTCGAGCATGGTGTCGGTGAGGTCCTCGACCAGCCGGCGCAGCTCCTTGTCGAAGTCGACGACCTCGACGGCGGGTCTGCGCAGGACAGGGTCCCCGAGGAGACGGATCGGCTGAATGGCCACGCGCTCAGTCTAGGGATCGCTCTCACATGCCGTCCGGGGAGGCTAGGTTGCGAACATGCTGCAGGACGTGCGCGAGTACATCGATCACCTCCGCATCGACGGGCACACCATCGGCGAGGACCACGACGACGACCCGATCCTGCTCGACCCCCAGGGCCGGGCGGTCGACACCTGGCGGGAGAACTACCCCTACGAGGAGCGGATGCCCCGCGAGGAGTACGACGAGACCAAGTACCGCCTGCAGGTCGAGCTGCTGAAGTTCCAGAACTGGGCGCAGGACACGCACACCAAGCACGTGCTGCTCTTCGAGGGCCGCGACGCCGCCGGCAAGGGCGGCACGATCAAGCGGTTCATGGAGCACCTCAACCCGCGCTACGCGCGCACGGTCGCGCTGACCAAGCCCAGCGACCGTGAGCAGAGCCAGTGGTACTTCCAGCGCTACGTGCAGTACTTCCCGACCGCCGGGGAGATGGTGCTCTTCGACCGGTCCTGGTACAACCGCGCGGGCGTCGAGCGGGTGATGGGCTTCACCACCGAGCCGGAGTACGAGCAGTTCATGGTCCAGGCGCCGCTGTTCGAGCGGATGCTGGTCGACAGCGGGATCTCGCTGACGAAGTTCTGGTTCTCGGTGACCCAGTCCGAGCAGCGCACGCGCTTCATCATCCGCCAGGTCGACCCGGTGCGGCAGTGGAAGCTCTCCCCCATCGACCTGCAGTCGCTGGGCAAGTGGGACGCCTACACCGAGGCCAAGGAGGCGATGATCCGCCGCACGGACACCGAGTGGGCGCCCTGGTTGACGGTGAAGAGCAACGACAAGAAGCGCGCCCGGCTCAATGCGATGCGCGCGTTCTTGTCCCGCTTCGACTACGAGGGCAAGGACTCCCACGTGGTCGCCGAGCCCGACCCGCTGATCGTCCGTCGCGGCATCGACGCCGTCGGCGACTGACTCGCGGGAGACACCGCGGAGCCAGCCGCTACAGCGTCGGCGGGTCGACCTGGATGCGTACGGCGTCGAGCTTGCGGCTCGAGCGCACCCGTTGGAGCTGACCGAGCGCCTGCGAGAGCGCGGCCCCCTGCCCGCGAGGCACCCGCACCACCACTCGGGACTCGCCGTCGCCGAGGTCGACCGGTCCGAGCACCTCGGCCCCGGCCGGGGCGTCGAGCAGCGTCAGGGCGTCGTCGATCGCGCCGGGCTCGCCGGTGACGGTGGCCAGCCGGCTGGCCGGTGGGAGGTGCGCCTCGAGGCGCTGCTCGGTCTCGCGGGCGGCGAAGCCGGCCGGGTCCCACCGGACCAGCGCCTGGAGCGCGGGCTGGGCGGCGTCGCCCACGGCGACGACCCGGCCGCCGGGGCGTACGAGAGCAGCGGCGTTCGTCCAGCGGCGCAACGCCTCCTCCTCGGCGCGCAGGTCGATGCGTGCGAGCAGCAGCCAGGTGTCGAGCAGCACCACCGCCGCGTAGCCGCCCTCCGCCACCGGTTCGGCGCCGGGCGTGGACACCACGATCTGGGGCTTGGGTCCGACCGCCGCCACCACGGTGTCACCGGAGCTCGAGCGCACCGTGACGCCGGGGAAGGCCCGGCCCAGCTCCTCGGCGGTGCGGGCGTCGCCCAGCACCGGCGCGCGGAGCCCACGGTAGCCGCACTCGCGGCACGACCAGTCCTCGGCCACCGTGGCGCACCAGCGGCACGCCGGAGGGGTCGTCGGCCCGGTGAGCGCCAGCGGTCCCTGGCAGGCGGCGCAGCGTGCGGGCGTGCGACAGCGCTCGCAGGCCAGCGCGTTGACGTAGCCCAGGCGCGGGGTCTGGACGAGGACGGGTCCCTCGGCGACGCCGTCGCGCACGGCGAGGTGGACCTCGCGGGGGATGCGTGCACCCCGGGCATGGGTGTCGCGCCGGTCGGAGTCCCCGGCGATCGTCACGCTCACGCGGCGGCGTACCTCCTCGCGGGTCGGCCCGAGCTCCGCGGCCCAGCCGGTGCGCACGAGGTACTCCCCCTCCACGGTCCGCACGAATCCGCCCACCAGCGCGGCGGTGCCCTCGCGCTCGGCGCGCAGCAGCAGCGTCTCGCGGGTGTGGGGGTAGGGCGCACGGGGCTCGGCGTGCAGGTCGTCGCCGTCGTCCCAGACCACGACGAGACCGAGGTCGTGGACCGGCGCGAGGCTCGCCCCGCGCGTGCCGACCACGATCCGCCGGGCCCCCCGGGTGATGGCGAGGAAGTCGCGGTAGCGCGCGGCCGGACCGGAGTCGGCGGTCAGCGTGACGTGCTGTCCCTCGCCGAGCACTGCGCTCAGCGCGGCGTCGACGCGCGCCACGTCCTTGTGGTCGGGGACGCAGACGAGGCTCCCGCGACCCGAGGCGTACGTTGCCGCGACGGCGTGCGCGACCAGCGTCGGCCAGTCGGTGGCGGGTGCGGCGCACCAGACCGCGCGGGGGGCACCGCCCTGGGCGAGGTGGCGCAGGAAGGCCGCGCCGGGCTCGTGCCCGGCCCAGGCAGCCTCGGCCGCCGCCGGGTCGTGCCCGCCCCACG
>NZ_JANINT010000233.1 GCF_024509035.1 Nocardioides sp. | reverse complement strand
CCGAAGCCGCCGTCGGTCACGAACCCGGGCGCCCCGAACGGCGTCGTCGGGCAGACCCCGACGCGGTCGCCGACCCGCCAGCCGTCGACGCCCTCGCCGAGGTCGGCGATCTCGCCCGCGACCTCGTGACCCATCACGATCGGCCGGTAGGCGAGCGTCGGGAGCCAGCCCTCGTCGTCGAGGACGCCGACGTCGGTGTGGCACAGTCCGGCGGCCCTGACGTCGATCACCACCTCGCCCGGGCCGGGCGTGGGGTCCGGGAGCTCCACTCGGACCAGCGGTTCGCGCGTGTCGGTGAAGTGCCAGGCCCTCATGACGAGCTCCGTTTCGCGGCGTGAGACCCCCCGTGGGTGTCTCGACTCTAGCCCCGATCGGCGGGCCGGACCGGCCTTCCGGCGGGCCAGGTCAGACCCCGTGGTTGGCCACGAACACCCTGGTCGGGTCCACGTCGGCACGTGCCCGACGCAGCCGGTCCCAGTTCTCGCCGAACCCGGTGCTGATGTCCACGGCGCCGTCGGTGAAGGTCACCAGTCGACCGCCGGTCGTCCACGGCTCGAGCGCGGCGCACATGGCCACCGCGTCGGCGCGGCCGAGCGCGGCGACCTCGGGGGAGGGCGCCGGCGCGACGCAGTAGAGGGCGTAGGCGCCGTCGACGTGCGAGATCGCACCACCGTCGGGGACCGGTCGCCCGAGCGCGCCGCCCAGGTGACGCAGCTCGGCGAACATCAAGGAGGTGGTCGTCCCGGGGCCGATCTCGGCGAGGTACGCCGAGATCGCTTCCTCCGGCAGGCTCGCGAGCACCGCGTGGTCACTGACGGCCGGCACCGGCCCGGGCGGGTCCATGTGAACCGCGACAAGGCCGGTCGCCGGGATCCGCGCGAACGTGTCCATCTCCGGCTCGAGGGCCCGCAGCGGGGCGAGCAGCTCGGCGGCGCGCTCGTCGCCCTCGAGCACCGCGCCGTCGACGACGACCAGCTGCCGGCCGCTGAGGAAGGGCGGCAGCTCGGGCAGCGGCGGGAAGCTCATCACCCGCAACGAGGTCGTGACCGACTCCGGGACACCGTCGGTCCAGGCGGCCCACGCCCGCACCACCTCGGGCGCCCGATCGCGCGGCCACAGCAGCATGCCGGCGTACACGTCGGCGTAGGGGAGCAGGTCGATCTCGAGCGCGACGACCACGCCGAGGTTGCCGCCGCCGCCGCGCAGCGCCCAGAACAGCTCGGGCTGCTCCGAGGCGCTGGCGCGCACCAGCGAACCATCGGCGGTGACGACCTCCACCGACCGGATGCTGTTCGCGGCCACTCCGTGCGTCCGGCCGTAGAAGGAGAGCCCGCCGCTGAGCGCGTAGCCGGCGACGGCCACGTCACCGGCGCTGCCGTGCATCGCGGTGAGGCCGTGCGGCGCGGCCGCGGCGACGACGTCGTGCCACAGGGTGCCGCCGACGACCCGCGCGGTGCGCGCGCCGGGGTCGACGGTGACGCCGGTCAGCTCGGAGAGCCGGACGATCACGACGTCGTCCAGGGCCACCTCGCCGAGGGGGCCGGCGCCGTGGCCGGTGCTCTGCGGCGCGACGCGGAGGCCGGCGGCGACGGCGGCGCGGACGACCTCGGCGACCTCCTCGGCGCTGTGCGGGATCGCCACGGCGGCGGGGCGCTGGTCGACCGCGAGGTTCCACGGCGTGCGGGCGGCGTCGTAGCCGGGGTCGCCGGGCAGGTGCACGCGGCCCGCGCAGAGCCCGCGCAGGGCCTCGGCGGGCGTGGCGGGGACGGTGGGAGTGGTGGTCATGGGAGGGGTTCCTTCGTGAGGGTGGTGGTGGGACGGCCGGCGAGGTGTGCCGGCAGCCAGGTGGTCTCGGGAGGCCCGCCGGCCCAGGGCGGGTCCACGCGCCGCAGCCGGTCGACGGCCAGGAAGCCGTGCTGGAGCTCGGGTCCCATCGCGTCGAACGGCGGGACCTGCGAGGCGTGGGTGCGGATGGCTCGCCACCGCAGGTCGAGCAGGTCGGCGACGTCGACGAGCGTCGTGAGGTCCTCGTCGGGGGTGCCGAGCGTTGCGACACCGGTGAACTCGCGCATCAGCGAGCGCGCCAGGCAGAACAGATAGGTACGCCGCGGGCGGTGCGCCACCTGCTCGAGCGCGGCCAGCGTCGCGTCGCGCACCACGGCGTGGTCGCGGTGGCCGTCGCTGGCGTCGAGCGTCACGACGACGTCGGGACGGACGTCGTCGATCAGCGCCGCGACGCGGTCGCGCACCTCGGCGGCCGGTGCCGCCGCGAGGGCGTCGGGCGCCGGCTCGCCGTCGACACCGGAGTCGACGTACCCCAGCACCTCGACGCGCTCCGCGCCGAGCAGCCGGCAGGCCTCCCGCAGCTCGCGCTCCCGCACGGTCGGCAGGTCGGCCCGGGTCAGGCCGCTCCCCGGAGCAGGCTCGCCGAGCTCGCCGCGGGTGGCGCAGACGACGACGCTGCGCAGCCCGTGGGCGGCGGCGTGGGCGAGCACGGAGCCGCACCCGAAGGCCTCGTCGTCGGGGTGCGCGACGACGACGAGCAGCGTGCCGGTGGAGCGCTCCGCGACGGTGGCGTCCAGCGCGACCAGCATGCCCGGCACTCCGAGCGACGCGGCCCTGGTGAGCAGCAGCTCGGGGCGGGCGCCGGTGGCGTCGAGGCGCTCGGTCAGGACGTCGAGCACGCCGTCGATCGCGTCGAGGTCGGGGCTCGAGAGGTGCAGGGTCGCCACGTCGGCCAGTCCCAGCCCGTCGGCGGCGAGCGTGGCCTCGAGGCGGCTGACCGTCAGGGCGAGCTGGGCAGCGGGGTCCTCGGCGTGGACGAGGCGGCCGCACTCGTCGAGCGGGCCGTGCTGCGGGATCGAGGTCATGGGGGAACCCTCCACGCGACGAGGCTCGGCGAGCCATCCCGGGAGCGCGGGTACTTCCTCGACTGTTCGTCTGGTGGTCTGGTCCACCCAGAAATGTGGGATGGGCCGATCCGCGGTGCTCCCCGACACTGTCACCGTGGCGACCGGACTGACCCTCGAGCGCGTGCGTCGCGACGTCGAGGTCGTGGCCCGGGCCGGGCTCGAGCTCGAGACGTTCCTCGAGGAGGCCGTGGAGTCGGTGGGCCGCGCGGTGCCCTGGGTGAGCGCGTGCCTGGGCACGCACGACCCGAGCACCCACCTGCTGACCAGTGCCCGGAAGTACGGCCATCTGCGCGCCGTCAACAGCCACGACCACGAGTTCGGGCTGATCGAGTACGGCGCGGTCGAGCCGACCGCGTTCACCGAGCTGGCCGCCGCGCCGGTCCCCGCGGCGGGCGTCCACCTGCAGACCGGAGGCGACGTCGAGCGCTCGGCGCGGATGAGCGCGTTCATGATGCCGCGGTTCGGGTTCCTCGACGAGGCGCGGATGATCTTCCGCGACGGCCACCAGGCCTGGGGGGCGATGGCGCTGTTCCGGGGTGCCGACGACCGACCGTTCGAGGCCGCCGACGTCGACTTCCTGGCCTCGCTGTCCCCGCTGTTCGCCCGGGGCGTGCGCACCGGCATGCTGACCCGGCTCGGCACCACGCCCGGCGACCAGTCGCTCGCCGGCCCCGCCGTCCTGATCGTCGGCGCGGACGGCGAGATCCTGCAGACCAGCCGAGGCGCCGAGGAGCGCATCGCCCAGCTGATCTCCGGAGCCGCTGCCGCCGACCCGCTGAGCCCGATCTCCGCGCTGGTCGGCGCCGCGCGCCGCTACGCCCGGGGCGAGACCGCCGTGCCGCCGCGGAGCCGGGTGCGGGCCACCAACGGGATGTGGCTGGTGCTGCACGCCTCGCCGCTCTCGGGCGTCGACGGACGCGTCGGCGAGGTCGTCGTGACGATCGAGGAGGCGCGACCACCGGAGATCGTCGCGCTGGTCGTGGCGGCGTTCGACCTGACCCCGCGCGAGCGCGACGTCACCCAGCTCGTGCTGCAAGGTGTCGACACCAAGGAGATCGCGGCGACGCTGCACGTCTCGACGTACACCGTCCAGGACCACCTCAAGTCGGTCTTCGACAAGGCCGACGTGCGCTCACGCCGTGAGCTGATCGCCCGGATCTACTTCGACCAGTACGTCCCGCGGATGGGCTCCGAGCTCACCCCGTCGGGGTGGTTCGCGGGCTGAGGTCGCTCACGCACCTGACACATCTGTCGTGACCCGGGTGAGGACACGACACATCGGTCAGGTGCGTCGGCTCACTGGTCGGCCGGCTCGAGGGTCAGGCTGATCGAGTTGATGCAGTAGCGATCGCCCGTGGGGGTGCCGTAGCCGTCGGGGAAGACGTGCCCGAGGTGGGAGCCGCAGTTGGCGCAGCGCACCTCGACCCGCTTCATGCCGTGGGAGGTGTCCTCGAGGTACTCGATCGTGTCACTGATCGGCTGGTAGAACGACGGCCACCCGCAGCCGGAGTGGAACTTCGTGTCGGACTCGAAGAGCTCGGCCTGGCACGCCTTGCAGCGGTAGACGCCGGTCGTCTCGGTGTCGGTGTACTCACCGGTGAAGGCCCGCTCGGTGCCGGCCTGGCGCAGGACGGCGTACTCCTCGGGCGACAGCTCGGCCCGCCACTGCTCGTCGGGCTTCTCCACGTTGTAGGCCATGGACCCCACGGTAGTGGGCCCGGCAAGGTCGCCGGGCTCTCGGCCGCCCCTCGACCTGCCCCTCGACCTGCGTCTCGATCCGCCCCGCGCTCGGCGCCTCGATGGGCCCCGTGCGCCAGGTCACCCGCAGGGGGCATTGACTCATTCAGAGAACAATTGTTCACTGAAACGCATGGCCGGAGCGACGACGATCCCGTGGAGCCGCCTGCGGGGAGCAGGCGACAAGCTCACGACCCCCCTGCACCCCGACGACTACCTGCGGCTGCTCAACCCGCTGTGGAGCGAGCGCGAGCTGCGCGGACGGGTGGAGCGGGTGATCCCCGAGACCGACGACGCGGCGACGCTGGTGATCCGGCCCGGCTGGGGGTGGCGCTACGACCACCGCCCAGGGCAGTACGTCGGCATCGGGGTCCAGGTCGACGGCAAGTTCCAGTGGCGCTCCTACTCCGTGAGCTCGCCGCCGCGGCGCAAGGGGCGCACGATCTCGATCACCGTGCGGGCGATGCCCGAGGGGAAGCTGTCGGCGCATCTCGTCAACGGCCTCGCGCCGGGCACGATCGTGCGGCTGGCACTGCCCGAGGGCGACTTCGTGCTGCCCGACCCGCCGCCGCCCAAGATGCTGTTCCTGGTCGGCGGCAGCGGAGTCACGCCCGTGATGGCGATGCTCCGCACGATGGACCGGCGACACAACCTGCCGGACGTCGTCATGCACTACTCCTCGCCGACGCCGGACCGGATGATCTTCCGCGCCGAGCTCGACGACCTCGAGGCCCGGCACGAGTCGCTCACCGTGCACCGGCTGCACACCGACCTCGAGGGGATGCTCGAGCTCGGCCACGCCGAGCGCGGGCTGGACGCGTTCTGTCCCGACTGGCGCGATCGCGAGACCTGGGCCTGCGGCCCGGGGCCGATGCTCGACGCGATCACCGAGCACTACCGCGAGGCCGGGCTCGAGGAGCGCCTGCACCTCGAGCGGTTCTCGCTCGAGCTCGGTGGCGAGGGCGGCGAGGGCGGCACGATCACGTTCCGCAACTCCGGCAAGTCCGTCGACGCCGACGGCGCGACCACCGTCCTCGAGGCCGGCGAGGGGGCCGGCGTCGGCATGCCGTACGGCTGCCGCATGGGCATCTGCCACACCTGCACCCTGACCCTCGTCTCCGGCACCGTGCGCGACCTGCGCAGCGGCGAGGAGTTCTCCCAGCCCAACGAGCGCGTGCAGACCTGCGTGACCGCCGCGGTCGGCGACTGCACGCTCGACATCTGACGACCCCTACGAAGGGACAGACCCATGGCCATCTCGGACGTCAAGGAGTACACCCACCTCACCGAGGAGGAGGTGGAGCAGATCGGCCGCGAGCTCGACGCGATCCGGACCGAGATCGAGGAGTCGCGCGGCGCCAAGGACGCGGCGTACATCAACCGCCTGATCAAGGTCCAGCGCGGACTCGCGGCCGCAGGCCGGGTGACGCTGCTCGCCTCGTCCGCGACCGGCAAGGCGAAGAAGCCCGCGTGGGTCGCCGGCGCGGCACTGCTCGGCGTGGCCAAGATCCTGGAGAACATGGAGATCGGCCACAACGTCATGCACGGCCAGTGGGACTGGATGAACGACCCCGAGATCCACTCCTCCAACTGGGAGTGGGACACCGCCCAGCCGGCCGAGCAGTGGAAGCACAGCCACAACTACATCCACCACCAGTTCACCAACGTCCTCGGCTACGACAACGACATCGGCTACGGCATCCTCCGGATGGCGCGCGAGCAGAAGTGGCACCCCGTCTACATCGGCCAGCCGATCTACAACGCGCTGCTCGCCAGCCTCTTCCAGTGGGGGGTCGCTCTTCACGACCTCGACCTGGAGCGCATCCGCAAGGGCCAGAAGGACCCGAAGGAGATGAAGCGCCAGCTGCGCCAGATCGCGCGCAAGGGCCGCAACCAGATCCTCAAGGACTACGTCGTCTACCCGGCGCTCTCCGGCAAGGGCTGGAAGTGGACGCTCACCGCGAACATGACGGCCAACCTGATGCGCAACCTGTGGGCCTACGTGATCATCTTCTGCGGCCACTTCCCCGACGGGGCGATGCACTTCACCGAGGAGGAGATCGAGGACGAGACCCGCTCGGAGTGGTACCTGCGCCAGATCCTCGGCGCCGCCAACTTCGAGGGTGGGCCGCTGTTGCACATCATGAGCGGCAACCTCGGCTTCCAGATCGAGCACCACCTGTTCCCCGACCTGCCGAGCAACCGGTACGCCGACATCGCGGTGCGGGTGCGCGCGCTGTGCGAGAAGTACGACATCCCCTACACGATCGGCCCGCTGCACCGGCAGTACGGCCAGGCGCTGCGCACGATCATCAAGCTCTCGCTGCCCAACAAGATGACCTCCAGCGACCAGCCGGAGCCGCCCACGCCCGCGCGCGACCGCAAGCGCAGGTCCGACGCCGAGCGCCCGCCGCGCCGCCAGGAGCTGGGCGGGTGGATGCGGAGCGCGTCGTGATCGCGGTCGCCGACGGTCGCGTTCCCGACGTCACCGCCGCCCGCTGGGTGACCCAGTGCGCGCTCAGCCGCATCTGCGGCTCGTGTGCTGAGTCGCTCGGTCGCCCGGTCGCCTTCCTCGGCACGCCGGAGGAGGTGGCGCGCAACGCCTTCCACCTGCCGCCGATGCACGTCGACTGCGCCGACGCGCTGCGTCGTACGCCGGACGCCGACCCGACCTGGGCGCTCGTGCGCACGGCCGGCTTCGAGTTCGTGCGTCCCGCGCGCGAGGACCTCGACCGGCACCCACGCTTCGAGCCCAACTCGTTGCTCTGACGCGCTCACGGCGCTCGCCGGATGAGAGGGACAGAGGCCCCGTTGCCGCCTTCTCGGGCCCATACGGGGGAGGTGGGCTCGAGCGCGCGACAGCGGGGCCTCTGTGGCGGTCGCAAGTTCCCCCGGAGTCCGGATCACGCTGGTCCGTGCGACCGATGACCTCACCTTCGGTCGGGGTGGCCGAGACCTGAGGGGTGGACCAGACCAGTCTCGACCCGCCGGTGCGTGACTCCTGCGGGAGTGGTCGGGGCCGCCTCCGGGGCCTCCCCGATGCGGCCGGCGCGGTCCGGCCCGGAGGGTGGGAGGCATGCCCGTCGCCCGCCGCCGTCTCGTCGTCTGCGCCGCCACCGTGCTGGCCTGCGTGCCCTACCTCGTCCTGAAGGTCGCGTGGTTGACCGGCAGCCCGGTCGGGATCAGGCCCGGCGCGGCCGGAGTCGAGATGCGCGACGAGCGCTACGTCGTGGGCAACCTGGTCACGGTGGGCATGGAGCTGGTGGCGATCGCCCTCCTGCTCGCGCTCACGTTCCCGTGGGGCAGGCGCCTCCCGGGGTGGCTGCTCGCCGTACCCGTGTGGGTGGCGGCGGGCCTGCTGGCGCCCATCGCGCTCGGGCTGCCGGCCGGCCTCGTCCTGCAGGCGGTGGCCGGGGGAGCGGCGTCGTCCACCGACGACGGGCTCGAGGGCTGGGTCTATGCGGTCGTGTACGGCGGCTTCGTCCTCCAGGCGGTCGGCGTGCTCGCGGCGTTCGGCTGGCACGCTCGCGAGCGTTGGCCGGGCTGGTGGCGGACCCGGCGCCTGCCGGCGTCGCCCGCCACGGTCGCGGCGCTCGTCGTCGTGGTGGGGTTCGGCCTCCTGCACCTGGCGTGGGCCGTCGCCGGCGCCGCGACCGCCGCGCCGGAGGGGTTCGAGACCGTGGCCCAGCGGACCTACCTCGCCGCGACCGGGGTGCTGGTCCTCGCGGCCGCGCCGGCCGGCCCGGCCGCCGCGGCCTGGATCGGCACCGCGGTCACGGTCCTCGCCGGTCCGACCCACCTGCTGCTCGCCCACGAGGGTCACGTCGGCGTCGTGGTGGCGGTGGCCGGTGCCCTCGCCTCGGCCGCCGGGCTGTGGCTGGCGCGCACGCTGTGGCGCTCGTCCTCGTCGGCACCAGCACCTAGGGTCGACGCATGGCGAAGGTGAGCGCGGCCGAGGTCCAGGCGGGCGGGCGCGCCGTCCGCGTCTCGAGCCCCGACCGGGTGATCTACGAGGCGACCGACCGCACGCCCGAGGTCACCAAGCTGATGGTGGCGGAGTACTTCGCGAGCGTTGAGGACGGGTTGATGCGAGCGCTGCGCGACCGGCCGACGGCGCTGGAGCGCTGGACGTCCGGGGTGCGTCCGGGCATGCGGCTCGCGACCGGCCCGCAGGACAAGGACGCCGACGCGTTCTACCAGAAGCGGGTGCCCAAGGGCGCCCCCGACTATCTCGAGACCGTGCAGGTGACCTTCCCCTCGGGGCGTACGGCGGACGAGATCTGCCCCACCGAGATCGCCGTCCCGGTCTGGTGCGCCCACATGGGGACGCTGGTGTTCCACCCCTGGCCGGTGCGGCGCTCCGACGTGGACCACCCCGACGAGCTGCGCATCGACCTCGACCCCCAGCCGGGCACGACGTTCGCGGACGCCGTCCGCGTGGCCGGGGTGGCCCGTGAGCTGCTCGAGGAGCTCGGGATCGTCGGCTACCCGAAGACGTCCGGCAACCGCGGGGTGCACATCTACGTCCGCATCGAGCCGCGGTGGGAGTTCACCGATGTCCGGCACGCCGCGATCGGCCTCGGTCGCGAGCTCGCGCGCCGCGACGAGGGCGTCACGGTGGAGTGGTGGAAGGAGGAGCGCGGCGAGCGCATCTTCGTCGACTTCAACCAGAACAACCGCGACCGCACGATCGCCTCGGCGTACTCCCTGCGTCCCCTGCCCGGCGCGCCGGTCTCGACGCCGGTCACGTGGGATGAGCTGGCCGGCCTCACCGACCCGCTCGACTACAACCTGTTCACCGTCCCCGACCGGGTCGCCGACGGCGACCCGTGGGCGAGCATCGACGACACCGCCCACTCCCTCGAACCCCTGCTGCGGCTGTGGGAGGAGCTGCCCGGCGGCGAGCTGAGCTTCCCGCCCGACTATCCCAAGATGCCCGGCGAGCCGCCGCGCGTGCAGCCGAGCAAGAAGGTCGCGGCGCACTGGGACGAGGACGGCAACCGGGTCGACTCCTGAGCTGCGCGTTTGGGTCGCGCGCACACCGGGAATCCCTCTCCTGTCGGTGAGGAGAGGAGCGAGGGTCCGATGTCCGATCGCGGGCGGCCTGTCTCGGTGGTGGTGGTGTCCGAACAGCCGGTGATCGCGGCCGGCATCGAGCGCCTCCTGGAGCCCTACCGCGACCGTGTCGTCGTCGTGGACGAGGCCATGGCCGACCCCGACGCGGTCGTGGTGTACGACGTGTTCGGGCTCTATCTCGACAAGGACGACGACCTCGAGCGCGTGGTCAAGCGCTTCCCCGACCGGGTGCTGGCGCTCTCGCGCGTGCTGCAGCCGGGTCTCACGGCAAGGGCGCTCGACCTCGGGGCCGTCGCGTCCGTCTCCGTCGGTCTCCCGGCACCCGAGCTCGTCGAGGCGATCGAGAACTTCGCCGCCGGGCACCTCCAGGACGGCTCCCAGGCCGACCTGGACAACCAGGCCGACCGGCGCCGCCAGCTCGGGCGCGACGTCGACCTGACCCCGCGCGAGCAGGACGTCATCGCGCTCATCGTCGCCGGCCGCTCCAACGAGGACCTCGCCGGCGAGCTCTTCCTCAGCATCAACACCGTCAAGACGCTGATCCGCTCGGTCTACCGCAAGATCGGCGTCACCAGCCGCGCCCAGGCGGTGGCGTGGGGCGTCGACCACGGCTTCCCCTCGGAGGCGGAGCGCCGCCCCTGAGCCGATCTGGCTCGGTGCAGACGCGAAAGGCCCGCCCCGCCTTCGTAGACGGGTCCACGCGCGCGGAGCGGGCCTTGCGGACCGGCCGACGGCGCTCCCCCCAGCGCGCCGAGGCGGATCCCCACGTTCCGCTCGGCCGGTACTGCTGTCGCGACCGGCGGCCACCTCCCCCAGGTCCCGGCCTCCGGTGCCGGCGGGTCTCCCTGCCGACACCCAGAACACTAGGGAGGGCATTTCCACACCCGGGTGACACCAGATCCACAAGTCGGACAGAAATCACCCACGCGTTAGCCTCAGGCCGTGCTCCTCGCCTTCGACACCGCCACGCCGCACGTCACGGTGGCCCTCCACGACGGCGAGGACGTCGTCGTGGAGCTGCGCGCCGACCGTCCCATGAAGCACGCGGAGCAGCTGGCGCCGCTGATCGAGCAGGCGCTCTCCGCGGCGGGGATCGTCCGCCAGGACCTCACCGCGATCGCGGCCGGTGTCGGCCCTGGCCCGTTCACGGGCCTGCGGGTCGGACTCGTGACCGCGCGAACGCTCGCCTTCGTCCTCGATGTGCCCGTGTACGGCGTCTGCACGCTCGACGTGCTCGCCGTCGAGGCCGCCGACGGCGCGACCGTCCAGGGCGGCACCGACCAGGGCTTCGTCGTGGCCACCGACGCCCGTCGCAAGGAGGTCTACCTCGCCCGCTACGACGCCGCCGGCGCGCGTCTGGACGGGCCGGTCGTCGGCAGGCCGGCCGACCTCGCCACCGACGACCGGGTCGTGGGTGAGGGCGGGGTGCTCTACCCCGACGCGTTCCCGCACCGAGCGGGCCCCACCGCGCCCAGTGCGGGCTGGCTGGCCCGGGCCGTGGCGGAGGAACGGGCCGAGATCGTCGACCCCGAGCCCCTCTACCTGCGGCGCCCCGACGCGATGGCACCGCACGCGCCCAAGCGCGTCTCGTGACCGTCCGGCCGGCGGGGCCCGACGACGTCTCGGCGATCGCTGCCCTCGAGCGGTCCTGCCTCGGAGCCGACGCCTGGTCCGAGGGGCTCGTGCGTGAAGGCGTGACCGGTGCCCTGCCGACGATCGGCTACCTGGTGGCGGAGGCGGACGGCAGGGTCGTGGGGCACGCGACCGTCAGCGTGGTCGGCGACATCGCGGAGCTCCAGCGGATCGCGGTCGACCCGGCGTACCGCCGTCGCGGCCTCGCCAGTGACCTGCTCGACGCGACGATCGCGCTGGCGCGCGGTGGCCGGGCCGACCGGCTGCTGCTCGAGGTCCGCGAGGACAACGGCGGCGCGCTGTCGTTCTACGCGGCCCGGGAGTTCGTGGAGATCGACCGACGCCGCCGCTACTACCGCGACGGCGCGACCGCCGTGGTGATGCGCCGCAGCCTGATCGACGGCTGCGGCGCATCAGCGGGGGCCGGCGAGGCTCAGGGCAGGTAGTACGTCGGGTTGGGCAGCTTGACCTGCTTGGCGGCGTGCCCGCCGATCAGGTCGCTGAACTGGTCGCCGAAGTTGGCGACGATCCGCATCCCGCGCTGCTTCTCCAGGTAGGCCCGGGTCTGCGACTTGTACTCGATCGTCGTGCACTTCGCCGCCGCGCACTCGACGTACGACGGCTGGTCGGCCGGGTCGACCCACTTGGTGAAGTAGAGCCACGGCCGGAACGCGCCGTCGTAGAGCTTGTTGAGGTTGGCGATCGTGGCCACCCGCTGGTTGGCGTTGCGACCGGTGATGCCGACGACCCGGCAGCCGTGGTCGCGGGCGGCCGCGACGACCCGGCTCATGGTCGGCGTCGCCGGGAACCGCTGGTCCTGCACCCACACGTCCTGGAGGGCGGGGTCGAAGGTGAAGTGCATCGCCGCGTCCTCCATGTCGTAGGTCCACAGCGTGGTGTCGTCGGCGTCGAGGACGATGGCGGGCTTCTGGTGGGCGGCGTGCAGCCGCTCGCAGCGCTGGGCGATCTTCGGCGCCCACCGCTTCGTGAGCGCGCTGAGCTCGGAGATGTACGGCGAGGTCGTCTTGTCGGCGATGCCGGCGGTCGCGTTGTAGTAGGTGCGGATCGTCGCCTTGACCGAGTCGATGTTGGGGATGCCCTCCCCGCCCTGCGTCAGACCGCTCGAGCCGTCGGGCTTCATCGTGAACCGGGTGCGCGGGGAGAACGCCGGGTCGGCGGGGGTGCCGTCGAGGTCGGGGCTCGGGAGGAAGTAGGTCGGGTTGGGCAGCTTGAGCGTCGCGTCGGCGAACCCACCCTGGAGGTCGGACCACTGGTCGCCCACGTTGAGCGCGATGTCGTAGCCGAGGTCCTGCTCGATGTGCTTGCGGGTGCCGGCCTTGTACTCGACGGTCGTGCACTTGGCGGCCGCGCAGGTGACGTACGACGGCTGGTCGGCCGCGTCGACCCACTTGGTGAAGAAGTTGTCGGCGTCGAACCCGGTGAAGCCGACCTTGTCGAGGTTGCCGAGGGTGGCGGCCTCCTGGTTGGCGTTGCGGCCCGTCAGCCCGAACACGGCGTAGCCCTTGGCCTGCACGGCGGCCACGAACTCCACCATCGACGGCGTTGCCGGGAAGCGCTGGTCCTGCACCCACACGTCCTGGAGGGCGGGGTCGAAGGTGAAGTGCATCGCCGCGTCCTCCATGTCGTAGGTCCACAACATGGTGTCGTCGGCGTCGAGCACGATGGCCTTCTTGGCCGCGGGGTCGACCGCCGGGAGACCGGCCAGGGCGTCGGCGGTGATCGAGGCGAGCTCGGTGATGTAGGGCGAGCTGGTCTTGTCGGCGATGCCACCGGTCGCGTTGTAGTAGGCGCGGATCGTCGACTTCACCGAGTCGATGTTGGGGATGCCGGCGCCGCCCTCGGTGGCTCCGCTGGAGCCGTCGGCCGCCATCGTGAAGTGGGTGCGCGGCCGCAGGCCGGACCCGTCACCGCGGGCGTCCGCGGTCGCGGTGGCGGCAGTGCCGACGAGGAGGGTGGTGGCCGACGCCGCTGCGACGAGTGCGCGGAGGCCGGTGCGTCCCGAGCTGCCCATGGATGCTCCTGGTACGGGGGTGGGGTGGGGTGGACCGGGTCAACGTACGCCTCGCCACCGACCCTGGGAAGGTGTACGTCGGGGCAACCTAGGGATGCATCCGGGCTCCCTTGACGACCTTGTCGACGGCGTTGCGCGGCGCATGCACCGCGAGCCCGACCAGGTCGAGGTCGTCGCGTCCGACGGCCCGCACCGCGGCCCGGTTGTCCTCGTCGTTGCCGGTGCGGAAGAGGTCCGCGGTGAACACGCCCACGGTCAGCTCCCGGCGCAGTGCCCGGGTGTGCGCCTCGCGCAGCATGGCGGCGTCGCCCTCGAAGACCATGACCGGCTGGCCGAGCATCGCGAGGTACGCCGTACCGTCGGCGTCGGCGTAGGGCTCGCCGACCAGCTGCGGCCAGGCGGCGGTGACGCCGCTGACGAGGAACGCGGTCGCGTTGAGCCGCTGCCACGGCGCGAGGTCCTCGCGGAGCAGCACGGCGATCTTGGTGTCGTGTGCCATGCCTCGATCGTCGGGGCCCGGGTCGCGCCGGTCTTGTACGTTCCTTGCATGGCCCAGCAGGAGCCTGCTCGCCCGACGATCCGTGCGTGGCGGCCCGCCGTGGCGGGCGTCGCCGAGGTGCTGCACGCCCACTTCCCACGGCACGCCTACCCCTCCCACACCCATGACACGTGGACGCTCCTGCTCGTCGACAGCGGGACCGTCGCCTACGACCTGGAGCGGCACCACCACGGCGCGCTCGGGGACCGCGTCACGCTGCTGCCGCCGCACGTGCCGCACGACGGACGGTCCGTGGAGGCGACCGGCTTCCGCAAACGGGTCGTCTACCTCGAGGAGGACGCGATCGACGTGGGACTCGTCGGTGCGGCCGTCGACCACCCCGGCTGGGCCGAGGCGGGGCTGCGCGCCCAGGTGCACGCCCTGCACGGTGCGCTCGCCCGGCCCGGCGACGACGTGGACGCGGGGTTCGAGGCCGAGGTGCGCCTCGCGCTGGTCGTCGACGCCCTCCAGCAGCGGCTCACCGGCACGACCGAGCCGCGCGTCGTACGCCGGGACGCGCCGCTGGCGCACCGCCTGCGCGACCTGCTCGACGCGCACGTGGCCGACGGAGTCACGCTCCCCGAGGCGGCGCGGGTCCTCGGTGCGCACCCGGCACACCTGGTGCGGGCGTTCAGCGGCGAGTTCGGCATCTCGCCGCACCGCTACCTCACCGGCCGCCGACTCGACCGCGCCCGCCGGCTGCTGCTGGCGGGGGAGCGGCCCGCCGACGTCGCCGCGGTCGTGGGGTTCCACGACCAGTCCCACCTGACCCGGCACTTCCGCCGGCTGCTGGGGGTGACGCCGGCGGCGTACGCCCGGTCGGCACAATGAACAGGTGAGCAGCGAACGCAACGCGCCCCTGGTGCTGGGCATCGAGACGTCGTGCGACGAGACCGGCGTCGGCATCGTGCGGGGCCACACCCTGCTGGCGGACGCCGTCGCGAGCAGCGTCGACGAGCACGCGCGCTTCGGCGGCGTGGTGCCCGAGGTCGCGAGCCGTGCCCACCTCGAGGCCATGGTCCCCACGATCGAGCGGGCCTGCGAGACCGCCGGGATCAAGCTCTACGACGTCGATGCGATCGCGGTCACCAGCGGCCCCGGCCTCGCCGGCGCGCTGATGGTGGGCGTCGCGGCGGCCAAGGCGCTGGCGGTCGGGCTGGGCAAGCCGATCTACGGCGTCAACCACCTCGCCGCGCACGTCGCGGTCGACCAGCTCGAGCACGGGCCGCTGCCCGAGCCGTGCCTGGCGATGCTCGTCAGCGGCGGCCACTCCAGCCTGCTGCGCGTCGAGGACGTCACCACGGGCGTCGACCCGATGGGGGCGACGATCGACGACGCGGCGGGGGAGGCGTTCGACAAGGTCGCCCGGCTGCTCGGCCTGCCGTTCCCCGGCGGCCCGCACATCGACCGGGCCGCGCGCGAGGGCGACAGCGTCTTCGTCGACTTCCCGCGCGGCCTCACCAGCCGCCGCGACCTCGAGCGACACCGCTTCGACTTCTCGTTCTCCGGTCTCAAGACCGCGGTCGCGCGCTGGGTCGAGGCACGCGAGCGCTCCGGGGAGCCGGTGCCCGTCAACGACGTCGCGGCCAGCTTCCAGGAGGCGGTCTGCGACGTGCTGACCCGCAAGGCGATCGACGCCGCCGCGAGCGAGGGCATCGACGACATCCTCATCGGGGGTGGGGTGGCGGCCAACAGCCGGCTGCGGGCGATGGCCGAGGAGCGTGCCGCCGCCCGGGGCATCCGAGTCCGGGTGCCGCGCCCGGGCCTGTGCACCGACAACGGCGCCATGGTGGCCGCGCTGGGGGCCGAGATGGTCGCCCGCGGTCGTACGCCGTCCGCGCTCGACCTGCCCGCCGACTCCTCGCTGCCGGTGACCGAGGTCCTCGTCTGAGCCGGTCTGACCTGGTCTGAGGTGCCCGCCGCTCCCGCTCGCACCTGACGCAACTGTCCTGGTCGGGCGGGTCGTGCGACAGATACGTCGGGTGCGTCGCCGATCGGCGACCAGGGTCAGTCGACCGCGGCCGGCTCCTTGGGGGCCTGCTCGTCCTGGTGGCCCGGCCACCAGGCGGCGTGCCCGATCATCGCGGTGAGCGCCGGCGTGAAGAACATCGACATCACGAAGGCCGCGATGAAGATGCCGAACGACAGCGCGAAGCCCATCGACATCATCAGGCTGTTGCCGCTGAGCATCAGCGACGCGAACGTGCCGGCCAGGATCACGCCGGCGGCCGCGATCGTCGGACCGGCGTGCTTGAGGGCCTCCGCGGCCGCGGCGCGCGGGTCCCTGCCCTCGCGGGCCTCCTCACGCAGTCGGGCGATCATCAAGATGTTGTAGTCGGTGCCGAGCGCCGTCACGAACAGGTAGATGTAGATCGGCAGCATGAAGATCAGGCCGTCGTCGCCGCCGATGCCCTGGAAGGCGACCACCGTGGCGCCGAGCGTCGCGGCGAAGCTGAGGCCCACCGCCGCCATCAGGTACAGCGGGGCGACCAGGCTGCGCAGCAGCAGCGCGAGGATCAGCATGATCACGAGCGCGGCGACCGGGAAGACGACCTTGTAGTCGCGCACCATCGCCGACTGCAGGTCGGCGAAGATGCCCGGCGTACCGCCGACGTACGCCTCGGCGCCGTCGGGTGCCGCCTCGTGAGCTGCGTCGCGCACAGGTCCCTTGACGTCGTCGAGGGCCTGGTCGGAGGCCGGGTCGCTGTCGAGCACGACGCTGAACTGGGCGGCGGTGCCGTCCTCGGACGTCTGGGCGGGGTAGACCTGCGCCACGCCCTCGGCCTTCTGGAGGGCGGCGCCGAACGCGTCGAGGCTGCCGGGGTCGAGCTGGCCGTCGTCGGACTTCAGGATCACCGGGACGGGCTCGCTCGCGCCGGCCGCGAAGTGCGCCTGGAACGTCTCGAGGCCCTGCGTGGACTCCACGTCGTCGGGCAGGCTGGAGTTGAAGTCGAACGACGGGTTGAAGCTGAACGCGAACACCGCGAGCGCCGCGAGCACCAGGCCCGAGACCCCGGCGAACGCGCCGGGGCGGCGGCCCAGGGAGTCGCCGATCCGCGCGAACCGGGCGCCCTTGGGCTCCTGCCGCCACTTCTTCGAGGGCCAGAACAGCGCCCGGCCGAGCACCGTCACGACGGCGGGCACCAGCGTCAGGGCGGCGAGCAGGGTGACGGCGACCGCGATCGCCAGCGCGGGACCGATGGCCTGGAAGATGCCCAGCGAGCTCAGCAGCAGCGCCATGAACGCGACGATCACCGCACCGCCGGCCGAGGCGATCGCCTCACCGGCGCGCTCGAGCGCGTGGACGACCGAGGCGCGGGTGTCCTCGCCCTCGCGCAGCCGCTCGCGGTAGCGGAACAGGAAGAACAGGATGTAGTCGGTGCCGATGCCGTAGAGCACCACGACCAGGATCGTCTGGATCGAGGAGTCCGCCTTGAGGTCGAACGCCTCGTTGGCCCACCCGATCAGGCCGGTCGCGACCATCGACACGACCGTCACCACGACCACGGGCATCAGGCAGATGATCACGCTGCGGAAGATGATCGCGAGCAGGACGACGATCAGCACGACCGTCGCGATGCCGACGATCGCCAGGGCCCGATCACCGGACTCCTGCGAGTCCAGACCCTGGGGGACCGAGCCGGTCGTCTGCACGGTGAGGTCGGTGCCCTCGACGAGGCCGTCGAGGTCGTTGCGGAGGTCCTTGGCGTCGTCGAACGCCTGCTGGTCGAAGCCGGTCGAGTCCTCGGCGAGGCCGATGATGCCGATCTGCACCTGGCCGTCCTCGGAGACGTTGGGCTTGCCCTCGGGGTCGGTGGTGACGACCTGCGGGACGAACGTCTTCTCGCCGAGCTCCGGCCCGAGCTCCTCGGCGATCCGGCCCACCTCGGCCTGGTCCTCCTCGGTCAGCTTCGCCCCGTCGGTGCGCTCGAAGACGAGCAGTGCCGCCGGGGTCGTGGCGCCGGGGAACTCCTCGTCCTGGATCTTGTAGGCCTGGACCGACTCGTAGTGGTCGGGGAGGAACTCCTCCTCCTGCTGCGTGGTCTCGAGGGCCGGCGCCAGGGCGACGACGGCGACCGCGAGCACCACCCAGGCGGCGATGACGAACCAGGCACGGCGGGACACGAAGCGACCAAGGGCTGCGAACACGGTTCCTGACCCTAGCGACGACGGCGCACGCGTTGCCTCCGACTTTCGGCTACACCTTCTCGGCTACTCCGAAAGTGGGAACTCGTTCATCATCTCGGGGTTGCCGCCGTTCTCGACCGTGTCGAGGACGGCCCTGTCCGACCAGGTCAGGTCGACCCGGGTGAGTGCCCAGGAGCTGTCCTTCCAGTTGGTCTCGACGACCAGCAGGTGCTCCGCGTCGAGCCACTTCACCGACTTGAGCACGTCACCGCGGTCCGCCGACTCCCAGCGGCCGACGACCCCGAGGTCGAGGTCGAACACCGCTGCGTCGCCGATCATGGCGTTGTCACCGCGCGCGCCGAGGAGGTGCTGGCCCTCCGGGGAGAACGTCAGGTTGGCGGTCTCGCAGCTGCGGGCGACGATCCGGGCAGCCATCGGCTCGTAGAGGCCGGCGCACCCGAACTGGGGGTCGGCGTCGTCGGCGTACTGCACGGCCCACAGGTCGCCGTCCGGGCTCACGTCGGTGACCCGCAGCGGCTCGCTGGTCGTGAGCGGCCGGACGCCGTCGGGCGTGACCTCGGTCGTCGTGGTGTTGCCGTCGCCCACGAGCACGTGCTGGGAGTCGACCACGGCGTCGATCAGCGGGTAGGAGGGGTCCTGGGCCTCGACCGTGCCGAGCTCGACGGGTTCCGGGGAGTCGCTCGACAGCACCATGACCGACCCGTCGCCCTCCATCCACGCCACGGCGTCGTTGGTCGGGCTCATCCGGATCAGCGTCGTGCCGATCGAGTACTCGGCACGCAGCTCACCGGCGGGGCCGAACACGCGGAGCCGGTTGGGCTGGTTGGTGGGCACGATGATGCGCCCGTCGGTGAGGACGCCGAGCTGCTGGACCTCGGCGTCGTCGACGTCCAGCGGCACCGTGGTCCCGTCGGAGAGCGTCAGCGTGCGGTCGTGCAGCACGGCACCGTGGCCCGTGGTCGTCGTCGCGGGGTCGATCCCCTCGGACCCGGGCCGGTCGCTCCCGCCCCAGACGGTCGGCACCAGGATCGCGACGGCCACGGCCGCCGCGACGGCGCCGGCGGCGGCAGTCCGGCGGCGCCGGCGGATGCCGTGGGCCTTGCTGCGCACCGCCTCGAAGGTGATGGGCGTCCCGTGCGTCCCGTCGAATGCGTGGTCCGCGCGGCGCTCGAGCTCGCGGACGAAGCTCTCCTCGGTCATCGCTCCTCCTCCCGGTGGGTGGGGTTCAGGTCGGCGGGCGTCCGCTCGCGCAGTGCGGCGAGCGCCCGGCTGGTCTGGCTCTTGACGGTGCCGGCCGAGATCCCGAGCACGGCCGCGGTCTCGGCCTCCGAGAGCTGCTCGTAGTAGCGCAGGACGACCACGGCCCGGGCCTTGCGCGGCAGCGTCGAGACGACCTCCCACACGGCCGCGCCGAGCCCCTCGTCGTACACGTCGTGGAACGGCGCGGCCTCGGGGACGACGTCGGTGGGGGCCTCGCGGCGCTTCCACCCGCGCCGCCACAGCGAGTTGTTCTCGTTGACCATGATCCGGCGGACGTAGGCGTCCACCGACTCGCGGTCGCGGACCTTGTCCCACGCCAGGTAGAGCTTGGCCAGCGAGGTCTGGAGGAGGTCCTCCGCCTGGTGCTGGTCACCCGTCAGCAGGTACGCCGTGCGCAGCAAGCGCCCCTGGCGGGCCTGGAGGTACGCCGTGAAGTCGGCGTCCCGGTCCGTCATCGTGGCTCCTCGAGCTTCTGTCAACACACCCCCGAGACGCGAACGCCCGCCGAAGGGTTGCAATTGTGCCGGGCACACACCGAGCCCGCCTGCCGATGGTCACGCACGGAGTGCCATTCGGCCCTGTGCCACCGGCCGTGGTCCTGGGAGCCTCGACCGGGTGTCGACCCGATCTCGAGGAGTCCCCGTGCCCATCACGACGAGAGCCATCATCCAAGGTGGCATGGGGGTCGGTGTCTCCTCGTGGCAGCTCGCGCGCGCGGTCGCCTCGGCCGGCCAGCTCGGCGTGGTCTCCGGGGTCGCGCTCGACGCCACGCTCGCGCGACGGCTCCAGGACGGTGACCCCGGCGGAGACGTGCGCCGCGCGCTCGACGCGTTCCCGGACCAGGCGATGGTCGGCCGGGTGCTCGACCGCTACTTCCTCGCCGGCGGCCGCGAACCGGGCCGTCCCTACCGGCCGACCCCGAAGCCGGCCCTGCGGCCCCACCGCCACGCCCAGGAGCTGGCGGTCCTCGGCAACTTCGTCGAGGTCTGGCTCGCCAAGGACGGGCACGACGGACCGGTCGGCATCAACTACCTCGAGAAGATCCAGCTCGCCACCCCGGCTGCGGCGCTCGGCGCCCTGCTCGCCGGGGTCGACGCGGTCCTGATGGGGGCCGGCGTGCCGCGCGAGATCCCGCAGCTGCTCACCGACCTCGCCGCCGGGCGGGTGGGCGGCGTCGGCGTGGACGTCGCGGGAGCCCCCGAGCGCCACCGGGTCGAGGTCGACCCCGTGGACCTGCTGGGCGGGCACCTGCCCGCGCTGCGCCGGCCCACCTTCCTCGCGATCGTCTCGGCGACCGTGCTCGCGGCCTACCTCGCCCGCGACGAGACGACCCGGCCGGACGGCTTCGTGATCGAGGGGCCGGTCGCCGGCGGTCACAACGCGCCACCGCGCGGGTCCCTGATGCTGGGCGACGACGGCGAACCCGTGTACGGCGCCCGCGACGCGGTCGACCTCGAGAAGGTGGCGGCGCTCGGGCTGCCGTTCTGGCTGGCGGGTGGCTACGGCACGCCCGAGGGTCTGGCGGCCGCCCGGGAGCTCGGGGCCGCCGGTGTCCAGGTCGGCACGCTGTTCGCGCTGGCGACCCAGTCCGGGCTCCGGTCGGACCTCCTCGACCGGCTCCGCCGGGGGCTCGGCGCCGAGACGCTGCAGGTCCGCACCGGCGTGCGCTCCTCGCCGACCGGCTTCCCCTTCAAGGTCGCCGCGCTCGAGGGCACCCTCGCCGACCCCGAGGTCTACGCCGCGCGCGAGCGGCTCTGCGACCTCGGCTACCTGCGCACGCCGTACCTGACCCCGGCGGGCCGGGTGGGCTACCGCTGCCCCGGCGAGCCGGTCGACGCGTACGTGCGCAAGGGCGGGGACCTCGCGGACACCGAGGGTCGGGCGTGCCTGTGCAACGCCCTGACCGCGGACGTCGGGCTCGGGCAGACCCGTCCGGACGGCTACCAGGAGCCCGACCTCATCACTCTCGGGGGCGATCTCGACGGCCCGAGACGGCTGTGGGAGCGCCATCCCGAGGGATGGACCGCCGAGCAGGCGGTGGCCTGGATGGAGGGCCGGTGACCACCGCCTTCCGGCGCTGGGCCGGTCGGACCCTGCATGCTGGGTCCATGAGTCTCCCGGCGCCGTTGACCGTCACCTCGCCCGATGCGTGGTTCCGGCGTCGCCCACCGCTGACGTGGGCGACCGCGGGCGTGCTCTTCGCGGCGATCTTCGCGTTGCGGATGTCCGGTGGGACGGTCGAGGACGCCTACTCCATGCTCTACGTCTTCCCGGTCGCGCTGGTGGCGGTCGCGTTCGGACGGCGCGCGGGGGGAGCGGCAGGCGTGCTCGCCGTGGGCCTGATCGTCGTGTGGGCGGTGACCCAGGACGTGGGCCTGGACCCGCTCGGGTGGGCCTCGAGGGTGCTGCCGATCCTGCTCCTCGGCCTCCTGGTCGGCGACGCGACCGACCGGCTGCGCCGGATCGAGTCCGCGCGCCTCCGGCTCGAGAGCGCGGCACTGCTGCACCGCGAGGCCATCGAGATCAACGACTCGCTGGTGCAGGGCATGGTGGCCGCGAAGTGGTCGCTGGAGGCGGGCAACGTCGATACCGGGCTCAGCACGCTGAACGCGACCATCGCCCAGGCCCACGAGCTGGTCTCCGGGCTGATCCGGCAGGCCGGCATGGGCGGCCGGACCGAGCAGCTGCACCGCGAGGACGACTAGGCGGCTGCTGGGCGCTGCAGACACGCGCTGCATACGGTGGGGGCGACAGCCCGTCCGTCCGCCCCGAGGGAGCAGCATGCAGCAGGTCAAGGCCGTGGTCGCCCGCGGCAAGGGACAGCCCGTCGAGCTCACGACCATCAACGTCCCGGACCCCGGTCCCGGAGAGGCGGTCGTGCAGGTGCAGGCCTGCGGGGTCTGCCACACCGACCTCCACTACCGCGAGGGCGGCATCAACGACGACTTCCCGTTCCTCCTCGGGCACGAGGCCGCCGGCATCGTCGAGGCCGTCGGCGAGGGCGTCACCTCGGTCGAGCCGGGCGACTTCGTGATCCTCAACTGGCGCGCGGTGTGCGGCGACTGCCGGGCCTGCCGGCGGGGTGAGCCCTGGTACTGCTTCGCGACGCACAACGCGACCCAGAAGATGACCCTGGCGGAGGGCCCGGATGCCGGCACGGAGCTGTCGCCCGCCCTCGGGATCGGCGCGTTCGCCGAGAAGACCCTGGTCGCCGCCGGCCAGTGCACGAAGGTCGACCCGTCCGCGCGGGCGGCCGCTGTCGGGCTCCTCGGCTGTGGCGTGATGGCCGGCATCGGCGCCGCGATCAACACCGGCGGCGTCACGCGCGGCAGGTCCGTGGCCGTGATCGGCTGTGGCGGCGTGGGCGTCGCGGCCGTCGCGGGCTCGGCCCTGGCCGGCGCGTCGCCGATCATCGCCGTCGACATCGACCCCAAGAAGCTCGAGGCCGCGCGGCGACTGGGCGCCACCCACGTGGTCGACTCCAGCGGCACCGATCCCGTCGCCGCGATCCAGGAGCTCACCGGCGGGTTCGGCGCCGACGTCGTCATCGAGGCCGTCGGCCGTCCCGAGACGTGGAAGCAGGCGTTCTACGCCCGCGACCTGGCGGGCACGGTCGTGCTGGTCGGCGTACCGACCCCGGACATGACGGTGCCCGACCTGCCGCTCATCGACGTCTTCGGGCGCGGCGGCTCGCTCAAGTCCAGCTGGTACGGCGACTGCCTGCCCAGCCGCGACTTCCCGATGCTCGTCGACCTCTACCAGCAGGGCCGCCTCGACCTCGACGCGTTCGTGACCGAGGAGATCGGGCTCGGGGACGTGGAGGCGGCGTTCGGCCGCATGCACCAGGGCGACGTGCTGCGCTCGGTGGTGATCCTCTGATGGCGGCTCGGGTCGACCACGGGGTCTCGTCGGGGACCTTCAGCCTCGACGGGGAGACCTTCGAGGTCGAGAACAACATCTGGGTGGTCGGCGACGACGCCGAGTGCGTGGTGATCGACGCTCCCCACGACGTGGCCGACATCCTCGCGGTGGTGGGGGACCGGAAGGTCAAGGCGATCATCTGCACCCACGCCCACGACGACCACGTCCGGGTCGCGCCGGCGCTGCGCGAGGAGGTCGTCGCCCCGATCATGCTGCACCCCGACGACCGCCCGCTGTGGGAGCTCACGCACACCCGCTACCTGTGGGACCTCGACCTCGAGGACGGGCTGGAGATCCCGGTCGGCGGCACGTCGCTGCGGGTGCTGCACACCCCGGGCCACGCCCCCGGAGCGGTGTGCCTGTACGCCGCGGACCTCGGCTGCGTGTTCACCGGGGACACCCTGTTCCAGGGCGGCCCGGGGGCGACCGGCCGGTCGTACTCCGATGCCGACCTGATCGTCGCCTCGATCCGCTCCGCGCTGTTCGCGCTCCCCGACGAGACGATCGTCCACACCGGACACGGCGCCGACACCACGATCGGCGCCGAGCGGCAGGGTCTCGGGTCCTGACCTGGTCCGGGACCTTTCGCGACGACGGCCCGGGACTGGTCCCGGACGCCGCTCGCCGAAGGTCCCGGACTTTGGGACCGATCGGCCTCCGAGTCCGAGGACTCCGGCCCTGATTGATACAGGGTTCAAGTTCCTAGGTTGGTGTCACCAAAGCAGATGTGGCGGAGACACCGCCCCGAAACTAGGAGTCACCACGATGCGATCTGCATTCGACAAGCTCATCTCGTGGACGGGCCTGGCCCTCGCCGCCGTCCTTCTCGTTGCAGGTGGCTTGCTCACCTGGGCGAACACCTTCATCGGCAGCCAGGTCCACGACCAGTTCGCCCTGCAGGACATCGTCATGCCGGAGGGCGACGCCATCGCCAGCCTGCCCAAGGCCGACGCTGACGCGCTCAAGCAGTACGCCGGCAGCCCGCTCGACAGCGGCCCCGAGGCCAAGGCCTTCGCCGACCACTACATCCTGGCCCACATGAACGCCTCCACCCAGGAGCTCGGTGGCGAGGTCATGTCCTACTCCGAGGTGAGCGGCAAGGCTCGTGCGCTCGGTGCAGCCCTGGCGGAGAACCCCAACCCCACCCAGGCTGAGCAGGACGAGGCCGCCGCGTGGGCCGGCCTGAAGCAGACCATGCTCGACGGCAACACCCTCCGCGGCCTGCTCCTCTACGGCTACGCGTTCGCCACCATCGGCACCATCGCCGGTATCGCCGCCGTCGCCGCGTTCGTCGGTGCCGCCGCCCTGCTGGTCCTCTTCGGCCTCGGCCTGTGGCACGCCAAGCGCGTCGAGAAGACCGCTCCGGTCGGTGCTCGCGCCGCCGCCACCGCCTGATCGCCCCTGAGGGACGGATCAGTCGCAGCAAGTCTCAACTCCCGGGAGCCCCCTTCGGCTCCCGGGAGTTGCTGCATTTCCGGTGGTCGAGCTCGTCGAGACTCCCGCAGGCCGCGCAGGGCGCCTGACGTTGGCCGGCTGCGGGCTGCTTCCGGCTGCGGTCTTTGGCAGCGAAGCGGGTACGGCGCGCGCGGATCACCGTTGGCGCCCGCCTTGCGGGCCGCCGCCTCACGGAACATCAACCCGCCTGTTGACTTTCCGAGCACACGTGCGATAGACTGTCACCACGACTTCATCTCGGGAGTGGCGATGACCGCACAAGCTCACCCTTCACATCGGGTCACGCGCGCCGTCACTCAGATCCACGCTCTTCTCGATGACCTCTCCGATGTGTCGCTGTGGTCGATGGGCACCGACGAGACCGCCCACACCCTCACCGACCTGACCCGCGCCGCCTCACGTCTCGCGGAGCTCGAGGCCCGGGTCGCTGGCCACGCCTCGAGCGTGGGTGTCGCGGAGAAGGTCGGCGCGACGTCGGTGGCGAACTGGTGGGCCCACGTCAACCGGATGACGCGCACCGAGGCGCACCGCAAGACCCGCCTGGCCGACGGCCTCGAC
>NZ_JANINT010000232.1 GCF_024509035.1 Nocardioides sp. | reverse complement strand
GCCGCGGTGGTCGGGTCGTTCCTCGGGTCCCGCACCCCCGGCCGCGGGTCCTACGGCGGCTACGACGACTGGTTCGGTGGGCGCGGGTTCTGGGTCGGTGGCTGAGCCCGGCCCCCGCCGGGGGCTGCTCACGTTCGGCCACGGCACGGCCGGGCCCGACGAGCTCGTCGGGCTGCTGCACGACGCCGGCGTCTCGAGGGTCGTGGACGTCCGCCGGTTCCCCGGCAGTCGTCGCAACCCGGGCGTCAGCAGCGAGGCCATGAGCTCGTGGCTCCCGGAGGCCGGCGTCGAGTACGTGTGGGAGCCGCGCCTGGGCGGGCGACGCCGGGTCCCCGCCGGCCAGGACCCGGATGTCGACGGCTGGTGGCGGGTGGCGGCGTTCCGGGCGTACGCCGCGCACATGCGCAGCGAGGAGTTCCGCGCGGGGCTCGAGGTCCTGCTGGCGTCCATGGACCGCGCACCGACCGCGATCATGTGCAGCGAGTCGCTCTGGTGGCGCTGCCACCGCCGACTGATCAGCGACGCCGTGCTGCTGCTGCACGGCAGACCGGTGAGCCACCTCGCCCACGACGGCCGCCTCACCGAGCACGAACCGCCGCCGTCCGCCCGGGTCGTGGCGGGCCAGCTCCACTACGACGACTGAGCGGCGGCTACCGGCAGGCCGTCACCCGCACCCCGCCGGTCGCCGCGATCGAGGCGGAGAACCGCAGCACCCGCCGGCTCCCGGCGTACTCGAACGGCACCCGGTGACCGTCGGCCTCGACACGGCAGGGCCGCCAGTCGGGGTCGAGGCCCGCGAGCGTCGCCCGCACGTCGTACCGTCGCGCCTGGTCGGCGGCGACCCGCAGCGTCCAGGCCCGTCCGGTCGCCTGCGAACGCAGACCCTCGCCCGGCCCGAGCGTGCCCTGCCAGGCGCCGGTCCGCGGGGCGGCGAGGAGGGTACGCCGGGCAGCCCGATCGGCCACCCCGATGACGCCCTCGCCGTAGGCGCTGAGGGTGTCGACGTCGCGGGGCAGCAGGGGCACGACCGCGCCGGCGCGCAGGAACAACGGGATGGTCCCGAGCGGCGCCCGGGCGCTCACCGTGCGGTGCCCACGCACCACGTGCGCGCGGCGCAGGTCGAAGTGCCCGCTGTCGCGCAGCCGCCAGGCCCGGGCGAGCTCGATCCAGCGGCCGCGGGGCAGGTACACCGATCGGGTATCGGCGCCCTGGGTGGTGACCGGGGCGACCAGGAGGTCCCGGCCGAACAGGTACTCGTCGTCGGTGGCGACGGCCCGGCGGTCGCCGGGATGGACGAGCGCGAGGTGGCGCATCAACGGCAGGCCGCGGTGGAGGTAGGCGTCCTGGCTCCCGGCGACGTAGGGATAGAGCATGGTCCGCAGCCGTGCGTAGCGCTTCCAGACCGGTGCGACGGCCGGGTCGGTGACCTGGGCGCGCTCGCCGGACGCGCCGATCGCGATGCCGCCCGACTGCAGGCGCATCACGCCGGTGAACGCGCCGTACTCGATCCATCGCGCCAGCAGCTCGGGGGAGAGCACCGGATCGGAGAACAGCGTGAAGAAGCCTCCGATGTCGGGCCCCCAGAACGACACGCCTGACGTGCCGATCGTGAGGCCCTGACGCACCGAGGACGTGAGTCCGTCGAAGTCCCACGACGTGGTGGGGTCGCCGCCCCACACGATCGACGACTCCTTGATCGCGTCGGTCCACCCGGAGCGGTTGAACCGCAGCAGCGGCCGCGGCGCCCGGGTCTCGAAGTCGCGCGCGGCGGCGTGGTACTGCTCGGCGTACCGGTTGTGCATCGTCGGCCCCGGCGTCCCGTCGGCCGACACCGCGGTCGCCGGGGTGTACTCGCCGAAGTCCTCCATCCAGCCGTCGTACCCGTCATCGACCGCCTCGCCGAGCAGCCGTTGGAAGAGCTCGCGGCCGGCCGGTGCGGAGAAGTCGAACTGCGACACACGGAAGTTGGTGGCCGTGGAGTAGCGGTAGACCAGCGGGGAGCCGTCCGGGTTGCGGGTGAACGCACCCGCGGCGACGCCCTCGTCGTAGACGGGCTGGTAGGTCGTGCACACCATCGGGTTGAAGTACGTCGTCACCGCGACGCCCTGGTCGTGCAGCGCGTCGGTGAGCGCCCGCTCGCGAGCCGCGTCCTGGGCGCCGCAGGGCAGGTAGTGGGCGTAGGTCTGGGCCACCGTGATCGGCACGTCGCGCCGACGCTGCTCGGCGAGCCCGGCCGGGGCGTCGCCGACCGGCTGCCACCAAGCGCCGTAGACCATCGGGCCGGCCGGGGCGGGCTGCCGACCGACCGCCCGGGTCATCCGAGCGAGGGCGCGTGCCGGCGTGGGCCCGGGGAAGACGCGCAGGTCGAGGTGGTCGGCCTGCGCCACCAGCCGGTTCACGCTGCGGTGCTGCGGCGTCGCGAGCTCGAAGGAGCTGTCCTCGTCGTTGTCGACGAGCACGCCGTACCCGGCCGTGGAGAGCATCCACGGCACCGGGAAGTACGTCGCGTCCGCGCGCGTGCTGAAGCCCGGTTGCGGGATCGCCCCGGCCACGAGCGCCGCCTGCTTGGTCGTGTAGGGGCCGTCGAGCACCCGGTTCTGCACCTCGCGGCCGCGGTGGTCCACGGCGTCCGAGCGCTCGCCCAGGCCGAGGTACCGTTCGCCGGCGGGCGCCCGGAGGTCGATGGTCACGCCGGTGATCCCACTCCCGTGCCCGGCGATCGCCACGGCGTACGCGCCGTTCCCGGACGGGCTGACCCGCACGCTCGCGGTGAGTGCGGGATCGGCAGTGCCGAGCTCGACCACGTCGTCGTGCACCGCCACCACGTGGTCGGCGGGGATCCGGGCCGCCGCCGTCACCAGGGCGATCGCGTCCCGGTCGACGCTGGCCAGCACGGTGCCGTCATCGTCGACGAACCGCACCGCCCAGTCGCCGCCCACCGGGGCGGTCACGACGGCGCGCATCGCTCCTGACCGCTGGGACGTCGGACTGCCGTCGTGCCTGGGGGCGTGCACGCGGCCGGGCTCGGCGTAGGTCGCCGACGCTCCGCTCACGCTCAGGCCAGCGACCAGCGCGAGTCCGACGACGGGCATCAGCGAGGAGCAGGCACGCATGGCCGCATGCTCGCACGGCCGACGCCGTCGCGCGGGCTGATCGAGCGACCGCCGCCCGGTGATCGAGCGGGCGCCTCGGTGATCGAGCTCGTCGAGGTCCCGCGGCCGGGGCAGGGCGGTGGTTACGGCGGTGGGCGCCTGATGGTCTGCGCGGGGTGGCGGTGGTCGG
>NZ_JANINT010000231.1 GCF_024509035.1 Nocardioides sp. | reverse complement strand
GCGGCATGAACGGCGTGCTCGGCTGGCAGGAGGGCATGGGCATGCCGATGCGTCCCCTGATGAGCGTGATGGAGGAGGCCGACGTACGTCCCCTCAGTGCGGAGCACGCCGGCCTCGACGTGGCCATCGGTGCGCCCGACGACGTCCGTCCCGGCGAGCCGACCACGCTGACCGTGACCGTGCGCGACGCCGAGACCGGTGACCCGGTGGGCGACCTCGTCCGCACCCACCAGGTGTGGATGCACCTCATCGTGACCCGCGCCGACCTCGGGACCTTCGCCCACCTCCACCCCGAGCGCACCGACCAGGACGGCGTCTTCACCGTCGAGGCGACGTTCCCCACCGCCGGCACCTATGCGCTGCACACCGAGATGCGCCGGCAGGGTGAGCTCTCCGACGTCATCGCCGAGCAGGACCTCACGGTCGCAGGCGACCCGCCCCCCGCCGTGCCGATGCCCGCCGACGACGTGCGCGAGGCCACCGTCGACGGCGTGCGGATCACGCTGGAGGGCGAGGCTCACGTCGACGACGTCAGCGACTTCACGCTGGGGTTCGCCGACGTCGAGACCGGCGCGCCGGTCTCGGACCTCGAGCCCTACCTCGGCGCGGCCGGCCACGTCGTGGTGATGCGCGAGGACGGCACCCGCTTCGGCCACCACCACGCCGAGACATTCGACGAGGACGGCGATCCGGTGCTCGCACTGCCCGGCACCGAGTTCGGTCCCGAGCTCGACCTGCACGCGCGGTTCGAGGTCGCCGGCGCCTACCGGATGTGGGCGCAGTTCCGCCTCGGGGACGGCACGGTCGTCACCGCGCCGTTCGTCGTGCACGCGGGCTGACGCGGCCGCCCGCTGTAACGCCCGTTCACCCCCTGTTTCCACCCCGCTGCACCGCCGTGGGAGGAGGGGGTAACACGGCGTTACAGCAGGCGGGGCCGAGGCTCAGTCGCAGTTGTCGCAGACCCCGGTCGGCGGGATCGTCATGAAGCAGGTGGGGCACACGGTCGGGGTCGCCGACTCGCGGGCGCGCTTGCGCTCGCGCACGATCCGCTGGTCGAGGCGTGGGGAGAGTGCGGCGTGCCCGCCGCTGGCCGGCATCGCCGCGCCCGCCCAGCGGTAGCACTCCATCCTGGCCTCGGCCGCGTGCTTCTCGCGGGCGACCTCGTCGGTGATCGGCTCGGCGCCGCTGAGGCGGAGCACCTCGTCGTAGTCGTCTCCCACGGCGCCGGTCTGGCGGTGCACGACCAGGGCCGTCAGCGGCGGCTCGCCCTCCAGCGCGTTGATCGACGCCACCTGGGCGAGCACGCGGCTGAGCCAGTAGTGGGGGCTCTTGCTGGACCGGATGCCGCTGAGCTCCTGGACCTGGGTCGCGAGGTCGGTGCGGTCGATGAGGGCGTGGTAGGTGCCTGCGGCGACGGTGAGGATCTCGCGTGCGGCGACGGCCCAGGCGTCCTCCGCCTCGCCGGGCGGCACGGGGTCGGGGGCCTCCTCGCTGTCCGTCGGTCGCCAGTGGGTGGTTCGCTCGACAGTCATGCGGTGTCCGTCCCGGGCCGGGGCGCGTCGTCGTGGTCGTACGACGTCGCCTCCGGCGTCCCCATGCAGCCTAGGCCTCCGAACCCCGCCCGACGATTCCCCGCCATCCGGACGGTAGGCTGGCCCCGATGAGCGCCGAGGACTACTGCGAGCTGTGTGATCTGCCCAAGTCCACGTGCATCCACGGCAACCCGCCGCCACCCCCGCCGCCCACGGTGCGCAAGGCGCCGGCCACGCGCACGACGGTGCGTCGGTCGACGGCCACCTCCGGATCCGGTACGTCGCGCGCCGCGGCCGCCCCGGCGCCGGCCCGGGCGGTGCGGCACCGGTGGACGCAGCCGGACACGTTCAAGCCGGTGATCGTCGCGGTCCTCACGGAGGCCGGGGGCGAGCTCGACCAGGACGACGTCTTCCTCGAGCTCGAGGTCCGCATGGAGGAGCAGCTCACCGAGGCCGACCGCGAGTTGACGCCCGAGGGCGAGCTGCGGTGGCGCTACGCCGCACGGCGCGCCCGGCAGGCGCTGGTCGCCGAGGGCTCGATGACCAAGGGACGCCCCGGGATCTGGGCGCTGGCCTGATGGCCCGGGCGGGGGAGCGGTCGCCGTGGAGGAGCTGAACGTCTTCGGGTCGCCCCTCGAGCCCTGTGGCACCGACCCCGTCACCGGGTTCTACCGCGACGGCAGCTGTCGGTGCGGCCCCGACGACCTCGGCCTGCACGCCGTGTGCGCGGTGATGACCACCGAGTTCCTCGACCACCAGCGCTCGATCGGCAACGACCTGACCACGCCGCGGCCCGAGCTCGGGTTCCCCGGCCTGCACCCCGGCGACCGGTGGTGCGTCGTGGCGAGCCGCTGGCTCGCCGCCTACGAGGCCGGCGTACCGGCGCCCGTCGTGCTGGCCTCGACCAGCGCCCGTGCGCTGGAGGTCATCCCTGCGGAGTTCCTCGACGAGCAGGCCGTCGACGTCCCCGACGACCCCGGCGCCCTGCTCTGAGCTCGGGGACCATCGCCCCTCAGGGGACCACCGAGGTGCCGGGCGCGAGCGGCCGGCGGCCGGTGAGGGCGAGCAGCACGTCGACACCGAGACCCAGGCGCAGGGCGCTCGCGCTGGCCAGCGCGAGGGTGTCGGCGAGCGCCTCGGCCGGCGGGGTGAGCTCCACCCCGGTCGCCTGTGCGATGTCGAGGCTGTGCACGACCAGCTCGAAGGTCCGGGTCGGCAGGTAGTCACTGACGCGCATGCCGCCCGCGGCCGTCTCGACGACCGCATCCTCGCCCTCGAGCATGTCGAGTGCCAGCTCGGCCTCGTCGCGGGCGAGGCGCAGCGCCGCCATCGGGTCCTCGCCGAGCGCCACGCCGGCCTCGATGCCGCGCTGGTGGATGGCGTCGCGAGCGCTGCCGTGCGCGATCCGGCTGACGGCCGCGAAGTACGACGCGGCGTCGGCCGCGTCCACCTGCTCCGCGCGGGTCTGCAGGTAGGTCGAGACGGTCACCAATGAGCGGGCGGTGTGCCCGATCAGCGCCCGGAGGTCCCAGGCGCCGAGCCCCGGCTCGGCGTACCGCTCCAGCGGGACCTGCTCCACCAGGTCGAGGAACGCGGTGGCGGCCTCGGCGTAGGTGCTCCGGGCGCTGTCGAGCGGGGCTGGGGTGGACATGGCCCCATCGTGCGCCGCCGGTGCGTCCCGCCGTCAGGATTCCCGCTCGTCGAGACGCCCCCTCGGCCGCCCAGGTGGTTGACGGTTAATCGGACGCGGTCTCCCAGGGTGGCGCGGCACCATGGTGACCATGGACCATCGGCTCGCGGGCCGCCGCTCGCGGCACTCCCTCGATCGCCAGGAGCTCGCGGAGCGCCTGGCCGAGCTGCGCCGTCGCCAGCAGGCACAGGTCGAGCTCGACCTGCGCCTGCTCCGCCACCGCTGAGCCGTCCGTCGGGCCGCGACTCGCCGGTCCAGTCCAGGCCGGGATTCGCCCCTCGGAGCGGTGTGGCCCCCTAGCCTCTGACGCATGACCGAGAGCAACGACTCCACACCCCTCGAATCCCAGAGTGCATCGGTGCCGCCGCCGTTCGGCGAGGCCGCTCCGGCTCCCGCGGCGGCCCCCGCCGCCCCGGCGTACGCCGGCCCGACCCACGCCGCTCCCGCCGCCGGCCCCATCGGTCAGGTCCGCAGCACCGGGACCTGCATCCTGCTCACGATCGTGACGCTCGGGATCTACTCGTGGTTCTGGTACTACAAGACCCACGACGAGATGAAGCGTCACACCGGTGAGGGCATCGGCGGCGCTGTCGCGCTGATCCTCGCGATCTTCGTCGGCATCGTGAACCCGTTCCTGTCCTCGAACGAGGTCGGCAAGCTCTACCAGCGCCGCGGCCAGCAGGCGCCGGTCACCGCCGCCACCGGCCTGTGGTTCCTGCTGCTGGGCTGGTTCTTCCTCGTCGGCGCGATCGTGTGGTTCGTCAAGACCAACAACGCCCTCAACGAGTACTGGAAGTCCCAGGGCGCTCAGGGCTGAGCCTCAGCCGAGAGCATCAGCAGCCGGGTCAGCAGGTCTGCCGCCCCGGCCACCTCGTCCCGATCGCCGGTGACGAGGAGATCCATCAACAACCCCCGAGCAGCGCCGAGGGCGAGGCGCGCGTGCGCCTCGCTCTCGGCCTCGGGGATGCCGAGCGCCACGCACAGCCCGGCGACCGACGGCAGCCAGGACGCGATCAGCTCCTCGCGCAGGGTCGCCGCATGGGGCTTCCCCTGCATCGCGTGCGCGGCCAGCTCGAAGAACAGCGGTCCGTAGCGCAGCGTCGCCTCGACGGTCTGCTCCCAGTACGCCGCGGCCGCCTCGCGCGGCTCCAGCCCGGCGTCGTACGTCGCGGTCATCACCGTGCGCTGGCGCGCCTCCACCTCGCGCGTGACCTCGGCCAGCAGGCCCTCGCGCGACCCGAAGTGGTAGATCAGCATCCGGTGGCTGGTGCCGATGGCCTCGGCGATCGCGCGCAGGCTCGTGTCGCCGACGCCGTGCTGACCGAAGTGGTCGATGGCGGCGTCCAGCAGCCGCTCGCGGGGAGTCACGCCGACGCGTGACCCGTGACCCGGGCGTCCAGGCTCGAGGCCTCGAGCTCGATGTAGCGCTGGGTGAGCCCGCGCCACACCCACGCGGCCACCGCGCCCATCGGTCCGAGCTGCTCGATGCCGAGCGTCACGAGCGCACCGTCGCCGTCGGCCACGACCTCGTGGCGCCCGATCGTGCGCATGCCCGGACCGGTGGCCTCCCAGGTGAAGCTCCGCCCGGCGACGAGCTCGGTCACCTCCCAGGTCGCCTTCGGCAGGCGGGGCTGGCGGACCTCGGCGCGCGAGCCGAGGCGCAGCGGCCCCTCGTCGAACCGTCGCACGCTGTCGATCGTCGGGGTCCACTCCGGCCAGCGCGCCACGTCGGAGAGCACCGCCCAGACCTCCGACGCCGCAGCGTCGATGTGGCGGGAGGTGGTGAAGATCCGCTTCATGTACCAGATGGTACACACGCGCTCGTCCGTCGGCCACCCATCGGGCGGCGGCAGCGGACCGCTACGGCCGGCCGGAGAGCTCGGCCACGAGTCGCTCGGCGTCGGGCGTGCGCACCAGCACCTCGTCGTACGCCGAGCCGCGCAGCCCCAGCCGCACCGCCGGCTCGCCGCGGCGCAGGTCGACCAGCTGGCGGTGGCCGCGCCGGTGCCAGGTGCCGAGCAGGCGCCGGCGGGGGAGGCCGAGGCCGACCCTGAGGCCGCGGACCTCCGACCACGACTGCACGAGGGCGGCCGAGGTGATCGAGGAGCGGGGGACCTCCAGGTCGCCCATCACCCCGAGCACCTTCTCGGCGCGGGTGAAGCGCACCGACAGGGTCTCGCCGTCCAGACGGACCTCGCTCATGTCAGCACCTCGATCTCCTCGTTCAGCCGCGCTCCCCGCAGCAGCTCCAGGTCGTCGCCCGACCAGAACCGCCCTGGATCGTAGTAGTTGGTGGGCCGCTCCCCGTCGAGCAGGCCCATCGCCGTGTAGGTCGCCGCGACCACCTCGGCGCAGTAGGTCAGCTCGGGCGGCGCGGGCCGGCGTACGCGGCCGCGTGCCCAGCGCCCGATCAGCGCGGCGGTGGACGGGAACGGCGTGCCGTCCAGGCGCGCGATCGTCTGCATGACCGCGTCCTCCATCGCGGGCGTGATCGTCACGTCGAGCTGGCGCAGCCAGGCCCGCTGCTCGTAGCGGCCGGTCCACTGCTCGACCGCGGCGCGCAGGTCGTGCAGCTGCACGCCGCGGTGGTGGCTGTTGGTCCACACGTCGAGCAGTCCCTTGCCGAGCTCGGCGTGCCACATCAGCGGCGGCAGGTCGTCGAGGACGATCGCCATGCCGACGTGGTTGACCGGCGCGTTGGTGAGGACCCGGATAGCGTGGTCGGCGGCGGAGTGGCCGCGGAACAGCCACAGGTCGCCGGTGCGGGTCAGCTCGACGGCCTGCTCGAGGGCGAGCGCTGAGCGGGACGGGCCGGTCGGGTGCGTCCTGGACGTCATGGAGAGGAGTCCTCGTGAAGCTGTGGAAGTGGCTCGGGCTGGCGGGCGTGGCCGGGGTGGCCGCCACCGGGGTCATCATCGCGCGCGACCAGCGCCAACGCGCGCACCTCACGCCCGAGCAGGTCCGCGACCGGCTCCGCGACCGCCTCGACTCCCGTGTCAGTGCGGACGGGAGCACGCCTGGACCAGGTGCACCACGCCGCTGACCACCCCGATCGCCGATCCGATCACGCCGATACCGAGCAGCAGGTGGACGAGCAGGCCCCAGCCCGACCAGTCGTCGGCCGTGTCGAACGGGTAGACCTGCCACACCCGCGTCGCGACCACCACGCCGACCGCGGAGGTGACGACCTCGCCGAGCGCACGCAAGCCCTGCGGGTCCCAGGCGACGTACGTCGCGAACAGGACCAGGTGCACCACGATCGAGGTGTTGACCCAACCGACCACCCGGTCGGTGTCCGCGGTCAGGAACGGCACGACGTCCCAGCCACCCGTTGATCGCGACCAGGCAGAGCGCGTCGAACCCGACGGTGCCGACGTACCCGGTGCGCCGGGCCGCGGCCGAGCGCGGCCGCTGGCGGCTCGACGACCGGGAACGGGCCGCCGCGGTCGCCCGGTCGGTCACGAGGAAGCACTCATTGGGAGCGAGGCCGGGTCGGTGCCCCCCAGATCGAGCCGGAACGGCGGGTACTCGTCGGTCATCAGCGCGACGTAGGCCGCGACGCGCAGGCCCCAGCGGTTGAGGCCGAGCACGATGTCGAAGATCGAGTGGGGATAGCGGCCGGTGAACAGCAGCACGACGGCGGCGATGAGGACGAGCAGGCCGATCAGTCCCGTGCCCCACAGCGCGGGAGAGCCGCCGTCGTTCGACGCGGACCAGCCGGCGCCCATGAAGAACGCGATCACCAGGTAGTGCGGGATCGCCAGCAGCCACCACTTGACGAGGACGAGGCCGCGCGAGAGGTGCTGGGGGTAGTCGATCCGGAGGTGGGCGGGGTAGTCGGCCTCCTCCTGCAGGGAGAACGGCGGGTAGCGGTCGGTGCCCAGGGCGCTGTAGCTGTAGTAGCCGACCCGCCAGCACCACCGCAGCACCCCGACGTTGAAGTCGAAGATCCCCCGCGGGTAGCGCCCGGTGAACAGGATCGCGAAGAACGCGACCACGCTGAGGACCGCGAAGGCGATCCAGAGGAAGAACAGCACGACGACGTGCGGGATCGCCAGCAGCCACTTGACCAGCCACAGCCCACGGCTGAGCGGCTCCTGGAGCGTCGCGTCGACGCGGACGGGGTACGCATGGGTGCTCATGGGTCCAGGCTCTGGTCCCGGGCCGGTGAGGGGCAGAGTCCCGGGTCCGCGGGACGTACGGACCTTGTGCCTCGGAGCCGTCGGTGCTCCCGGTGACCGCCCACTCCAAGTCGCCTCACAGCCGGCTCCAAGCGGGGACGCCCACGATGGGCGTGCCCGCCAGCGAGGCGGGTCGCACCGAGGAAGGAACAGACCCGAGATGAGGTCCATCGCGATCGAGCGCCGCCACTCCTGGCGTTCGCTCTCCCACGAGGACAAGCAGCGCCGGCTCCAGGAGCTGCGGCTGCGTCACCAGCACCTCGTGCAGGTCGAGATGCTGCGCCTGCAGCAGCACCTGCGCTAGGGCAGATCGGGGCGGACAGGTCGCTGCCGGCGACCAGGTGGCCGCCGGCAGTGGGGGAGCCGTCAGCTGTCGCCGCGGACGACGGGCACCTTGGCGCGCGGACGCTCCTCGCCGATCGGGACGACGACCTCGAGGATCCCGTCGCGGTAGGTCGCCTGCACCGACGCGGCGTCGGCACCGGGCGGCATCCGCAGGCTGCGCGAGAACGAGCCGTAGCGGAACTCGCTGCGGTTCTTCTCCCGCGTCTCCTCGCGACGCTCACCGTGGATCGTCAGGTAGTCGCCCTCCACGCTGACGTCGATGTCCTTCTCCGGATCAACGCCAGGCAGCTCCGCGCGGACGACGTAGGACCCGTCCCGCTCGAACTCCTCGACCCGCACGAACCGGTCGACGTCTCGCAGTGCGAGGCTCGGGCCGGACTCCAGCCAGTCGACCATGTCGGCGAGGCGGTGGGAGGCACGTACGGCCATCGTGGACATGCCATCTCTCCTTCCTGCTGCGCCTCATTCGCCTCCGGCACCCACCACGATGCCGCGGCGTGGTCCACGTCACCAGGGTCGCGGTGCCGGAGGGCGGGAGGAAGAAGGTCACTGGCCGCGCCGCCGGGCCGGCACGTCAGGGCAGCGGGTCGACCTCGTCGTACCCGCTCACGCCGGCGGCGAGCAGCCCCAGGTGGTGGTTGCCGTCGCCGAGCAGGTGGTCGAGGGCGGTGAGCCGGCTGGTGTAGCTGCCCACGCTGTACTCCGAGGTCATGCCGATGCCGCCGTGCAGCTGGATCGCCTCCTGGCCGATGTGCCGCCCGGCCCGGCTGACCCGCAGCGCGGCGCGCGAGGCCGCCACCGAGGTCTCCTCGCCCGAGCCGCCGTCGAGCACCATCGTCGCCCACACCGCCATGCTGCGCGCGAGCTCGAGCGAGACGTACATGTCGGCGGAGCGGAACGTCAGCGCCTGGAAGGTGTTGAGCGTGACCCCGAACTGCTTGCGGCTCTTGAGGTAGGCCGCGGTCAGCTCGAGCGCGACCTCCATCAGCCCGATCGCCTCGTTGCACGCGGCGACCCGCGCGGCGTCGAGCACGCGCGTCACGATGCCGGTGCGGTCCTCGGCGGCACCGAGCGGCGTCGCAGGCGTGGCGTCGAGCACGACGCGCGCGGCGCGGCCACCGTCGTGCGTGGGATAGCCGTCGCGTACGACGGCGCTGCCGCGCACCACGAACAGCCCGGTGCCGCCGTCGGGCAGCGCGGCGCTGACGACGAGCACGTCGGCCCGCGCGCCGTGCAGCACGGGCTCCTTGACCCCGCTCAGCGTCCAGCCGTCGCCGGCCCGCTCGGCCCGGACCGCCTCCGCGGTCGGGGCCCAGCGCGAGCCGGGCTCGGCGTGGGCGAACGCGAGCACCAGGTCACCGGAGGAGAGCCCGCCCAGCAGCTCGGCCTTCTGCTCCTCGCTGCCGGCCTCGGCGACCAGGCCCCCGGCCAGCACGACCGAGGTGAGGAAGGGCTCGGGCGCGACCACCCGGCCCAGCTCCTGGGACACGATGCCGACCTCGATGGCGCCGGCGCCCATGCCGCCGTACTGCTCCTCGAAGGGCAGCCCGAGGACGCCCATCTCGGCCAGCTGCTGCCACACGCTCTCGCTGAAGCCGGGGTCGTCGGCCACGGCGCGGCGGCGGTTCTCGAAGTCGCCGTACGCCTTGCCGACCAGGCCGCGCACGGCCTCCCGGAGTGCCTGCTGCTCGTCGTCGTAGGTGAAGTCCATGGCGCGTGCTCCTCCCCGGCTCTCTCAGAGTCCCAGGATCGTGCGGGCGATGATCTGGCGCTGCACCTCGTTGGAGCCGCCGTAGATCGAGGCCTTGCGGAAGTTGAGGTAGATCGGTGTGGACCGCCGGGTCCACCAGGGCAGGTCGGAGTCGTCGTCGGCGCCGCTGGCCAGCGAGGCCGGGCCGGCCAGGTCGACGACCAGCTCGGTCACCGCCTGCTGCAGCTCGGTGCCCTTGAGCTTGAGCACCGAGGACGCCGGGTGCGGCTTGCCGTCGGCGGAGTGTGCCACCACGCGCAGGGCGGTGAGCTCGAGGGCGAGCAGCTCGTTCTCGATCTCGGCGAAGCGCGCGGCGACCAGCGGGTCGTCGAGCAGCGGGCCGGCCCACTCCTTGGCCTGGGCCAGGTGGCGCTTGGTGGCCCCGACCGGCGCGACGCCGACCCGCTCGTTGCCGAGCAGGAACTTCGCGTAGTCCCAGGCGCGGTTCTCCTCGCCGACCAGGTTGTCCAGCGGCACCCGCACGTCGGAGAACCACACCTCGTTGACCTCGTGACCGCCGTCGATCAGCTCGATCGGACGCACCTCCACGCCCGGTGAGGTCATGTCGATGAGCAGCATCGAGATGCCGGCCTGCTTCTTCGCCTCCGGGTCGGTGCGCACGAGGGTGAAGATCCAGTCGCCGTACTGACCCAGCGTCGTCCAGGTCTTCTGCCCGTTGACGACGTACTCGTCGCCGTCGCGGACCGCGGTGGTGCGCAGGGACGCCAGGTCGGACCCGGCGTCGGGCTCGGAGAAGCCCTGCGACCACCAGATGTCGAGGTTGGCGGTCGCGGGCAGGAACCGCTCCTTGAGCTCTTGGGAGCCGAACTGCGCGATCACCGGCCCGATCATCGTGGCGTTGAACGCCAACGGCGCCGGCACGAACGCGCGCTGCATCTCCTCGTGCCAGATGTGGCGGCGCAGCGGTGACCAATCCCGCCCGCCCCACTCGACCGGCCAGTTCGGCACGGCGAGCCCGTGCTCGTTGAGGATCCGCATGCTCGTGACGAGGTGGTCCTTGGTCGGCTCGCGCTGGTCGCGGACCGCGTCGCGGATCTCCTCGGGGATCTGGGTGGTGAAGAACTCCCGCATCTCGTCGCGAAACTCGGCGTCCTCCGCCGACAGCGCCAGCTGCATCCGAACCTCCGTCGATCTAGTCGTCGATCTAGCCGTCGATCTGGCCGTCGATCTGGCCGTGGGTCGGCCGTGGGTCGGCCGGTGGTGGGGCAGACGGTACCGGCTGGTACGGAACCGCGCGCTCCCTCGAGCCACCCGGGTGCCGGGCCGTCGGTGCGCCGCCACCGAAGCGGCCCGCGCGCTACCTAGAGTGCTGGGGTGCGCCGACTGATCCCTTCCCCCGCGATGCTCGTCGCCTGCCTGGCCCTGGTGCTCTCGCTGGGCGGCGTCAGCTACGCCGCGACCCGCATCGGCACCAAGGACATCGCCAACAACGCGATCACGAGCGTGAAGATCAGGGACGGTGCGGTCGGACCCGCCGACCTGAGCCAGGCCTCGCGCGACACGCTGTCCGTGCGTGCCTACGGCTACGTGCCGTGGAAGGGCGACGACGTCGTGGCCCTCGAGGCCGCCCGCACCCGCGGCTTCTCCTCGGTGACCCGACCGCTGACCGGCGTCTACTGCCTGACCCTGACCGACGCGAGGATCGACCCGACGACCGTCGCGCCGATCGTCACCGTCGACTGGGACAAGTCCGCCGGGGCCAACCTCACGGCCTACGTCAGCGTGTCGGCGGCCGGCTGCCCCGAGGGCAGCGACCTCGCGGTGCGCACGTTCTCCTTCGTCGCCGGCAAGCCCTACAAGCCCTCCAACACCGTGGGTTTCACGGTCCTGGTGCCCTGACCAGCCGTCGGACCGGCGGCCGCGTGGTCGTCGCGGGGGTTGGGTACCGGCCGGTCATGTCCGCTCTCGACGCCCCCGCGCACGTCCTCGCCGCAGCCGGCGGCACCCTGCTGGCCGCGACCACCCGGGCCGTGGCCGCCGTGCGCCCGGTCGCCAAGCCGCTGCACCCGCGCGGTGAGGTGGTCCGGGGACGGCTGTTCCGCGCGGGCGCGGTGCCGACGACCGGGGTGGCCTGGCTCGACGAGCCCGGCCAGGACGACGTCCTCGTGCGCCGGTCGCGCGCGATCGGGCTCCCGGGGTCGGTCCCGGACATCCACGGCCTGGCGGTGCGGGTGCCGCGGCCCGACGGCGGCCACGGCGACCTGCTGCTGGCCTCGACCGGGTGGGGGCGGCTGACCCGCTTCGTGCTGACGGCGAGCCGCTCGCCGCAGGGCCGTCCGATGACCACGCTGCTGCCCTACCGCACCCCGCGTGGCCCGGTCCTCATCGGCGCGCGGGCCACCGGCGAGGAGTCCTTCGAGCTGGCCGTGGCGTCCCCGGAGGGGGAGTGGACCCGGTTCGCCGAGCTGCGGCTCTCCGCGCTGCCCGCCGGCGACCCCGAGATCTCCTTCGACGCCGTGGCCCACCAGATCCCGGGCCTGGAGCAGTACGACGCCGTCGAGCGGTTGCGCGAGCCGGCGTACCGAACCGCTCGCGCCAGCCGCTCCGAATAGCCCCCGATGGCCACCACCCCTCGCGCGCAGCTCCTCGACAACCACGTCCCGCGACACCCCGCGGGCGTCGTGCTCGTCCTGCACGGCGGCGCCAGCCGACCGGGTCGTCCCGAGGTCAGCCCGGCGCAGCTCTCGGTGCTCCGGATGCTCCCGGTCGCCGCCCGGGTCGCCCGGGCGGGTCGCGGTCGCCTGGCGGTGCTCCGTCTGCTGAACTCCTCGCGCGGCTGGGACGCCTCGCACACGCCGGTCGACGACGTCGCCTGGGCGATGGCCCGGGTCCGGGAGCGTCTCGGCGAGCTGCCGACCTGCCTGGTCGGGCACTCCCTCGGCGGGCGAGCCGCCCTGCTCGCGGCCGGGCAGCCCGGAGTGCGTGGCGTCGTCGCGCTCAATCCGTGGCTCTACCCCGACGACCCGCGTCAGCCGGTCGACCTCAGCGGCCGGCGGGTGCTGTTCGTCCACGGCACCGACGACCGGGTGGCGCCGCCCGAGCGCGCCCGGGCGGTCGCCGACCGTCTGGCGCGCCGACCCGACGTCGCCGAGGTCGGGTACGTCGAGGTGCCCGGCGGTCGGCACGCGATGCTGCGCCACGGCGCGACCTTCGAGCGCGCCGCTGCGCGGTTCGCGGTCGACACGCTCCTCGGCGAACCGGGCTCGGCGGCCGGGGTCAACGCTGGTGCTCGATCCTCATGGCGGCGGCCGCCTCGTCGATGATCGCCCGCATCGCCCGCTCGGCCGCGGCGGCGTCGCCCAGCCGGACCGCCCGGGCGACCTCGTCGTGGAGTGCGATCGCCTCGGGGTTGGGACGGGCCGGCATCATCCCGTGGTGGGTGCGGCCGCTGAGCACCTCCTCGACCACGTCGTCGAGGGCGCCCAGCATCTCGTTGCCGCTGGCCTCGAGCAGGGTGCGGTGGAACAGCGTGTCGGCGCGCAGGTAGGCCTCGAGGTCACCCGAACGGCCGTGGACCACCATGTCGGAGACGGCGGCCGCCAGCACCCGGCACTGCTCGCCGTCGGCCCGCTCGGCGGCCAGGGCGGCGGCGACCGGCTCGATGCCACGGCGCAGCTCGGAGAGGGAGACCAGCTGCGCGGCGCGGTCCTCGCTGTCGAGCCGCCACCGGATCACGCGGGGGTCGAAGACGTTCCACTGCTGCCGGGGCTGGATCGTGATGCCGACGCGGCGACGCGAGGCGACCAGCCCCATCGACTCCAGCACGCGGATGGCCTCGCGAGCGACGCTGCGCGAGACGCCGAACTCGCTGCCCACCGCCTCGAGCGTCAGGACCTGGCCGGGCTTCGCTGCCCCCGAGGCGATGCGCGCGCCGAGGGCCGAGAGCACGCTCGCGTGCTGCCCGAGCGGGGGTGAGATCGTCACGCCGACCAGCATCCCACCCGGGGGACCCCTCCGAAATAGGCAGGCGAATTTCGCCTCATGTCTTGCAAACGTATGACGAATGAGCGCACGATGTGAGTGCGGCCACACCGCCTCACCCAGGGAGTACCCCATGTCCCAGCCTCCACCCGCCGGCCCGCCCGGCGGCCCCCTCGCAGGTCCGCTCGTCGGCCCGCTCGTCGTGATGGGCGTGTCCGGTTCGGGCAAGTCGACGGTCGGCGCAGCGCTCGCGCAGCGCCTGCGCGTCCCCTTCGCCGACGCCGACGACTTCCACCCGCCGGAGAACATCGCCAAGATGACCGCCGGTCACGCGCTCGACGACCAGGACCGCTACCCCTGGCTCGAGAGCGTCGGGGCGTGGCTCGCCGCGCACCCCGACGGCGGCGTCATGAGCTGCTCGGCACTCAAGCGCAGCTACCGCGACCAGCTGCGCCACCACGCGGCCGGTCTCCGGTTCCTGCTGCTCGATGGCAGCCGTGAGGTGATCGCCAAGCGCCAGGCCAGCCGTCCGGGCCACTTCATGCCGCCGGCCCTGCTCACCTCCCAGTTCGCGACCCTCGAGCCGCTCGAGCCCGACGAGGACGGCGTCGTGATCGACGTCGACCAGAGCGTCGACGCGATCGTGCAGGGATACGTGGACACCGTCACCCGATCCGAGGAGTCCTGATGACCGCCAACGCCCTGCTGCCGATGGCCGGCACCGACCTCGTGGAGCCCGTCGCCGACGGGTGGCAGCTGATCCTCGCGGCGCTGGCCGCGATCGCGTTGATCGTCGTGCTGATCACGCTCGTCAAGCTGCACCCGTTCCTCGCCCTCATCCTCGGCGGCCTGACCGTCGGCATCATCGCCGGGCAGAACGTCAATGACGTCCTGGCCTCGCTCACGAAGGGGATCGGCGACACGACCGCGGGCGTCGGCGCCCTGATCGCCCTGGGTGCCATGTTCGCCGTGCTGCTCGCCGAGTCGGGCGGCGCCGACCAGATCGTCGACACGATCGTCGGGCGCGCCTCCGGTCGGATGCTGCCGTGGGCGATGGCCGCGGTCGGCGCGATCATCGGCCTGCCGATGTTCTTCGAGATCGGCCTCGTGTTGCTGATGCCGGTGATCTACCTCGTCGCCCGGCGCGCCCGCGTCTCGCTGATCACCGTCGGCATCCCGGCGCTCGCCGGCCTCTCGGCGATGCACGGCTTCGTGCCGCCCCACCCCGGACCGGTGACCGCGATCGACTACCTCGACGCCGATCTCGGCGTGACGCTCGCGCTGGGCATCCTGGTCGCGGTCCCGACGATCATCGTCGCCGGCCCCCTCTTCGGTGGCCTGGCCGGACGCTGGGTCGTCGTGGAGCCACCGCACACGTGGGAGTCGGAGGAGCGCGACATCGCCCGACGCCCCTCGTTCGGCGTCACCATCGCCACCGTGCTGCTGCCGGTGGTGCTGATGCTCGGCAAGGCCGTGGTCGACATCGTCGTCGACGACCCCGAGGACCGGCTGCAGCAGACCGCAGACGTGATCGGCAACCCGTTCGTCGCGCTGCTGATCGCGGTGCTCGTCGCGATGGTCACCTTCGGCCGCGGGAGCGGCATGGACCGGGGCCGGATCTCCGACACGGTCGGCAGCTCGCTCGGCCCGATCGCGGGCATCCTGCTGATCGTCGCCGCGGGCGGCGGGTTCAAGCAGGTGCTCGTCAACACCGGCATCGGCACGCTGCTGGCGGACTGGGCGCGGGACGCGAACTTCTCGGTGCTGCTGCTCGCCTGGGTGCTCGCCGTGCTGATCCGCCTCGCCACCGGCTCCGCGACCGTCGCCACGATCACCGCGAGCTCGCTGATGATCGGCCTGGTGGAGGGCATGTCGTCCGGCGAGACCTCGCTGGTCGTGCTCGCGGTCGGTGCCGGCTCGGTGTTCTTCTCCCACGTCAACGACGCAGGCTTCTGGCTGGTGAAGGAGTACTTCGGGATGAGCGTCGGCCAGACCATCAAGACCTGGTCGCTGATGGAGACGGTGCTGTCGGTGACCGGCCTGGTGATGGTCCTGTTCCTCGGGATCTTCATCTAGGACCGGCCGCAGAGCACGATGGCCCGCCGGGATCTCCCGGGGGGCCACCGTGCGCCCAGGGACTCAGTCGACGTCAGATCCCGGCAGCGCTGCGCCCGGCACGTCCGAGGGGAGGTAGATCCTCGCGTCCCCCGGGTACGGCAGGTCCCAGTGGTGGGTCTGGTACCACGTCCACCGGTTGAACAGCTCGGGGTTGGCGTAGTCGGCCTGCGCCCGTCGTCCGGTGAGGTGCTGCCGCTGGGCCCACTTCTCCCAGGCCAGCGACGTGGAGGCGTAGCGATGCGGGACCGGCCGGGCCGGGGCGACCGCGTGCGGACCGGACGGGCTGTCCAACCCGCACGCCGGAGCGGTCGCGATGTTCTCGGTGAGCGGCACCCGGTTGGCCCGTGCCGTGTACGGCGTGAGGTCAGGCCTGCGCTCGAAGGCGTCGTACATGGGCGTGGCCGCGGCGACCTTCTGGTTCAGCGGCTCGGCGCCGAGGATCTGCTCGATCGTGCGGACCATGTTGATCTGCGTGTAGTAGGTCGAGACCGTCCGGCCGTGCACCGCCCAGGGGCTGATGACCTGGATCGGGGCCCGGTGCCCGTCGACGTGGTCGGCGCCGTTCTGGCTGTCGTCCTCCACGACGAAGATCGCCGAGTCCTTCCAGTACTTGCTGTGCGAGATCGTGTCGACGACCTTGCCGACGGCCACGTCGCCGCTCGCGACGTTCGAGCGCGGTGACACCGGGCCGCCGGTGTGGTCGTCGGAGAGCCACACCATCTGGAAGTCCTCCGGCCCGTTGGCCACGAAGTCCTGCTTCCAGATCTGGTAGCGGTACAGGTCGGGGATCTGCATGTCGAACGGCGGTGCGGTCGGCACGGTGATCTCGTTGAGCGAGGGGATGGGCGAGCCGTAGTTGCCGCGCAGCTCGGGCGTCGTCAGCTGGGCGGGATCGCCGCCGTTCTCGACGTCCTGCGCGGCGCAGTAGTACTGCTGCCAGGTCGAGCCGGCCGGCTTGCCCTCGGTGTAGATGAACTCGCCGAAGTTCTTGGCGGTGTGGCCGGCGGCCTGGACCGCGGTCCACAGGAAGCCCGAGCGCTGGTGCCCGAGGACGTCCTCCTCCGTGTCGTAGCTGCGGACGTACTCCCCGGCGCTCGACTCGGTGTACTCCGGGTTGTCACCCTGCATGATCCAGTTGTGACCCTCGGCGGAGTTGGTGCCGGTGTCGTAGGTGTTGTCGTAGAGGCCGAACTGCCGAGCGAGGGCGTGCAGGTTGGGCGTCACGTCCTCGCCGAACTGCGCCAGGCTCGCGTCGCCGTTGCCCTCGGGCATGTCGCCGTGGACCTGGTCGTAGGTGCGGTTCTCCTTGACCAGCATGAACACGTGCTTGATGGTCGAGGGATCCCCGATGCGCCGCGGCACCGGGACCGCGCGGGCCCGGTGGCCCGTGGCGTGCGCGACGTCGGTGTCGGCGTGGCCCCAGCCGTTCTGGGCGAACACCGCCGGCGTGTAGGTACGCCGGATCGCGGTGTCGCTCGGCAGCGTGAACCGGGCCAGGGACGCGGTGGTGCCGTGCGTGCCGTGGCCGGTGGCCGGGGTGGTGCCGTAGCCCTTGTCGAAGGTGATGAGAGGTCCGCGGGCGTCGACGCCACGCCGGTTGGCCACCACGACCTGGTCGCCGACCGTGAAGAGGTCCTCGGGGTAGTAGTCGGTCGGGACGAGACCGACGTAGCTGACCGGGTCGAGCGCGCTCTCGCCGAGCCGGTAGACGGCGATCGCGTTGGCGCGACCGAGGCTCACCAGCAGCCGGCCGTCGTGGACGGTGACAGCGTCGGGGGCGTAGCCCACCTCCGAGCTCTGCCACGGCTTGGTCTCGATGGTCTGCACGACCGCATCGGTCGTGGTGTCGACGACGGAGACGGTGTCGTCGTCGGTGTTCGCGACGTAGAGCGCGTCTCCCTCGACGTGCAGGGCGGTCGGGTGCAGCCCGACGTCGATCTGCCCGACGGCGGCGTCGGGGCGTGCGGTGTCGATGACGCTGAGCACCCCGGTGGTGGAGGTGCCGAGCTCGGGGTCGGCGGGGACGTCGGTCCCGTAGGAGTCGATCGTGGTCTCGCCGGGCCGAGCGGCCCGGCCGCCCTCGTCGCTGACGTAGATCCGGCCGTCGACGACCGTGAGCTGGCGCGGCGCGATGCCGACCGGCCAGGTCCGCTGGAGCGTCCCGGCCGCCGGGTCGATCGCCACGACCGAGTTCTGCCCGTTGACCGCGGCGTACAGCGTCGTGCCGTCGGCGCTGAACGCCATCCCCGCCGTCAGTGCCTTCTCGCCGTCGGCGTCAGGGATCGCGATCTTCGTGCCGGCGCCCAGGGTGCCGTCGGGGTTGACGGGGAACCGCGTGATCCCGGTGGCGTTGGGCATGAAGAGGAAGGTGCCGTCGGGTGAGTAGACCGGGCCCTCCTGGCCGACGGTGTTGTCCGACAGGCGCCGGTCGACGCCGGCGGCGGTGCCGCCGCGCCAGATGAGCTCGTAGGACTCCAGGTCGAAGATCTGCAGCGAGACCGACCGGTCGTTGGCCGTCGCGGCCAGGAACCGACCATCCGGGCTGACCGTCGAGCCCATGAACTTGCCGTACGGCGTCATCAGCCGCTCGCCCAGCGGCTCGATCATCTGGTCGGAGGAGATCTGCAGCCCGCCGGCGTACTCCTGGCCGACCTGCGGATCGACGAGGTGGTCACCGAACCCGGCGGTCGTGCCGTAGGCGGCGACACCGCCGACGGCGACCAGGCTGAGCACGCCGGCGACGACGCCGAGCGAGCGGGTGGGGGCGAGGCCTCGGGTGGGCCTCGCCACGCGGTTGCGCGACACCTTCATTGCTGTCCTTTCGTGGGGGTATCGAGCAGGTCGACGACGCCGTCGAACTGCCACAGCGGGTTGGGGGCGTCACCCGCGGGGCCTCGGACCTGGAAGAACCCGTTGACCTCCTTGGGGCCGTCGCCGTCGGCGACGAACCGTCCCTCGGGACGTACGTCGAGCTGGTAGACCGCGGTGCCGACCGCGGTGCTGCCGGGGAGCGTCCAGCGGACCGTGCACCGCCAGCCGCTCCCGGCACCCTCGTCCTCGACCAGGTCGCCGCCCTTGTCGCACTCGGCGCTCGCCTGCAGCTCGTCGACCGTCACGGCGGGACGGTGGAGGCGCTCGGTCTGCAGCACGTAGAGGTTGGCGAACGAGCGCGAGACGGCGTCCTCGAGCTTGGGTCGGTCGATGCCCGAGCCGGTCGCACCCGTGGTCGTGGCGACCAGCACCGTGGTCAGCCCCGCCAGGCCGACCAGCGGCACCAGCCCGGTGACGAGGAACCGGCGAGCGGAGCCGTCGTTGGCCAGGTCGGTGAAGTCGCGGCGTACGAACAGCCGGTAGGCCAGGAGCGTCGCGAGCGCGGTCCACGACAGGCAGACGAGGAGTCCGATCCAGAGCGCGTCGAGCTGCATCGGCTCGGTGAGCAGCCCCCGGTAGGAGATGAACGCGTTCATCGGCAGCGCGACGCGGAGGGCGACGGGCACCGGCATCACCTGGACGCCCATCAGCACGAGGGCGAGCCCGACCGGCGCCAGCAGCCCGAGCGGGGAGCGCCCCAGCGCGACCGAGCCGAGCAGGCCGACCGCCGAGAAGGCGAGCGTCGGCGCCACGAGCGTGAGCCAGGAGAGCACGACCGTTCGGGCCAGCTCGCCGGAGCCGAGCTGGTGTCCGTCGAGCCCGGGCAGCGGGTGGCTCCCGATCGACAGCAGGCCGCCGGCCGCCGAGGAGACCAGGAGGCAGCCGAGCAGGGTGAGGGTGACCGTCAGCGCGGCGATCGTCTTGGCGATGAAGACCCGGCGCGGGGAGCGGACGGCGACCAGCACGTGGCGCCAGGTGCCGAGCCGGTCCTCGACGGCGAAGATGTCGCCGGCCACCACGCTGGTGAGGAGGGGGAGCAGCAGCGTACCGAGGGACACCAGGATCGTCAGCGAGCCGGCCCAGCCCGACTGGTCCATCAGCCGGCCGTAGACGGCGTCGGCCGGCAGCGAGGTCTGGCGGCTCACCACCGCGGAGTAGAGCGCGGGGGCGACCAGGCAGGCGACGAGGACCAGCCGGATGCGCCACTGCGCGACGAGCTTGACCACCTCGAACCGGACGACCCTCCCCAGGGTGACGGTCTCGGCGCGGACCGGGGCGTCGGCGACGGTCGCGGTCATCGGGGCGGCTCCTCGGTGTCGGCGTCCGCGTCGGCGCCCGTGAGGGCGAGGAAGGCGGCCTCGAGCGGCGAGACCACGGGACCCAGCTCGCGGAGGGCGATGCCCGCCCCGACCAACCGGACGACGAGGTCGTCGAGGGCTCCGCCGGCGCCGCGCACGACCAGGGCCTGGTCGTCCGCCGAGGCTCCGGCCCGCCCGGTGGAGGGCAGCAGGGTCAGCGCCGGCAGGCCGGCGGCGATGCGTCGGGTGCCTGGAGGGTCCGAGGTGACCAGCCGGTAGTCCAGCCTGCCGCTCTCGGAGGCCAGCTTGCTCACCGGTCCGGTGAACACCGCCCGGCCCACGGACAGCAGCGTGACCTCGTCGCAGAGCGCGGCCAGGTCGTCCATCCGGTGGCTCGAGAGGAGCACGGTGGTCCCGTGGTCGGCGAGGTCGGCGAGCACCTCGTGGACCCGTCGCTTCCCAGCCGGGTCCAGGCCGTTGGCCGGCTCGTCGAGTACCAGCAGCCGCGGATCGCCGAGCAGCGCGGCGGCCAGTCCGAGCCGCTGGCGCATCCCGAGGGAGAACCCGCGGACGCGGTCGTCGGCGACGTCATCGAGCCCGACGCGCTCGAGGAGCTCCTCGACCTGGGCCCGTCGGCCCTGGTCGTGCCCGCGGAGCCGGGCGAGCGTGGTGAGGTTCTGGCGGGCGGTGAGCGTCGGGTAGAGCCCGGGGCCGTCGACGAAGCCCGCCACGCCGCCGGCGCGCGTGGCGCCCACCGCAGACCCGAGGATCTCGAGCGTGCCACCGTCGACGGCCGCCAGGCCGAGCACGAGGGCCAGCAGGGTGGTCTTGCCGGCGCCGTTGGGCCCCACGAGGCCGTGGATCTGGCCGGCCGGGACGTCGAGGTCCACGCCGTCGAGGGCGATGACGTCGCCGAAGGTCTTGGTCACCGTCCGCGCGCGGACAGCGGTCGTCGGCCGCATGGAGCACTCCTGGATCCCGAGAGAGGCGCCGCCCGGTGCGTCCCGCGGCGGCCATCCGCAGAGGAACGTAGGAGTGGCGGGCGACGGGGGCGGGTCGGGATGCCGAACGGCGTGCGAACAGGTCAGGGCCCGACGGGGACGGCGCCGGCCGGAACACCGGGGGTGGTGGCGTCGTTGCACTCCCATGAGCGACAGAGCGGTCCTGGTGCCCGACGAGCGGCACCCGATCACGATCACGCCCACCACCGGCCGGGTCGTCGTGACGGTCGGTGAGCGGATGGTGGCCGACACGGGAGCGGCGCTGACCCTCCAGGAGGCCGACTATCCGCCGGTGCAGTACGTCCCCCTCGGCGACGTGGACGCCGAGGTGCTCGAACGCAGCGACCACACGACGTACTGCCCCTACAAGGGCGATGCGTCCTACTACAGCCTCGTCGCCGACGGCCAGACGCACGACAACGCGGTGTGGGCCTACGAGGTGCCGTACGACGCGGTGGCGCCGATCGCCGGCCACGTCGCGTTCTACCCGGACGTCGTGGACGTGCGCGTCTATCCCAGCGTCTGATCGAGGGCGTAGAGGTAGCGGCTGGTCGGCACCAGGTCGAGGTCGCGGTCGGCTCCGATCCGGGCCACGCTGGCCATCAGCTCGGTGAGGCGACGGTGGAGCTCGGCGTCGTCGCCGCCACTGCCGTAGAACGCGTGCATGTCGGTGGCACCGGTGCTCGGGAACAGCTCTTCGACGATCGCGTCGACGCGCGGGGCGTCCGGTGTGAGCGCCTCCAGCACGACGTTCTGCACGTAGCCGAACGTGGCCTGGGTGCGGATCGCGATCGGCGTGTGCTCGACCATCCAGCGCCGCAGCCACTCCGCGTGGGCGAGCTCGTCGGGCCGGCGCAGGATCGCGACGTTGCTCAGCGCGTCGGCCCGGCTGCCGTCCCACGACTCCGGCGGGTCGAGTCGTCGACGCTCGTCGACCCGCCAGCCGTGGACCGTGGGCGCGACGGTGGCCAGGGCGTCGAGGACCGGGCCGGGGTCGGCGTCCCAGGTGCTCACGACGGCGCGCACCGGCTCGCCGGTCGGGATCCGCATCGCCGCAGCCACGTGCTCGTCGTCGACGTTGACCTGGAGGCGGCGTACCCCCGCAGCCGCGAGGCGCTCGTGCAGGGCCGGGTCGTGGAGGTCGCCGATGGTGCCGGACAGCAGGAACACGTTCTTGCTCACGGTCGGCACCGTAGCGGTCCGAGCGTCAGGCGCTGAGGGACAGGCCGATCTCGTCGAGCGGGAGCGGCACGACGTCGGTGTCCGTGGCCAGGTGGACGACCTCGAGCCGGACGCCGCCGAGACGCCCGGCTGCGTAGAGGAAGCCCGCCCATGCGCGGTCGGAGGCGCTGACGGCCGAGCTGCCCGGCCGGGTGCGCAGGAACGCATAGCTGTGGCCCGGGTCGGCGCTGTCGAGGTCCTCGAGCAGCGCGGCGAACGGCTCGGGATCGTCGGGGGTCAGCTCGGCCTCGGCGATCTCCAGCAGCCGGGGGACCGCGCGGCCGTCGGGCTCGAGCCGCAGCATCCAGATGCTGGAGTCGGCGAACCCGAGGGGGTGCATGAGGTCACGCCAGACCTGCTCGAGGTCGGCCTGGGTGTGGACGAAGGGGCGATACGGATCGGTCATGCGGGCAGCCTGCCCCGATCCGCGACCGTGCGCGGCGCTCCTCCACAGGCCCCGGCCGCTCGAGGTCAGCGCGCCGAGCGGTAGACCTCCACGGTGCGCTCCGCGATCGCCGCCCAGCTGAAGTCCGAGATCGCCCGCGCCCGTCCGGCGCGGCCCATCTCGTCGGCGCGTGCGGGGTCCGATACGACCTCGATCAGTGCGGCCGCGAAGTCGGCGACGTACCGATCCGGGTCGAGCGGGGTGCCGGTGCCGTCTCCTGCCTGCTCGATCGGCACGAGCAGCCCGGTCTCGCCGGGCACGACGACCTCGGGGATCCCGCCGGTGGCCGTGGCGACCACGGCGGTCTCGCACGCCATCGCCTCGAGGTTGACGATGCCGAGCGGCTCGTAGATCGAGGGGCAGGCGAACGCCGTCGCGGCGGTCAGCAGGGACACGACGTCGCGCCGGGGGAGCATCTCGTTGATCCACACGACGCCGGCCCGGGTCGCGCGGAGCCCGTCGACGAGGCCCTCGACCTCGGCCAGGATCTCGGGGGTGTCCGGGGCGCCGGCGCACAGCACGATCTGCACCTCGGGCGGGAGGGCCGCGCAGGCGCGCAGGAACAGCGGCAGCCCCTTCTGCCGGGTGATCCGGCCGACGAACACCACCGAGGGACGCTCGGGGTCGACGCCGAGCTCGCGCACCCGGGCGGGGTCGCGAACCGGTTGCCAGTCCTCGGTGTCGATGCCGTTGTGGACCACGTGCACCCGGGCGGGGTCGACCGCGGGATAGGACGCGAGCACGTCGTCGCGCATCGCGGCGGACACCGCGATCACCCCGGCGGCACCCTCGTAGGCCGTGCGCTCGGCCCACGAGGAGATCGCGTAGCCGCCGCCCAGCTGCTCGGCCTTCCACGGCCGCAGCGGCTCGAGCGAGTGCGCCGTGACGACGTGCGGCACGCCGTACAGGAGCGAGGAGAGGTGGCCGGCGAGGTTGGCGTACCAGGTGTGCGAGTGCACGAGGTCGGTGCCGGCGCAGCCGTCGGCGATCGTCAGGTCGACGCCGAGCGTGCGCAGCGCCGCGTTGGCGCCGGACAGCTCGGCGAGGTCGGCGTACGACGACGTGCGGTCCTCCGCACGCGGCGCGCCGAACGCGTGCACGTGGGTGTCGAGGTCGTCGCGGGCCCGCAGCGCGCGGACCAGCTCGGCCACGTGGACCCCGGCGCCGCCGTAGATCTCGGGCGGGTACTCCTTGCTCAGCACGTCGACTCGCACAGGTGCGAACCTACTCGCCCCCGCGACCCTCACGTGGGCGCTAGCGTGGGCCCATGGCATCGATCTCCCGGAAGAACGTGCTCGTGATCTGTCTTGCCGGGGGCGAGGGCAAGCGGTTGATGCCGCTGACCGCCGACCGGGCCAAGCCGGCCGTGCCGTTCGCGGGCATCTACCGGCTGATCGACTTCGCGCTCTCGAACGTCGTCAACTCGGGCTACCTCAAGATCGTGGTCCTCACGCAGTACAAGTCCCACAGCCTCGACCGGCACGTCACCCAGACCTGGCGGATGTCGACGATGCTCGGCAACTACGTCACCCCGGTGCCGGCCCAGCAGCGGGTCGGCAAGCACTGGTACCTCGGCTCGGCCGACGCGATCTACCAGTCGCTGAACCTGATGCGCGACGAGCGGCCCGACTACGTCGTGGTGGTGGGTGCCGACCACGTCTACCGCATGGACTTCCACCAGATGGTGAAGGCGCACGTGGCCAGCGGTGCCGCGTGCACCGTCGCGGCGATCCGCCAGCCGATCGAGCTGGCCGACCAGTTCGGCGTCATCGACGTCCACCCCGACGACCCCTCGAAGATCCGCGAGTTCCTCGAGAAGCCGACCGACCCGGTGGGCCTGCCCGACAGCCCCGGGGAGGTGCTCGCCTCGATGGGCAACTACGTCTTCGACGCCGACGCGCTCGTCGAGGCCGTGACCCGCGACGCGACCGAGATCGGCTCCAAGCACGACATGGGCGGCGACATCGTGCCGGCGTTCGTGCGGCGCCAGCAGGCCGCGGTCTACGACTACAAGGACAACGACGTGCCCGGCTCGACCGACCGCGACCGCGGCTACTGGCGCGACGTCGGGACCATCGGTTCCTTCTACGCCGCTCAGATGGACGTCGTCTCTCCGCTGCCGATCTTCAACCTCTACAACTTCGACTGGCCCATCTACACCTCCTACGGCCCGCAGCCCCCCGCCAAGCTCGTGCAGGGCGCGACGGGGGACAAGCCGATGGCCGACGAGGCGGTGCTCTCGCCCGGCGTCGTGATCACCGGCGGCACGGTGCGGCGCTCGGTGCTGTCGCCGTCGGTGCGCGTCGAGACCGGCGCCGAGGTCACCGGGTCGGTGCTGATGAACGGCGTGTCCGTGGGGGCCGGTGCGGTGGTCCGCAACGCGATCCTCGACAAGCACGTCGTCGTCCCGCCCGGTGCCCAGGTCGGCGTCGATCCCGAGGCCGACCTGGCCCGTGGCTTCGTCGTCGAGGACGGCCTGACCGTGCTCGGCAAGGACCAGCCCTTCCCGACCTGACCATCGGCTCACAGCCGATCCGGTGGTCGAGCTCGTCGAGACCGCCGCAGCGTCGGCAGGGCGCCGACCACCGCTGGTCGAGCTCGTCGAGACCCCCGCGGCCTCGGCAGGGCGCTGGCTGTACGTCGGCCTGCGGGTCCGCTCGGGTCGTCGTGGGTGAAAGACGAGGGAGCGTGGTCGCCGTTCGCTGTGGTCACCGCGGGTGGTCATCGTTCGCTCTTGGGCATCAGACCGTGGTGGGTTGCCGTGCTGTGGTCGTCGTCTAGGACCCGGGATTCCTCCTGCCGCATGCCCCACCTGGCCCGGCGCGAGATTTTACTTTCGAGGTTGCCAGATCCCTGTGGATACAGCGTTCTGAGCCCTT
>NZ_JANINT010000230.1 GCF_024509035.1 Nocardioides sp. | reverse complement strand
GAAGATCTCCGCCCCGCTGCCGAGGTGCGAGAGCACCTGGGCGATGCTCCACTCCGTCGCGCCGCTCGGGCCGCTCAGCTGGTCGTCGGTGAGGTTCGGCAGCAGCGCCACGAGCGTGTCGTGGTTGGTGCGCAGGGAGGTGATGATGCGGTCGACCGGTTCGCTCATGACCGGCGGAACCGGTCGGCCGCGCGGTTTGTTCCCTGGCTCACACCTTGCGGCTGTCGAGGACGACGTCCGCGAGCCCGTAGTCCACAGCCTGTGGCGCCGACAGGATCAGGTCGCGGTCGGTGTCGTCGCGCAGCCGTTCGATGCTCTGGCCGGTGTGCCGGGCGAGGATCTGGTCCATCTCCGAGCGCAGGCGGACGATCTCCTTGGCCTGCAGTGCGAGGTCCGGGAGGGTCCCTTGGCCACCGCCGGAGGGCTGGTGGAGCACGACGCGGGCGCGCGGCAGGACGGTGCGGCTGCCGGGCGCTCCCGCAGCCAGCAGCACGGCCGCCGACGAGGCGGCCTGGCCGACGCACGTCGTACCGACCGGCGAGCGGATGAACTGCATGGTGTCGTAGATCGCGAGCATCGAGGTCACCGAGCCGCCCGGGGAGTTGAGATAGAGGCTGATCGGCTGGTCGGGGCTCTCCGACTCCAGGTGCAGCAGCTGGGCGATGACGACGTTCGCGACGCCGTCGTCGATCTCGGTGCCGATGTAGACGATGCGGTCGGTGAGCAGGCGGCTGTAGATGTCGACGGCGCGCTCGCCGCGCACGGTCCTCTCGACGACGCTCGGGATCGTGTAGGTGCTCATCGCCGTCACCGGAGCCCGAACGACGGCGTGGGGCGGGCGGGCGTCACGGCGCTCACGTCGGTGAGCACCTGGTCCACGAAGCCGTAGTCCCGCGCCTCCTCGGCGGTGAACCACCGGTCGCGCAGCGAGTCCCGCTCGATCACCTCCACCGGTTGGCCGGTGTGCTCGGCGATCAGCCCGATCATCACGTTCTTGGTGTGCTCGAGGTTCTCGGCCTGGATCTCGATGTCGATCGCGGTGCCGCCGATTCCGGCCGAGCCCTGGTGCATCAGCACCCGGGAGTGCGGCAGCGCGTAGCGCTTGCCGGGCGTGCCGGCGGAGAGCAGGAACTGGCCCATGCTGGCCGCGAGGCCCATCGCCAGCGTGCTGACGTCGTTGGGGATGAGCCGCATGGTGTCGTAGATCGCCAGCCCGGCGCTGACCGATCCGCCGGGTGAGTTGATGTAGAGCGCGATGTCGCGCTTGGGGTCCTCGGCCGAGAGCAGGAGCAGCTCGGCACAGAGCTTGTTGGCGATGTCGTCGTCGACCTGCTGGCCTAGGACGATGATGCGCTGGTGGAGCAGCCGGTCGGCAGCGGACAGGCCGGCGAGCGAAGGGGTCTGGGTCATGTCACCGAGCCTGCGGCGTACGCCGGGCGGATCCCAGCGGTTCCGCCCGGGGCGGATCTGCCCTGAGCGGATGGGGCCGTTCCTGGAGCCGCTGGATAGGGTCCACCCCATGATCGAGCTCCGCACCCCTGCCCAGATCGAGCAGATGCGCCCGGCCGGACGGTTCGTCGCCGACGTGCTCAGCGCCCTGGCCGAGAAGGCCGCCGTCGGCGTCAACCTGCTCGACCTGGACGCGCTCGCGCACGACATGATCCGCGAGCGCGGTGCGGAGTCCTGCTACATCGACTACCACCCGTCGTTCGGCGCCTCGCCGTTCGGCAAGGTCCTGTGCACCTCGGTCAACGACGCGGTCCTGCACGGCCTCCCCCACGACTACCGGCTGCAGGACGGCGACCTGCTCAGCGTCGACTTCGCGGCGAACGTCGACGGCTGGGTCGCCGACTCGGCGCTGAGCGTGGTCGTCGGCACGCCGCGACCCGAGGACGTCGAGCTGATCGACGTCACCACGCGGGCCCTCGAGGCGGCCATCGCCGCCGCCCAGCCCGGCAACCGCCTCGGGGACATCTCGGCCGCCATCGGTGACGTCGCTCGTACCGCCGGCCTGGGCATCAACCTCCAGTTCGGGGGCCACGGCGTGGGCCGGACCATGCACGGCGAGCCGCACGTGCCCAACGACGGCCGCCCCGGACGCGGCCTGAAGCTGCGACCAGGGCTGGTGCTCGCCCTGGAGCCGTGGTTCCTGCAGACGACCGACGAGATCTACACCGACGCCGACGGGTGGACGCTGCGCAGCAAGGACGGCTCGCGGGGCGCGCACATGGAGCACACCGTGGCGATCACCGCCGACGGCCCGCTGGTGCTCACCGAGCGGGCCTCCTGACGGCTCTCGAGCCTCCCGGCTCAGGCGTACTTGACCTGCAGGTCCTTGATCCCGTTGACCCACGAGTGCCGCAGCCGCGCCGGCTCGGCCAGCTTGGCGATGTCGGGGGCGTAGTCGGCGAGCGCGTCGAAGATGACCCGGATCTCCTGGCGGGCCAGGTTGGCGCCGAGGCAGTAGTGGGCGCCGTGGCCACCGAACCCGAGCTGCGGGTTGGGGTCGCGCAGGATGTTGAACGTGTAGGGGTCCTCGAAGACGTCCTCGTCGAAGTTGGCGCTCGCGTAGAACAGCGCCGCGCGCTGGCCCTTCGTGAACTGCACCCCTCCCACCTCGACGTCGTTGAGGGCGGTGCGCTGGAAGACGCTCACCGGCGTCGCCCAGCGGACGACCTCGTCGACCATCGTGGCCGGACGGTCGCGCTTCCAGATCTCCCACTGCTCGGGGTTGTCCAGGAACGCGTTCATGCCGTGCGAGATCGCGTTGCGCGTGGTCTCGTTGCCGGCGACGGCGAGCAGGATCACGAAGTAGCCGAACTCGTCGTCGGTGAGTCCGCGCTCGCCCTTGTGGGCGTTGATGAGCTTGGTGATCAGGTCGTCACGGGGGTTCGCCTGCCGGTCGGCGGCGAGCATCATCGCGTAACCGAGGATCTCGGCGGCGGCGACGTCGTTCTCGCCGGCATAGTCGGGGTCCTCGCCCGCGAGCATCTGGTTGGACCACTCGAACAGCTTGTGGCGGTCCTCCTGCGGGACGCCGATCAGGTCGGCGATCGCCTGCAGCGGCAGCTCGGCGGCGATCTCCTCGACGAAGTTGCCGGTGCCGCGGCCGACGGCGTCCTTGACGATCGAGGCGGCCCGCTGGGTCATCTGATCCTCGAGCTCGGCGATCGAGCGGGGCGTGAAGCCGCGCGAGATGATCGCGCGGGTCGCGGTGTGCTCGGGCGGGTCCTGGTTGATCAGGATCACGCGCTGGAGCTCGATCTGCTCGCGCAGCATCTCCCCGGGGAACCGGATGATCGCGCCGTTCT
>NZ_JANINT010000229.1 GCF_024509035.1 Nocardioides sp. | reverse complement strand
CCCTCGGCGAGGTGTACGTCGTCGGCATCGACCCGGCCGCGCAGGGCCGCGGCCTGGGCAAGCTGCTCACGCTCGCCGGCCTGCACCACCTGGCCGATCTCGACGTCGGCGAGGTGCTGCTGTACGTCGAGTCCGACAACGACCCGGCGGTCGCGGTCTACTCACGGCTGGGCTTCACGCACACCGCGGCCGACACGCACGTGATGTACCGGCGCTGATCGGTCAGCGCAGCGGGCGCACGTGCAGCCCGACCTCGGGGTCGACAAGGACCTCCTGGGCGGCGGGCATGCCGTCGACGGTCAGGGTCGCGTCGAGGGGGACGTTGCGCTTGACCATCGCCAGCGCGATCGGGCCGAGCTCGTGGTGGCGGGCCGAGGTGCCGACGAACCCGACCGTCTTGTCGCCGAGCAGCAGGTCGGCGCCGACGGGGGGCAGCCGGTTCTCCGAGCCGTCGAGGTGCAGCAGCGTCAGGCGGCGCGGCGGCCGGCCGAGCGTGTGCACCCGGGCGACGGTCTCCTGGCCGCGGTAGCAGCCCTTGTCGAGGTGGACCGCCGGGCCGATCCAGCCGGCCTCGTTGGGGATCGTGCGGTGGTCGGTGTCCAGCCCCAAGCGCGGCTCGCCGCGCGCGATCCGCAGCGCCTCGAACGCCCACAGGCCGCAGGCCGGGCCCGCCGCCTCGGCGTACGTCGTGAGCTGGTCGCGCGGGATGAGCTCGTAGCCGGCGTACGGCCCCTCGGCCGTCGCCGACGGCCGCCAGGTGACCGCGAGCTCGGCGGTCACGTCGGCGACCTCGACGCGCATCATGAACCGCATCCGGTCGAGGAACTCCACCAGCGCCGCGGCCGCTCCCGGCTCGGTGTGCGCGGTGAACGACTCGCCGTCGTCGTAGCCGAAGAACGCGTGCTCGACGTGCCCCTGCGGGCTGAGGATGAGCACACCGGTCGACACCTTCGGAGCCAGCGACTCGAGGTGCTGGGTGGTCAGCGAGTGCAGCCAGGTGAGGCGGTCGGGCCCGGAGACACGGATGACGTCGCGGTGCGACAGGTCGACGAACCCCTGGCCCGACTCGAGCGTGCGCTGCTCGCCGTTGAACGAGCCGTAGTGGGCGGCCACGTCGCGGTCGATGCCGTCCGCGGCGACCGCGCCGGGCAGGTCGAGCAGCGGGCTTCGCATGGTCATGTCTCCTCGCAGTGGGTGCAGCGGCCGAAGACCGCCAGGTGGCCGACGTCGAGCACGAAGCCCTGCTCGCGCTCGAGCCGCTCGGCCAGCGGCGCGACCACGTCAGGGTCAACCGAGACGACCTTGTGGCAATTCCGGCAGACCAGGTGGAAGTGCTCGTGGTCGCTGACCGAGTGGTACGTCGGCGCGCGGTCGGACAGGTGGGCGTGGCGCACCAGCCCGAGCTCCTCGAGCACCTCGAGGGTGCGGTAGATCGTGGAGACGTTGACCGCGCTCGACTGGGCGTGGACCTCGGCGAGCACCTCGTCGGGGGTGGCGTGGCCGAGCTTCTCGACCGCGCGGAGCACCAGCTGGCGCTGCGGGGTGAGCCGGTAGCCCTGCTCCCGCAGCTTGGCCGCGAGCTCGTCCGTCATGCTCCAACCACCGCCGGGCCTACTGACGCTCGAGCGTGGCCCACAGGTGCGGCTGGAGCTCCTGCCCGACGGCGGCCATGTCGTAGGCGTAGAGCAGCCGGCCCTCGACGTTGCCGTAGAGCCGCTTGCCGCCGGTGACCTCCTTGGCCGACTCGGTGAAGCTCACGCCGGCGGTGTGCAGCTCAAGCTTGCCGTCCTCGGCCTTGCCGTACCAGATCTCCGAGATGCCCGAGGAGTGCGACAGCAGCAGCTCGAGGTTGCCGCCGGTGCGGCAGCGCAGGAAGCCGGCCTCCTGGGCGGCGTCGCGCACCTTCTCACCGTTGCCGTCGACGATCCAGGAGCGGGAGAAGTAGTGGAAGAACGGGCGGCCGTCGTGGGTGAAGACCAGCTCCTGGCCGAACTCGAACTTGTCGATCGTCGAGTAGTCGCCGTGCCCGCGGCCACCCCATCGGCCCAGCATCCAGGCCACGGGAGCGCAGTCGGGGTGGAGGTTGTCGGGGAGCTCGAACGGCATGCGCCCACTCTAGGGCGCCGGTGGCGTGCGGGGTCAGGTGCCGCGAGCGCGGGCCCAGCGACGTTCGTGGCGACGACCGGCGCGCGTCCCGCAGAAGGCCTGGACGAGCTCCTCCAGGCTCGCCTCCTCGATCGACCTCGACCCACGGCGCCACCGCAGCACCTGACACGTCCGCACCCCTCGATTGCACTCCGGGCGGGGCCGTGCGGTCATGCCCACTTCGCGGTATCCCGGCCTCGTCGGCGGGGCTGCCTAGGATCGCCGCATGACGGCACCCACCCCGTACCTGCTCCTGCCGGGCACCGCCCGCGCGGCCCTCGACTTCTACGCCGGGGTGTTCGGCGGCGAGGCGGTGACCCACACGCTGGCGGAGTTCGGGCGGTCCGACGGCCCACCCGACGCGGTCGCCCACGGCTGGCTGCGGGGCGGCCCCGTGGACCTGTTCGCCTCGGACGCCGCCGAGGACCAGCGACCGTTCCGCTCCGACGGTCTGCTGATGTCCCTGCTCGGCACGGCCGGGCCCGAGACGCTGCGGGGCTGGTTCGCCGCGCTGGCCGAGGGCGGACGGGTCGTCGAGCCGCTCGAGACGCGGCCGTGGGGCGACACCGACGGGCAGGTCGTCGACCGGTTCGGCGTCCCGTGGCTCATCGGCTTCCAGGGCGCCTGATGCCGCGCCCCCTCGTCGTCAAGGTCACCTGCGGCGCCGACGACCCCGAGCGCGCCAACCAGGGCCTCACCGTCGCCGCGACCGCGCTGAGCGCCGGGGCGCCGGTCAGCCTGTGGCTGACCGGGGAGGCGGCCTGGCTGGGGGCCGGGCGGGGCGGGTTCGTGCTGCCGCAGGCCAGCCCCGCGGCCGACCTGGTGGCAGCAGTGATCGCCGGCGGTCAGGTGACGGTGTGCACGCAGTGCGCGGTGCGTCGCGAGCTCACGCCGGACGACCTGTTGGAGGGTGTCCGGATCGCCGGCGCGGCGGCGTACGTCGAGGAAGTGCTCGCGCCCGACGTGCAGGCGCTGGTCTACTGACCGTTCGGCACCACATGTGCCTCAGGGACCCCTAGGCTCACCGGTGATGGACGCGAACGACCCCAGCCCCACGCGGTGGTGGCAGCGCAAGCAGGACCAGGCGACCGACGACCCGCCGGTCGAGCAGCGCCCGACCCCGCCGGCTCCCCCGCGCACCCCCGCCGACGTCGAGGCCGCCGCCGCGCG
>NZ_JANINT010000228.1 GCF_024509035.1 Nocardioides sp. | reverse complement strand
CGCGACCGGACCGCGCGGGCGCCCATCAGAACGTGTCCATGATGCTCAGGGCCGCGGGGCCCAGGACGACCACGAAGAGGCAGGGCAGGATGCAGAAGATCAAGGGCACCGTGATCTTGACCGGGACCTTCTGGGCGCGCTCTTCGGCGTGCTGGCGGCGCTTGACCCGGATCTCGCGCGACTGGACGCGCAGCACCTGGGCGATGGGGATGCCGAGGGAGTCGGCCTGCACCATCGCCCCGACGAACGTGCGCAGCTCGGGCACGGTGGTCCGGGCGGCCAGCGAGCGCAGCGACGCCGAGCGGCTCTGTCCCAGCTGCATCTCGCGGAGCACCCGGGCCAGCTCGTCGGCGAGCGGGCCCGTGGTGTTGCGGGCCACCTGCTGCACGGCGGCGTCGAAGCCGAGGCCCGCCTCGACGCTGATCGTGAGCAGGTCGATCGCGTCGGGGAGCTCGCGCCGGATGCGTTCGGCCCGGTCGTAGCCCACCTGGTAGAGGTACATCGCCGGCGCGAAGAACCCGGCGACGAGCCCGGCCACGAGCAGCAGCACGATGATCGGGACCGCGGGCTCGACCAGGAGCGCGACGAGCGCCGCGACGACCAGCCCGCCGACGGCGCCGAGGACGGTGCCGGTCAGGTAGCGGTCGACGGTCCAGCCGGCGGGGTTGCCGGCGAGGTCGAGCTTGTGGCGGACCCGCTCGGGAGCGTCACGACCGGCGACCCGGCGCCCGAGGCCGAGCAGCCGGCCGCGGAGCGGGTCGAGCACCCGCTCGCCGAACGAGGTCTCCACCTCGGCCGCCACGACCTCGGGCGTGGCCGAGGAGGCCTGCACGAGCTCGAGCGAGCGGGCCACGCCGTGGCTCTCGCGGGAGCCGCCCACCGCGAGCGCGAGCAGGAGCACCGCGACCGCAAGCAGGAGGACACCCAGCACGAGAGGCATCTCAGACCTCCACCTTGACCAGGCGGCTCATCCAGAACACGCCCACCGCCAGCCAGAGGGCGCCGCCGAGGAGCATCACGATGCCGCGGGGGTCCTCGAAGAGCGGCATCAGGTAGTCGCGGCTGGTGAGCAGCAGGTAGAGCATGAACAGCGGCGGCAGCGCGCCGAGCACCCACGCCGAGAGGCGCCCCTCCGCGGACAGCGCGGAGACCTGGCGGCGCACGTACTCGCGCTCGCGCATCGTCGCCGCGACCGTGTCGAGCAGCTCGGCGAGGTTGCCACCCACCTGACGCTGGATCCGGATCGCCATCACGGCCCAGGCCAGGTCGGCGCTGTCGAACCGCTTCGCCACGGCCTCGAGGGCGTCCTCCAGCGGCATCCCCAGCCGCGTCTCGACCAGTGCCCGGCGGAACTCCGCCGCCACGGGATCCGGGCCCTCCCGACCGACGGTCTCGGCGGACTGGGCGAGCGAGAGCCCCGCGGCCAGCGAGCCCGACATCAGCTGCAGCGTCTCCGGCACGGCCGCGCCGAAGGCCGCGACGCGCCGACCGCGGCGCAGGCCGAGGTAGAGCCAGGGGCCGAGCGCGCCGACGACGAGGAACAGCGCGAAGACGGCGACGCTGCCGGTGCCGAGGAGGAGGCCGGTCAGCCCGGTCGCGACCAGCACCGCCGTGTGCACGAGCAGCCACTCGGCGGGCTCGAGCCGACTGCCGGCGCCGTCGAGCCGGTGCCGGATGCGCTCCTCGAGACCGCGGTTGCGGTGGAGCACCTGCGAGGCGGCGTCGGTGGCCTGGGCGAGCGGGTCGGGACGGTCGACGGCCGAGGTCGCGATCGGCCCACCGCCCCCGACGTACGCCGTCACTCGCTCGGCCGGGGTCATCTCGGTCCTCGGCGCGGGGGAGGCGAGCAGCACCAGCACAGCGAGCAGCCCGAGCCCGATCGCTGCGGCGCCGACGACCAGGAGCCACGTCATCGTCGGCCAGCCATGAACAGGGCCGGGTCGACGGTCACGTTGGCACCGGCGAGCTTGTCGAGCAGCTTGGGGCGCAGCCCGGTCGCGACCAGGCCGCCGAGCGAGCGCCCATCGGCGTCGAAGCCGGGGCTCTGGTCGAAGACGAAGATGTCCTGGAGGGTGACGACGTCGCCCTCCATGCGCTCGACCTCGGTGACGTGGGTGATCCTGCGGGTGCCGTCCTTGAAGCGGGTCTGGTGGACGATGAGGTCGAGGGCCGAGGCCATCTGCTCACGGATCGCGCGCACCGGCAGGTCCATGCCCGCCATCAGCACCATCGTCTCGATGCGTGCGAGGGTGTCGCGGGGTCCGTTGGAGTGCACGGTGCAGATCGACCCGTCGTGGCCGGTGTTCATCGCCTGCAGCATGTCGAGCGCCGAGGCGTCGCGGACCTCGCCGACGACGATCCGGTCGGGGCGCATGCGCAGTGCGTTGCGCACCAGGTCCCGGGTGTCGACGCCGCCCTTGCCCTCGATGTTGGCGGGGCGCGACTCGAGGCGGACGACGTGCTCCTGCTCGAGCTGCAGCTCGGCGGCGTCCTCGATGGTGACGATCCGCTCGTCGGCCGGGATGAAGGAGGAGAGCACGTTGAGGGTGGTCGTCTTGCCGGCGCCGGTGCTGCCCGAGACGATCACGTTGAGCCGGCCGCGGACGCACGCAGCCAGGAAGTCCCGCGCCTGGTCGCTCAGCGTGCCGAACCGCACCAGGTCGTCGGCGGTCAGGGGCGTGGTCGCGAACTTGCGGATCGTCAGGGCGGACCCGTCGATCGCGAGCGGGGGGATGACCGCGTTGACGCGGCTGCCGTCGGGCAGGCGGGCGTCGACCATCGGGCTCGACTCGTCGACGCGCCGGCCGATGCGCGACACGATCTTGTCGATCACTCGGCGCAGGTGGGCCTCGTCGACGAAGCGGGCGGCGGTGGGCTCCAGCCGCCCGTCGCGCTCGATCCAGATGCTGTGCGCGCCGTTGACCATCACCTCCGAGACCGTCGGGTCGCGCAGGAACGGCTCGATCGGGCCGTAGCCGAGGATGTCGTCGGTGATCTCCTGGGTGACCCGGGCCCGGTCGCTGTGGCTGAGCGGCCGGTCCTGGGCGCCGAGGACGTCGGCGAGCACGGCCCGCACCCGCTGGTCGAGGTCGTCCTGGTCCATCTCGGCGGCGTACAGCTGGGGCCCGAGCTGCTGGAGCAGCTCGGCGTGCACGCTGCCCTTGATCTCCTCGATCCGGTCCTGGCGCCCCGCCTGGGTCTTGCGTCGCCCGAGCGCGGCCTCCGGTGCCGGCTCCGTGGCCGGGTCGGCGGACGGCTCGGCCGGAGCGGTGGCGGCCACCACGGGGGCGGCGGCGTCGGGCGCCGTCTCCGGGG
>NZ_JANINT010000227.1 GCF_024509035.1 Nocardioides sp. | reverse complement strand
AGAGGTTCTTGGCCGCGGTCAGCGAGGCGATGCGGGCCTTGCCGTGGGTCCAGTACGTCGTCTTCATCAGCAGCGCGTTGTAGAAGATCTTGCCGGCGGTCTGGATGCCGACGCCCGTCACGGTCGACCCGTTGCAGGTCGGCGAGGCGGGCGAACCCGCAGAGCCCTGGGACAGCAGGTAGAACCAGTGGTTGAGCGGGCCGGCCGCCGCGTGCACCTCGGTGTTCTTGATGCTCGAGGACCAGCAGTTGGGGTCGCCGACCAGGCTGGGGTTGTACATGTAGCGGATCGGGCCGTCGCCGACGAGGTCGGCCTCCTCGCCGACCGTGAAGTCGGCCGGGTCGTTGGGGTTGGCGGCGTACGCCTCGGTGAGCGCACCGAAGATGTCACCGGTCGCCTCGTTCATGCCGCCGGTCTCGTTGTCACCGGTCGAGCCACCGGGCGTGGTCTCGAAGACGCCGTGGCCCTGCTCGTGGGCGACGATGTCGATCGCCGTGAGCTGGCGCGCGTTGTCCTGGCTGTGGCCGAAGTTCACCATGCTGCCGTCGAAGTAGGCGTTGACGTCGTTGAGGCCGACCCGCGCCGGGTAGGTGCTGCCGTTGCCCTTGACGCCGCTTCGACCCAGCCACGACGAGAGCATGTCGACCTCCTTGTCGACGCTGTAGAGCGTGTCGACGCAGGCGGTCTCGAGGTTCGTGCCCGACCCGTTGCCCCAGACGTCGTCGGACCCGGTGAAGATCGTGCCCGCCTGGTTGGCGCAGGAGACGCCGCTGCGGCTGGAGTCGGACATGCGGTACGACGAGCCGCTCCCCGACGTGCCGATCGTGACGCCGGGGTAGTAGTAGCCGTTGCCGGTGCCGTCGGCGACCAGGTCCCAGCTGCCCAGGACCGCGCCGGTGCGCGCGTCGGTGTAGACCGTCAGCTTGGTCGGGCGGTTCTTCGTGGTGCCCGTGACGAGGGTCGACCACGCGAGCCGGGGCGCGTGCTGGGCGAGCACGACGAGCTCGGGGCGGGACGCGCTGGTGACGTGACCGACCAGCGAGCGGGCCTTGCGCTGCGCGGCGCCTGCGGCGACGCGGGGGGTGACGGTGCGCAGGTCGATGACCTGGCGCTGGGTCGCGCTGCGGCCCGTCACCTTGCCGGTGCGGTCGACCGCGAGCACGACGTCGCCGCCGATGACCCGCAGGCCTCGGTAGGTGCGGTCGTAGGCGACGTACTGGGCGCCGTTGGTCGCGCTGGTCGTGCTCGTGCGCCGGAAGGCGTCGTGGGGGCTGGCCTGGAAGGCGCCACGGTGGTCGACGAGGTAGTCGGCGGCGACCCGGTTGACCTCGCGCCTGCCGGCGTCGGCCGAGGTGTGGGCCGAGGTGTGGGCGGTGGACGGGGCCTGGGCCGCGGTCGACGACGACACCTGCGGTCCGAGGGCGAGGACGCCCGAGACCGAGGCCGCCAGAGCCGCTCCGAGCAGCGTTCTGGTTCTCATGGAGATGGTGCTCCCTTGGGGGTGAGGGGGATGGGAGCTCGCCGCCGGCGGTTGCGGGCAGGGCGAGTGAGAGAAACCTAGGAACGCCGCGCGGGCCGGGGTAGCGGGGAAACCCTTGCCCGCTCCCCGAGCCTGCGAGCCCGGACGCCGCTCCTACTCGGCGGGGCCGGGGACCAGCAGGGTCGCCAGCTGCGTGCGCGAGCGGACGTCCAGCTTGCGGTAGATCCGGGTCAGCGTCGCCTCGACGGTCTTGACGCTCAGGAACAAGCGCTCGGAGATCTGGCGGTTGCTGGCGCCCTGGAAGACGAGCCGCGCGATGCGGGCCTCGGTGTCGGTGAGACGGCCGAGCAGCGGGTCGTCGGTCGCGGCCGTCGGCCCCGGCATGAGCTCGGCACGCACCTGGTCGAGCCAGGACTGCGCGTGGATCTCGGCGAAGCACGTCTGGGCGGCGGCGAGGGCCGCGCGTGAGGCCGCGGCGCGCCGGCTGCGTCGCTCGACGTGGGCGCGGGTCAGCAGCGCCCGGCCGAGGTCGATGCGCATGCCGAGGTCGGCGCAGACCTTGGCGGACCGATCGAGCAGCACCAGGGCCCCGTCGACGTCGCCCCGGGCGGCCAGCACGTCGGCCTCGGCCCGGTCGAGCTGGGCGCCGACGCCGTCGGTGCCCGAGCGACCGTCGAGCGCACGGCGGGCGCTCGCGACCAGGTCCTCCGCCTCGGCGGTCGACCCCAGCGCGACCAGGGCCGCGACCAGGTCGGGCTGCCAGCGGTTGACCGTGGGATCGCTGATCGCATGGCTGGCCTCGATGTCACGGATCCGGCTCAGGGCGGACCGGGCCGCGAGCGCGTCCCCGCTGCGCAGCCGGGCCTGGCCGAGCAGCAGCAGGTGTCGCTGCAGGTAGCGGGTGTCACCGCGCTCCTCGGCGGCCTCCACGCCCCGCTCGGCCAGCCGTCGGGCCGTGGCGAGGTCACCGCCGGCGAGCTCGGCCAGCGCGGTGATGAACCAGCCGGTGTGCGGGTCGAGGCCGAACTCCTCACCGACCGCGGCGGCGCGCGCGGCGTACGCCCGGGCCTCGCGGCAGCGGCCCAGGCGGACCCCGACCTCGACCAGGCAGCGCAGCACGTGGACCTGGTCCGTGCCGGCGCCGCGCTCGACCTGCGCGAGCATCGAGAGGAACGCCGACCACGCCTCCTCGAGCCGGTCGTCGTAGAAGGCGAAGCGGGCCGCGAGGTACGCCGCGGACACGTGGGTCATCCCGGGCGCGGCCGGATCGGACGCCGGGGTGAGGGCGAGCGCCGCGCTCAGGTGGGCGTCGTGGCGGCCGCTGCCCGTCCACCGGGTGGCGACCGCGAGCGTGGTCAGCGCGGCTGCCTCGCCCACCCGGTCGCCGGCGCGACGCAGCAGGTCGGCGGCATCGCCGGCCCGGCGCTCGGCCTCGGCGGGGCGCGACTCCATCAGCGCGACCCTCGCTCGCTGGAGCAGCACCATCGCCACCAGGCGGTCGTCGTCGCCGGCGTCGGCGAGCGCGGCGGTCAGCACCTCGTCCATCGCGGCGACGCCGGTGCCGGCGAGCTCGGGCAGCGCGAGGCGCACGCGCACCTGTTGGGCCGGCGCGGCCGTCAGCCGGAGGAAGTCGCCGAGGGCGCGGTGGACGAGCTCGACGTGGTTGCCGGTCGCGCCGGCCTCGACCGCGGTCGCCAGCCACTCGACCCGTTCGGCCGCCAGCTCGGCGGGGGAGCGGTCGGCCGCGAGGACGTAGAGCTCGGTGGCCAGCTCACGACCGCCGGTCGCGGCCGCCTCGCGGGCAGCCAGGCCGAGCTCGCGGGCCAGGCCGGCGTCGG
>NZ_JANINT010000226.1 GCF_024509035.1 Nocardioides sp. | reverse complement strand
GTCGTCCACGGCGGTGGTGTGCACGGCGACGCCGTTGTCCAGCCGCAGCACCGAGGCCGCCACGGCCTGGGTCATCGAGCGGGCGGCGCGGGCCACCTGGCTCAGCGCCCGGCCCAGCTCGATGGGCGGCTGCAGGTTCTCCGAGAGCTCCGCCGAGGCCTCGAGCCACTGGCGTCGGCGCTCGCTGAGCCCGTACGCGCGGGCGTTGTCGATCACGAACCCGGCCGTGGTCGCGAGGGCCTCCACCAGCATCTGGTCCTCGGCGGTGAACGGTCCGCCGCCGGCCTTCTCGGTGAGGTAGAGGTTGCCGAACACCGTCCCGCGGATCCGCACCGGCACGCCGAGGAACGTCCGCATCGGAGGGTGGTGGGTCGGGAAGCCGGCCGCCTGGGGGTGCTCGCTCAGGTCGTCGAGCCGCAGTGGTTGCGGCTCGTGGATGAGCAGCCCGAGGATGCCGCGTCCGTGCGGCAGGTCGCCGATCTCCGCGCGGTGCGGGGCGTTGATGCCGGTGGTCACGAACTCGACGAGCACCGACTCGCTGCCGACGACGCCGAGGGCGCCGTACTGCGCGCCGGTGAGGTGGGTCGCGGCCTCGACGATGCGCGACAGCACCGCGTGCAGGTCGAGGTCGGAGGAGATGGCGGCGACCGCCTCGAGGAGGGCTCGCGTGGACGCGGGCAGCGCCTCGTCGTGCCCCTCGTCGTGTGCGTTGCCGTGTGGGGGCGTCACGGGACCATCACGCTCGCCAGTGTGCCGCAGCGCGTGGCGCTCGATCACACGGAACGCCGGACGGGCAGCGCCGCCTCGACGTCCCAGCCGGAGCCGATGCGCCGGCCGGAGAGCTCGCTCCAGCGCAGGCGGAGGTGCAGGCTACGACCGCCGGAGGCCCACGGCCGGGGCTCCCAGACGGAGCGGATGTGCTCGAGCTCCTCGGCGTCGGAGACCACCTCGCCCCGGCCGCGGGCCACCACGCTCCAGCCGCGCTGGCGCTCGTGGTCGAACTGGTCGACCTCGAAGGCGAGCATGCTGTCGCGGCCGTAGGTGCCCAGCACGCTGTACGGCGAGGTGCGCACCACGATGGTGTCGTCGACGACCGAGTAGTTCACCGGCACGATGTGGGGACCGTTCGGGGAGGAGAGCGCGATCCTGCCGCCGACGCCGGCGCGCAGCAACCGCTCGCACTCCTCGCGGCTCAGGTCGATCGCTTCCGGCACGGGGTCCCCCTCGGGTTTTCGGTGGTGCTCCATGCTGTCCACGGGCCTGCTGCGGTCAGCAGGGCCGATGGTCCTGACATGCGGGGCCTTCGGCGCTACTGGCGCCAGACCCCTCGACGCACCGTGGATCCATGGAGACGACTGCGATTCCCGCGGGGACCATCGTCGTCGGCACGGACGGCTCGCCGTCGGCCGAGCGAGCCCTGGAGTGGGCGATCGACCAGGCGCAGCTGGAGTCTCGGCAGCTGACCTTGGCCCATGGCGTGGACCCCTCCGGGTCCGTCTGGGTGGACCCGGCCGGCGTCGACCACCGCGCGGTGCTCGAGGCTCTCCACAGCGACGCGGTCGTGATGCTGGAACATGCGCGCGAGCAGGTGGCGCGGCGGGCTCCGGAGCTGGTGGTCCATGAGGTCGTGCGGATGTCCGATGCGCGGCTCACGCTGCTGGAGCTGTCCGAGGAGGCCGCTCTCGTGGTCGTCGGGTCGCGCGGCCGGGGCCCGATCAAGAGCCTGCTGCTCGGCTCCGTCAGCCTCGCGGTGTCGCGGGAGGCGCGGTGCCCGGTGGTCGTCGTACGCCCGAGCCAGCCGGCTGTGACCCGCAACGGTGTGCTGGTCGGTGCCGACGGCACGGCGCGGTCACTGACGACCGTCGAGTTCGCCTATCGCCAGGCCTCGCTGCACCGGTTGCCGCTGACGATCATGCACTGCTTCTGGGACGCTCGTCCCGGCACCGAGGAGGAGCCGGTGGCCAGCGACGTACGCCTCGAGCTCGCGGAGTCGATCGCCGGCCTGGCCGAGAAGTTCCCCGACGTCTCGGCGCGCACCGAGATCGTGCGCGGCATGGCCGACGAGCGCCTGGTGCGCGCCTCCCAGGGGATGGACCTGGTGGTCGTGGGTGCCCACCACGGCGGGACCCTCACGACGCTGCTGTACGGCTCGATCGCCAACGCGGTGCTCGAGCACGCCACCTGCCCAGTCGCGATCGTGCCGGAGCCGCCCGCCCTGGACCAGGTCGTCCCGGACGCGGGGGACTGAGCCGTGGACGCGGTGTCGACCGTGATGTCGCGCCGTGTGATCGCGATCCGCTCCGACTGCGACCTCGCGGTGGCCGTCGACACGTTCCTCGCCTCCGCCGTGCGTCACCTGGTGGTCGTCGAGCCGGACCGCACGGTCCGCGGCCTGCTCTCCATCGAGCAGGTGCTGGCGGCCCTCGGGCGACCCGGGTGGCCCGGCCGCGTCGGTGACCAGGTGCTCCTCGAGCCGCCCCGGGTGAGCCCCGACGACGACCTCCAGCGCGCCGCCGAGGTGATGCTCGACGCGCTGGTCGACGCGGTCGTCGTCGCTGACGAGACCGGGCGGGTCGTCGGGCTGCTCACCTGGGCGGACCTCGTGACGCACGTCGCCGGCCGGCACCTCGCGGGCGACGGCGCGACCTGACCTGGGGTTCAGCCCACCTCGCCGTCGACGTACACCCAGCGGCCCGCGCGCCGCTCGAACCGGCTGCGCTCGCGCAGCTCGCCGGGCACACCGCCGCGCTCGTACGACGCCACGAACTCCACCCAGTCCTCGCCCGCACCCACGATGCTCAAGCCGGTCCAGGTCAGGCCCGCCTCGGGGGTGAGGTCGTCGGGTCGCGTGCGCGGGTGCCAGGTGCGGAACACGTAGTCGGTGTCGCCGACCGCGTAGGCGGCGTACCGCGCGCGCATCAGCTGCTCGGCGGTCTCGGCGAGGGCCGCGCCGCGGTGCAGCCGGCCGCAGCAGGCGTCGTACGCCGAGCCCGAGCCGCAGGGACAGGTCGGCTGCAGGGTCACGGGCGCAGGCTACCGAGCCGGAAACGGAGACCTGGCCCGTTTGTTGGAGGCGTGAGTAGCGTGGTGAGGTGACCTCGGCTCCAACCCCCCAGACGGTCGGCGAGCTCCGCGCCTCCGGCCACATCCAGAAGCACCTGCGCCAGGAGGTGCGTGACAACCTGCTCGCCGCGCTGCGCGAGGGCCGTGACCCGTGGCCCGGGCTGCACGGCTTCGACGACACGGTGATCCCGCAGCTCGAGCGGGCGCTCATCGCCGGCCACGACATCGTGCTCCTCGGCGAGCGCGGCCAGGGCAAGACCCGCC
>NZ_JANINT010000225.1 GCF_024509035.1 Nocardioides sp. | reverse complement strand
CCCTCGCGCGGCGGGTCGAGGACGACGAGGTCGACCGAGCCGTACGCCGCCGGCAGGGGGCCCCCGAGCACCCGGTCGACCGGGCCGCACTCGACCTGGACGCCCGGCAGGCCGGCGAGGTTGGTGCGGGCGTGCTTGCAGGCGGTGCGGTCGGCCTCGACCGCGAGGACGTGGCCGGTCGGGCCGACGGCGTCGGCGAGGTAGCGGGCGAACAGGCCGACGCCGGCGTAGAGGTCCAGGACGGTCTCGCCACGGCGCGGCTCGAGCAGGTCGAGCACGGTCTCGACCAGCACCCGCGGGGCACTGGGGTGGACCTGCCAGAAACCGTCGGCCTCCACCGTGAACAGGTGCTCACCGTGGCGCGGCACGTCGACCCGCTCCCCCACGACCGTCGAGAGGTCGGCCGCGTGCCGGTCGAGGGTGGTGCCGGCGCGGGTGACGGCCCGGGCGTCGGTGCGCGTGATCAGGCAGTCGTCGATCGGCACCACCTCGCGGGAGCGGTGCTTGCGCAGCCCGCGGCGCCCGCGCGGCCCGACGGCCCACTGGATGCGGGTGCGCCAGCGCAGGCCGCGCTCCATCTCCTCCGACTCGCTCGGGAGCGGCTCGACCTCGACGTGCACGTCGGTGCCCCCGAGCCGGGCCAGCTGCTCGCGGACCACCGCGGCCTTGAGCTCGCGCTGGCGCGGCAGCGCGACGTGCTGGAAGTCGCAGCCCCCGCACCCGCCGGGGCCGGCGTAGGGGCAGGGCGGCTCGACCCGGTCGCGCGAGGGCTCGAGCACCTCGACCGCGTCGCCGCGCCAGAACCGATCGCCCTCGGTGCCCTCGGTGATCTCCACGACCACCCGCTCGCCGGGGATGGCGTGCCGCACGAACACGACCCGCGGCCGGTCCGACCCGTCCGCCCCGACGTTGCCGGTGCCCTCGAGCCGGACGATGCAGTGGCCGCCGTGGGCGATCGGGCCGACGACGGCCTCGAACCGCTCGCCCACCCGCGAGCCGCCGCGGGCCTTGCGCTCGCGGGGGTTACGCGCCACGACGCGGCCGCCCGGTCGAGGACGGGGTCACTTCTGGACCTGCCGGTCCGAGGACGGGCGCTCGACGACGTTGCCCAGGCGCAGCTCGCCGGGCCGCACCCACACGCCCTCGCGCTCCTCGCGCTCACGGACCAGCTCCGACGAGCGCAGCTGGAAGGGCACCGAGGTGACCATCACGCCGGGCGCGAACAGCAACCGGCCCTTGAGCCGCAGCGCGGTCTGGTTGTGCAGCAGCTGCTCCCACCACCGGCCGACGACGTACTCGGGGATGTAGACGGCCACGACGCCGCGCGGGTTGGAGCGGCGGATCTCGGTGGCGTACTCGACGATCGGGCGCACGAGCTCGCGGTAGGGCGAGTGCAGCACCTTGAGCGGTACGCCGAGGTTGCGCTCGTCCCACTCCTCCAGCAGCCGGTTGGTGGCCTCGGGGTCGACCGAGACGTAGACGCCCTCGAGCACGTTGGGGCGCGTCGCCTTGGCGAAGGCCAGCGCGCGGAGCGTGGGCTTGTGGAGCTTGGAGACCAGCACGATCGCGTGCACGCGGGTCGGGAGGACCTTGTCCTCCTCGTCCGCGGCGAGCTCGTCGCTGACGCTGTCGTAGTGGCGCCGGATCGCCCGCATGACGACGAAGAAGACGATCATCGCGAGGATCGTGATGTAGGCGCCGGCGAGGAACTTGGTGATCAGCACGACCACGAGCACGACCGCGGTGAACGTGAGCCCGACGGCGTTGATGGCCCGCGAGCGGTACATCCGGCGACGCTCCGCGGGGTCCCTCTCGGTCTGGAGGTGTCGGGTCCAGTGCCGGATCATGCCGAGCTGGCTGAGGTTGAACGACACGAACACGCCCACGATGTAGAGCTGGATCAGGCGGGTGGTCTCGGCGTCGTAGATCTGGATGAGGGCGATCGCCATCACCGCGAGGAACACGATGCCGTTGCTGTAGGCCAGCCGGTCACCGCGCGAGCCGAGCGCCCGTGGCGCGTAGCCGTCCTTGGCGAGGATCGAGCCGAGCACCGGGAACCCGTTGAACGCGGTGTTGGCGGCGAGCACCAGGATGATGCCCGTCACGGTCACCACGAGGTAGAAGCCGGGCGTGAAGTCGTGGAAGACCGCCTCGGCGATCTGGGCGATCGCCGTGTGCTGGTCGTAGCCCGCGGGCAGCGCCTCGCCGTTGCGGCTGAGCCGGTCGATGTCGGCGGGGTCGACGAGCTTGAGACCCATCTGCTTGGCCAGCACGATGACGCTGATCATCATCGAGATCGCGATCAGGCCGAGCAGCAGCAGCGTGGTGGCGGCGTTCTTGCTCTTGGGCCGCCGGAAGGCCGGCACGCCGTTCGAGATCGCCTCGACACCGGTCAGCGCCGCACAGCCCGAGGAGAAGGCCCGGGCGAGCAGGAAGAGCAGCGCGAACGTCGTCATCGAGTCGCCGTAGCCCGGCTCGGGCTCGATGGTGAGGTCGGCGCTGGCCACCTCGGGCAGGGTGCCGGTGGCGAGCTCGAGCAGGCCGTAGCCGCACATGCCGAGGATCGCGATCATGAACAGGTACGTCGGGATCGCGAAGAACGTCCCGGACTCGCGGATGCCGCGCAGGTTCATCGCCATGAGCAGCACGACCATGAGGCTGGCGAACATCGCCTCGTGCCCGCTGAGTGGATCGATCGCGGAGGCGGCGTACTGCGCGCCCGAGGAGATCGACACCGCGACGGTGAGCACGTAGTCGACCAGGAGGGCGCTCGCGACCGTGGCTCCCGCCGTCGGCCCCAGGTTGACCGTGGCGACCTCGTAGTCGCCACCGCCGCTGGGGTAGGCGTGCACGGTCTGGCGGTAGGACGCGACCACCGCGATCATCACCAGCGCGACCGCGATGCCGATCTTCCAGGACCAGACGTACGCCGAGGCCCCCGCCAGCGACAGCATGATGAAGACCTCGTCGGGCGCGTAGGCGACCGACGAGAGCGCATCGCTGGCGAAGACCGGCAGTGCGATCCGCTTGGGAAGGAGCGTCTCGCCCAGCTGGGAGCTGCGCAGCTTGCGCCCCAGCAGGATCCGCTTCGATACGTCGCCGACACCCACGACGGGCAAGGCTAGACCTTGAACGATCCATCCGGTGAGTGACGTGCACAGAAGACCGTCACCACTGCGGTAGCGTCTGCGACGTGCACGTCGTGATCATGGGCTGTGGACGGGTCGGCTCGACGCTGGCCCGCAGTCTCGAGGACCGCAACCACACCGTCTCCGTGATCGACAGCGAGCCGGACGCCTTCCGCCGCCTCGGGCCGGGCTTCAACGGCGACAAGGTCACCGGCCAGGGCTTCGACCAGGAGGTCCT
>NZ_JANINT010000224.1:12525-25577 GCF_024509035.1 Nocardioides sp. | reverse complement strand
TGTTCGGCACCGCCGAGGAGGACGCGGCGCAGCTCTCGCTCGACGCGATCGGTGATCTCTACCCGATCTACCCCCTCACCAAGGGCGTCGACTCCTGGGACATCCAACGCGCGGTCGCGTTCGCGCTGTCGGTCGTCGACGAGGTGCCCGACGTCGTGCCGCCCGACGTGCGCGAGCACCACGAGCTCCTCGACGTCCGTACGGCGCTGCAGCGCATCCACAACCCCGACGACTGGGGCCAGGTCACCAGCGCCCAGCGCCGCTTCCGGTTCGAGGAGGCGCTGATCACCCAGTTGGTCCTCGCCCGCCGTCGCCGCGCGCTGCGCGCGCTGGGGGCGCAGGCGCGCACCGGCGCGACGAGCGGCGGGTTGCTGGCGGCGTTCGACGCGCGGCTGCCCTTCGACCTGACCGCCGGCCAGCGCGAGATCGGTGCCCAGATCGAGGATGACCTCGCCCAACCGCACCCGATGAACCGGCTGCTCCAGGGCGAGGTCGGCTCCGGCAAGACCCTCGTCGCCCTGCGCGCCATGCTGCGCGTCGTCGACTCCGGGGGGCAGGCCGCGCTGCTGGCTCCCACGGAGGTGCTGGCCCAGCAGCACCACCGCTCGATCACCGCGATGCTCGGTGACCTCGCCGCCGGCGGGATGCTCGGCGGCGCCGCCGAGGCGACCAACGTCGAGCTCCTCACCGGCTCGATGTCCAAGGCGCAGCGCACCGCGCCGATGTCGCGCCTCGCCACCGGCGAGGCGGGCATCGTCATCGGCACCCACGCCCTGCTCGAGGACAAGGTGATCTTCGCCGACCTCGGCCTCGTGGTCGTCGACGAGCAGCACCGGTTCGGGGTCGAGCAGCGGGCCGCCCTCACCGACAAGGCCGGCACCCCGCCCCACGTGCTGGTGATGACGGCGACGCCGATCCCGCGGACCGTCGCCATGACGGTCTTCGGCGACCTCGAGATCTCGACGCTCGCCGAGCTGCCGGCCGGTCGCGCGCCGATCCAGACCAACCTCGTCCCGCTGGCCGAGCAGCCGCACTGGCTCGACCGGGTGTGGCAGCGGGTGCGCGAGGAGGTCGAGAAGGGTCACCAGGCCTACGTCGTGTGCCCGCGCATCACCGGCGACGAGGCCGAGCAGGGCGAGACCGACCAGCTCGACCTCGACGAGGACGGCAACCCCGTCGAGCGGGCCGCCCCGGTGGGCGGGTTGGCGGCGGTCGAGGAGGTCGCCGCGCTGCTCGCCGACGGACCGCTCGCCGGCCTGAGGGTCGAGCGCCTCCACGGCAAGATGCCGCCCGACGACAAGGACCGCGTGATGCGTGCCTACGCCGGCGGAGAGATCGACGTGCTCGTCGCGACGACGGTCATCGAGGTCGGTGTCGACGTCGCCAACGCGACCGCGATGGTGCTGCTCGACGCCGACCGGTTCGGCGTCTCCCAGCTCCACCAGCTGCGCGGCCGCGTCGGCCGGGGTGGGCACCCCGGGCTGTGCCTGCTGGTCACCCGCGCCGAGTCCGACACCCCGGCCCGGGCCCGCCTGGATGCGGTGGCGAGCACGACCGACGGCTTCGAGCTCAGCCGGGTCGACCTCGAGCAGCGCCGCGAGGGCGACGTCCTCGGCAAGTCCCAGTCGGGCTTCAGCTCGGGCCTGCGCGACCTGCGGGTGCTCCGCGACGAGAAGACGATCATCGAGGCCCGCGAGGCCGCCGTCCGGCTGCTCGACGCCGACGACTCCCTGGCCCAGGCGCCCGAGCTCGCCGCCGCGGTCGCCGACCTCGAGGCCTCGGTGCGGGCCGACTTCCTGGAGAAGGGGTGAACCGGTGACGCGGATCATCGGGGGAGCGGCCGGGGGCCGCCGGATCCAGACGCCGCGCGGAGCGTCGACGCGGCCCACCAGCGACCGGGTGCGTGAGGCGCTGTTCTCGGCGATCGAGTCCTGGTGCGGCTCGCTGCACGGGCTGCGGTTCCTCGACCTCTACGCCGGCTCGGGAGCGGTCGGCCTCGAGGCCTGGTCGCGCGGTGCGGGCGTGGTCACCCTGGTCGAGCACGACCGCCGCACCGCGGCCCTGATCACCGACAACGCCCGCGCGATCGGCTACGCGAAGGCCCACGTGGTCGCCGGGTCCGTCACGGCGGTGCTGCGGCGCCCGCCGAGCGCGCCGTACGACGTCGTGTTCCTCGACCCGCCCTACCCGCTGAGCGACGAGGCGCTGGCCGAGGACCTCGCGGCGCTCGCCACCGAGGGCTGGCTGGTCCCCGGCGCGCTGGTGGTCGTCGAGCGGTCCTCGCGCAGCCCCGAGCCCACCTGGCCGGGCGGCTTCGAGGAGACCCGCAGCAAGCGCTACGGCGAGACCACGCTGTGGTACGCCGAGTCCGGAGAGGAGAGGCGATAGCCTCCCGCCATGACCCGCGCGGTGTGCCCCGGCTCGTTCGACCCGGTGACCAACGGTCATCTCGACATCGTGCGGAGGGCCGCGGCGATCTTCGACGAGCTGGTCGTGGCGACCGGCACCAACCCCTCCAAGTCCCGGCTCTTCGAGCCCGACGAGCGGCTGGCGATGCTGCGTGAGGTGTGTGCGGACCTGCCGAACGTGACCGTGATGGGCTTCACCGGCCTCATCGTCGACTTCTGCCGCGAGATCGACGCGCCGGCGATCGTCAAGGGCCTGCGCGGCGGCAACGACTACGAGTACGAGCTGCCGATGGCGCAGATGAACCAGCACCTCACCGGCGTCGAGACGGTGTTCCTGCCGACCCACGCGTCCTGGGGCTACGTCTCCTCGAGCCTGGTGAAAGAGGTGGCCTCGCTCGGCGGCGACGTCTCCTCCCTCGTGCCGCCCGCCGTGCACGCCCGTCTCGTGGCCCGCCTGGCGGCCCGCGCGGGGGACGAGGTTCGCTGAGCATCCGTTTTGTCACCACCCCGGGCCGCCGGTACGCTTGCCGACGATCTGTTTGTGCCCGGACCCGGAAGTAGACCCCTGACCAGCCTGGACCCGAGAGCGCCGCTCGTGCTCGATACCCGCGAGCTCGGCCGCCGCCCGGGGTCCCAGCGTCAGGAGAAGCGGACGGTTCCGGCACCGGCAGATCTGGGCATCGAAGTCCTCCGCGTCCCGGAAGGCTCGCCGGTCGACCTCGACCTGCGGCTGGAAGCGGTCATGGAGGGTGTGCTGGTCACCGGTTCGGCCTCGGCCGAGCTCGCCGGTGAGTGCGCGCGGTGCCTGGAGCCGATCACCGACGAGGTCGAGGTCCGGTTCCAGGAGCTGTTCGTGTACGACGACCAGGACTACTCCTCCGAGGAGGACGACGACGTCAGCATGCTCGAGGGCGACCTGCTCGACCTCGAGCCCCTGCTGCGGGACGCGGTGGTGCTCGCACTGCCGTTCCAGCCCTTGTGCGAGGACGACTGTCCTGGCCTGTGCCCCGAGTGCGGGGCGCGCCTGGCCGAGGATCCCGACCACTCGCACGAGGCGCCGGTCGACCCGCGATGGGGAAAGTTGCAGCAGCTCCAGCAGGACACCGACCCGAGCTCGTAGACACGAGCGCGAGACCGATCAAGTAGGAGAGAACAGTGGCTGTCCCGAAGCGGAAGATGTCGCGCAGCAACACGCGTCACCGTCGTTCGGCCTGGAAGGCCGTCGCCCCGACGCTGGTGACCTGCGCGAACCCCGCCTGCGGTGCCAAGCACCTGCCGCACCGTGCGTGCGGTGAGTGCGGCCAGTACGGCGCGCGCGCCGACCGTCGTCAGGTCCTCTGACCCGACCCGGTCCACTGACCAACTACGCAGAGCTCCGAGCAGCTCTCGGGGATCCGACACTGGACCCCGAGCTGCTCGAGCGCGCCCTGACCCATCGGTCCTTCGCGTACGAGAACGGTGGCCTGCCGACCAACGAGCGCCTGGAGTTCCTCGGGGACTCCGTGCTCGGGGTCGTGGTCACCGAGACGCTCTACCGCACCCACCCGGACCTCTCCGAGGGCCGGCTGGCCAAGCTGCGTGCCGCGGTCGTCAACGCCCGCGCGCTGGCGGAGGTCGGCCGCCGCATCGGCGTCGGTGAGCACGTCAAGCTCGGCCGCGGCGAGGAGTCGACCGGCGGGCGCCACAAGGCCTCGATCCTCTCCGACACCGTCGAGGCGGTCATCGGGGCTGTGCATCTCTCTGGCGGGTTCGAGACCTCCGCGGTCGTCGTGCACCGTCTCTTCGACCCGCTCATCGAGGCCGCCTCGGCGCTGGGTGCGGGTCTGGACTGGAAGACCTCGCTGCAGGAGCTGTCGGCCGAGCACGGGCTCGGCGTCCCCGAGTACGTCATCGAGGACGACGGCCCCGACCACATGAAGACGTTCACCGCCCAGGTCCGCGTGGGCGACGGCCTCTACGGCAACGGCGTCGGCCGCTCCAAGAAGGAGGCCGAGCAGGCCGCCGCGGAGACCGCGTACGGCGAGATCGCCTCCGACCTCGGTGTCGAGGACCCGGCGATCGGCACGGCGATCGAGGTCGCCGCCAAGACCCCGTCGCGCTCGGCCCGCAAGAGCTGACCCGAGCCACGCCTTGCCGGAGCTCCCCGAGGTCGAGGTCGTGCGAGCCGGCCTCGAGCGGCACGTCCTCGGCGCCACGATCACCGGCGTCGACGTCCTGCACCCCCGGCCGGTGCGCCGCGACCTGCGCGGCCCGGCCGGCTTCGCCGCCGCACTGACCGGTCGCCGCATCGAGGCCGCGCGCCGGCGCGGCAAGTACCTCTGGCTGCCGCTCGACAACGGCGACGCCCTGCTGGCCCACCTCGGCATGAGCGGTCAGCTGCTCGTCCAGCCGCCCGCCGCGCCGGCGGAGCGGCACCTGCGGGTGCGCCTCGCCCTCGAGGGCGCCGACGAGGGCCGTGAGCTGCGCTTCGTGGACCAGCGGATGTTCGGCGGCCTGTCGGTCTCCGACGGCGGGGCCGACCTGCCCGCGGAGATCGCCCACATCGCCCGCGACCCGCTCGACCCCGCGTTCGACGACGACGCCTTCATCCGCAAGGTCCGACGCCGCAGCTCCGGGGTCAAGCGCCAGCTGCTCGACCAGAACCTGGTCTCCGGCGTCGGCAACATCTACGCCGACGAGGCGCTCTGGCGGGCGCGCATCCACGGCGAGCGCCCCGGCGACCGGCTCACCGCGGCCCAGGTGCGCGAGCTGCTCGGCCACGCCCGCGAGGTGATGATCGCGGCGCTGGGGGAGGGCGGCACCTCGTTCGACGCGCTCTACGTCAACGTCAACGGCGAGTCCGGCTACTTCGACCGCGCGCTGCACGCCTACGGCCGCGAGGGGCAGCCCTGCGAGCGGTGCGGCACGCCGATCCGCCGGGTGGCGTTCATGAACCGGTCGAGCTTCTTCTGCCCGGTCTGCCAACCGGTGCCCCGCAAGAGGCGAACGGCCCCGCGCGCGGTGCGCCTGGCAGATTGACCCGAGCTCCGACTGGTGAGACTCTTGAAGACGGCCCGCTGCCGCGGGTTCCCCACGACCCCGGAAGGCTTTGTCCATGGCCAAGGCGCTGATCGGATACATGAACAGCGACCTGCGGACGCCCGCCGCCCTCGTAGCCGAGAACCACCGGCTTCGCGCGCGCGTGCGAGAGCTCGAGGCGCTCGTCCTCCGGCTCAGCGAGGAGAACGACAAGCTGACCGCCGCGCAGGCGGTCGCGATGCTCGACCTCGAGCACGAGTCCCTGCAGGAGATGCAACCCGCCTGACCCGCGGGCTCGAAAACCGGATGTCCGTGAGGACGTCCGGCACTAGTCTCAACCCCTTGTGAGCACCCTGGTCGAGATCGTCGTTCCACGTCGGCTCGGCACCGGGTTCCGCTGGTTGCTGGCCTCCTCGTGGATCAGCAACCTCGGTGACGGCATCGCGATCGCGGCCGGCCCGCTGCTGGTCGCCTCGCTCACCCACGACCCGTTCCTGGTCGCGCTGGCCGCGATGCTGCAGTGGCTGCCGCCGCTGGTCTTCGGGCTGTACGCCGGAGCGCTCGCCGACCGCCTCGACCGCCGCCTCATCGTGGTGACCGTGGACCTGCTGCGGGCCGCCGTCCTGGCGCTGCTCACGCTGGCCATCGCCACCGACGTCGTGTCGATCGCCCTGGTGCTCGTCGCGATGTTCCTGCTCGGCACCGCCGAGGTGTTCGCCGACAACACCGCCTCGACGCTGCTGCCGATGCTCGTGCACCGCGACGACCTCGGGGTCGCGAACGCGCGCCTCACCAGCAGTTTCATCACGGTGAACCAGCTCGCCGGCCCGCCGATCGGGGCGGCGCTCTTCGCGGCCGGGCACGCCGTCCCGTTCGTGGCGCAGGCCGTGATGGTCGCGCTCGGGGCGATGCTGGCCGCACGGATCGTGCTGCCGCCCCACGGTCGGGCCCGCGACGAGCGCACCCACCTGCGCCAGGACGTGGGCGAGGCGTTCCGCTGGGTGCTCCACCACGCCGCCGTACGCACCCTGGTGCTGACGATCTTCGTCTTCAACATCACCTTCGGGGCCGCCTGGTCGATCCTCGTGCTCTACGCCACGCAGCGCCTCGGCATGGGGGAGGTCGGCTTCGGCCTGCTCACCACGGTCTCCGCGGTCGGCGGCCTGATCGCGACCCTCTGCTACGGATGGATCACCCGCCGGGTCAGCCTCGCGAACCTGATGCGCGTCGGTCTGGTCTTCGAGACCGTCACCCACCTCGCGCTCGCGCTCACCACGCGGGCGAGCGTCGCGCTGGTGATCTTCTTCTTCTTCGGCGCGCACGCGTTCATCTGGGGCACCACCTCGACCACCGTGCGCCAGCGGGCGGTGCCCAGCGAGCTGCAGGGTCGGGTGGGCAGCGTGAACCTGGTCGGCGTCTTCGGTGGCCTGGTCATCGGCTCCGGCGTCGGAGGTGTGCTCGCCCAGCACTGGGGCGTGACCGCGCCGTTCTGGTTCGCGTTCGCCGGGTCGGCGGTCTTCGTGGTGCTGATCTGGGGCCAGCTCTCCCACATCGCCCACGCCGACGAGAAGGAGCAGCCGGCAGCCGTCTGAGGATGGTTGCATGGGCCCATGCACCCGCCTGCCGAGCCTGCCGCGCTGGCCGAGCTGATCGACGCCCTCCCGACCGGGGTCGTCGTGACCGAGCCGGACGCGGTGGAGAAGTACCGGTTCGACTGGTCGCGCGACCGGGCCGCGGGGCGTCCCCTCGCCGTCGTGCGCGTCGAGGACGCGAGCCAGGTGCAGGCGGCGGTCCGCTGGGCGGCCGAGCACCGGGTGCCGGTGGTCCCGCGCGGCGCCGGCAGCGGACTGTCGGGCGGCTCGACCGCCGTCGACGGCGGGCTGGTGCTCAGCCTCGAGCGGATGCGCGCGATCGAGATCGACGTCGAGTGCCGGGTCGCGGTCGTCGAGCCCGGCGCGCTCAACGCCGAGGTCAAGGCCGCGGCCGCCCAGCACGGGCTCTGGTACCCGCCCGACCCGTCGTCGTACGAGATCTGCTCGATCGGTGGCAACGTGGCGACCAACGCCGGCGGCCTGTGCTGCGTGAAGTACGGCGTCACCACCGACTACGTGCTCGGACTGGACGTCGTGCTGGCCGACGGCACCCTCGTCACGCTCGGCGGCAAGCGCATCAAGGACGTCGCGGGGCTGAGCCTGCTCAAGCTCTTCGTCGGCAGCGAGGGCACGCTCGGCGTGGTCACCCGGGCCACGCTGCGGCTGGTGCCGGCCCAGGACGCGAGGTCGACGGTGGTGGCGGCGTTCGCCGACGTCGACGCTGCCGCGCGTGCCGTCGTGGCCACCGGGCGCAGGATCCGGCCCTCGATGATGGAGCTGATGGACCAGGCGTCGATCAACGCCGTGGAGGACCACCGTCCGATGGGCCTCGACCGCACCGCGGGCGCGCTGCTGGTGGCCCAGTCCGACGCTCCCGCCGCGGCGCGGGCGGTCGAGGTCGAGGCGATCCGTGAGGCGTGCGAGGCCGCGGGCGCGACCGAGGTGTTCGTGACCGACGACGCCGAGGAGGGCGAGCTCTTCGTCGCCGCCCGGCGTGCGGCGTTCCCCGCCATCGAGGCCCGCGGTGCCCTGCTGCTCGAGGACGTCGGCGTACCGGTGCCGCAGCTGCCGGCGCTGCTGGCGGCGATCGCCACGATCGCGGTCGAGCACGCGGTGGAGATCCCCGTGGTCGCCCACGCCGGCGACGGCAACACCCACCCGATCATCGTCTACGACGCGGGCGACCCCGACTCCGATCGGCGCGCACGGGCGGCGTTCGCCGACGTCATGCAGGCCGCCATCCGGCTCGGCGGCACGATCACCGGCGAGCACGGCGTCGGCCGCGCCAAGAAGGGCGCGCTGCCCGACCAGCTCGGGCCCGAGGTGATGGCGCTGACCCGCCGGGTCAAGGACGCGCTCGACCCGCTGGGGATCCTCAACCCTGGGGCGATCCTCTAGCGTCGAGCCATGATCCACGACCGGCACCTCTTCGGCCCCGGACCCACCAACCCCTATCCCGAGGCGACCCTGGCACTCGGCGCGCCGATCCTGGGGCACCTCGACCCGGCGTTCCTCGAGCTGATGGACGAGACCTGCGCGATGCTGCGCCAGGTGTGGGGGACCGGCAACGCCCGCACGCTGCCGCTCTCGGCGACCGGGTCGGCGGGGATGGAGGCGGCGTTCGTCAACACCGTCCACCCCGGTGACGTCGTCGTGGTCGCGGTCAACGGCCTGTTCGGCCAGCGGATGTGCGACGTCGCTGCGCGCTGCGGGGCCGAGGTGGTGCCGGTCGAGCACGACTGGGGCCAGCCCGTCGACGTCGAGAGAGTGCTCGCTGCGCACGCGTCCCCGGCGATCATCGCCGCGGTGCAAGCCGAGACCTCCACCGGCGTGCGCTCCGACATCGCGGCGCTCGGGGCGGGGAAGGGCGACGCGCTGCTGCTCGTCGACGCGGTGACCAGCATCGGCGGCATCGAGCTGCGCGCCGACGACTGGGGCATCGACGTCGGCTACGCCGGCACCCAGAAGTGCCTCGGCGTGGCGCCCGGACTCGCGCCGTTCACGATCGACGACCGGGCGTTCTCCCGCCGGGTGGAGAAGCCGCGCTCCTGGTACCTCGACCTCGGCCTCCTCGGCGGGTACGTCGGCGAGGCCAGCGGCTCGGGCGGTCGGACCTACCACCACACGGCGCCGGTGGCGATGGTCGCGAGCCTGCACGCCGGCCTGACCCGCATCCTCGACGAGGGTCTCGAGGCGGTGTGGGCGCGTCACGAGGCCGCGGGGCGGCAGCTGCAGGACGGGCTGCAGGAGATGGGCCTGGAGCTGTTCGCGGCCGAGGGACACCGGCTGCCGGAGCTCACCACGGTGAAGGTCCCCGACGGGGTCGACTCCGCCGCCGTGCGCCGCTACCTGCTCGAGACCCACGACCTCGAGATCGGCGCAGGCGCCGGGGCGTTCGCGACGAGCGTGTGGCGCATCGGCCTCATGGGCCCCAACGCCAGCCCCGACCGGGTGCTCCTGGCCCTCGCAGCGCTCCGGGACGCGCTCGCACACGCCTGAGACCGGGATGCCAGCGAACCGGGACGACGCCCGGTATCGTGAGCCGGGCTGAGCTTCCCCCAAGCCGTGGCTGCCATGATGGGCGGCCTGCGTCCTCAGTCGCACCGACGAGTCGCCGTACCCAACGAGCTGGGAGCCCGCGTTGTACCTGAAGAGCCTGACCCTCAAGGGGTTCAAGTCCTTCGCCTCCTCGACGACGCTGCAGCTCGAGCCGGGCATCACCTGCATCGTGGGTCCCAACGGCTCCGGCAAGTCCAACGTCGTCGACGCGCTCGCGTGGGTGATGGGCGAGGCCAGCGCCAAGTCGCTGCGCGGCGGCAAGATGGACGACGTCATCTTCGCCGGCACCTCCGGCCGCCCGCCGCTGGGCCGGGCCGAGGTGCTGCTGACCATCGACAACTCCGACGGCGCGCTGCCGATCGAGTACGCCGAGGTGACGATCAGCCGCACGATGTTCCGCAGCGGCGGCTCGGAGTACGCCATCAACTCCCAACCGTGCCGGCTGCTCGACGTCCAGGAGCTGCTCTCCGACAGCGGCATCGGCCGCGAGATGCACGTGATCGTCGGGCAGGGCCAGCTCGACACCATCCTGCACGCGACGCCCGAGGACCGGCGCGGGTTCATCGAGGAGGCCGCGGGCGTCCTCAAGCACCGCAAGCGCAAGGAGAAGGCGCTCCGCAAGCTCGACTCCACCGAGGGCAACCTGACCCGCCTCGGTGACCTCCTCACCGAGATCCGGCGCCAGCTCAAGCCGCTGGGCCGCCAGGCCGAGGTGGCCCGCAAGGCCGCCGGGGTCCAGGCCGACGTCCGCGACGCGCGCGCCCGCCTGATCGCCGACGACCTGGTCACCGCCCGCACCGCCCTCGAGCAGGACCTCGCCGACGAGTCGATCCTCGTCGAGCGCCGCGAGCAGGTCGAGGCCGAGATCGCCAAGGCGCGTGAGGTGGAGGCCGCGCTCGAGGCCGCGCTGCGCGAGGACCTGCCGGCGCTCTCGAGGGCGCAGGAGACCTGGTTCGCGCTGTCCGGCCTGCGCGAGCGGCTGCGCGGCACCCAGTCGTTGGCCGCCGAGCGGGTCCGCAACGCCGCCGGCACCGCCGAGGTCGAGGAGAGCCGGTCGGGCCGCGACCCCGACCAGCTCGAGGCCGAGGCCGAGAAGGTGCGCGAGCAGGAGCAGCGCATCGCCGCCGAGGTCGAGGAGCACCGGGTGGCGCTCGAGCAGGCCGTCGCCGCGCGCCGGGCCGCCGAGGACGCCGCGGCCGAGGAGGATCGCCGGATCGCCGGCCTCCAGCGCGCCGCCGCCGACCGACGCGAGGGTCTGGCCCGGCTGCACGGCCAGGTCAACGCACTGAAGTCGCGTGCCGCCGCTGCCGACGAGGAGGTCGGCCGGCTCCGGCTCGCCCGCGAGGAGGCCCTGGCCCGCGCCGAGCGCGCCCAGCGCGACTTCACCTCGCTCGAGACCAAGGTCGCCGGCCTCGACGCCGGCGAGGAGGGCCTCGACGCCGAGCACGAGGCCGCCGTCGCCGCCCTCGACGACATCGAGGAGCGGCTCGCCAAGGCCCGCGACGAGGCCCTTCAGGCCGATCGTGACCGCACCGCGCTGGCCGCCCGCAAGGACGCCCTCGAGATGGGGCTCAACCGCAAGGACGGCGCCGGCGCGCTGCTGGCCGCGTCCGACTCGATCTCCGGGCTGCTCGGCTCGGTCGCCGCGCTGCTCTCGGTGCGCAGCGGCTACGAGGCCGCCGTCGCCCAGGCCCTCGGCTCGGCCGCCGACGCGGTCGCCGTCGCCGATGCCGACGCCGCGGTGCGCGCGATCGCCCACCTCAAGGGCGACGACCTCGGCCGCGCCGGCCTGCTGCTGGGCGGGGGACCGGTCGCCGATCGTGACTGGCCGGGCCTGCCCGCGCACGCGGCGTACGCCATCGACGTCGTGGAGTGCCCCGACACCCTGCGCCCCGCGCTGACCCGGCTGCTGTTCAAGGTCGCGGTCGTCGAGGACCTCGACACCGCTCGCAGCCTCGTCGCCGACCTGCCCGACGTCACCGCGGTCACCCGCGAGGGCGACGTGCTCGGCGCCCACTACGCCTCGGGCGGCTCGTCCAGCCAACCCACGCTGATCGAGGTCCAGGCCGCGGTCGACGAGGCGACCGAGCAGCTCGCCGAGGCGGTCGCGGCCGCCGAACGGCTCGGGTTCGACATGTCCCGCCTCGAGAGCGAGCGGCTCGAGGCGCAGAAGCGCGTCGACGTCGCGCTCGCCAAGCTGCACGAGTCCGACGCCACGCTGGCCGCGGTCGCCGAGGAGCTGGGCCAGTACGGCTCGCAGGCCCGCGCCGCTCGCGGCGAGGCCGACCGGCTCGCCCAGGCGATCGAGAAGGCCGAGGAGGCGCGCACGCAGGCGATGTCCGGGCTCGCCGACCTCGAGGAGCGGCTCGCCACCGCCGAGGATGCTCCCGACGAGGAGCCCGACACCACCGCCCGCGAGCGCCTGGTCGAGGAGGCCCGCACCGCCCGCCAGGCCGAGATGGACAGCCGCCTGGCGCTGCGCACCTCCGAGGAGCGCTCGCGCGCGATGCACGGCCGCGCCGACGCGATGGTCCGCGCGGCACGCGCCGAGCGCGAGTCCCGGGCCCGGGCCGCCGAACGCCGTGAGCGGCTGCTCCGCGAGGGCCGCGCGGCCGAGGCCGTCGGCGTCGCCCTCGGCTACGTGCTCAGCCGGCTCGAGGTCTCCGTCCACGTCGCGACCCAGGCCCGCACGGCCGTCGAGCAGGCACGCAGCGGCCGCGAGCAGGAGCTGCTCGCCGTACGCTCCGAGCTGCGCCGCCTCGACAAGGAGCACGACGAGCTCGTCAACTCCGTCCACCGTGACGAGATGGCCCGCACCCAGCAGCGGATGCGCATCGAGCAGCTCGAGGAGCGCGCCCTCGAGGAGCTCGGTCTCGACGCGGACGGCCTGATCGCCGACTACGGCCCCGACCAGCTGGTCCCGGCTAGCCAGACTCTCGGGGCGAGCGAGGTCCCCGAGGGCGAGGAGCCGCCCGAGCCGGTGCCGTTCGTGCGCGAGGAGCAGCAGAAGCGGCTGCGCGCCGCCGAGCGCGCGCTGTCGATGCTCGGCAGGGTCAACCCGCTGGCGCTGGAGGAGTACTCCGCGATGGAGGAGCGTCACAAGTTCCTCACCGAGCAGCTCGAGGACCTCAAGAAGACCCGCAAGGACCTCCTCGACATCGTGCGCGAGGTCGACCAGCGCGTCGAGCAGGTCTTCACCGAGGCGTACGCCGATGTCAGCAAGGCGTTCGACGCCACCTTCGCCCGGCTGTTCCCGGGCGGTGAGGGCCGCCTGGTGCTGACGGCGCCCGACGACATGCTCACCACCGGTGTCGAGGTCGAGGCGCGCCCGCCCGGCAAGAAGGTCAAGCGCCTCTCGCTGCTCAGCGGTGGCGAGCGCTCGCTGGTGGCCGTGGCGTTCCTGGTCGCGCTGTTCAAGGCGCGGCCCTCGCCGTTCTACATCCTCGACGAGGTCGAGGCCGCCCTCGACGACACC
>NZ_JANINT010000224.1:0-12515 GCF_024509035.1 Nocardioides sp. | reverse complement strand
CGAGGAGCTGCGCGAGAACTCCCAGCTGCTCGTCATCACCCACCAGAAGCGCACGATGGAGGTCGGCGACGCGCTCTACGGCGTCACCATGCGCGGTGACGGCGTGTCTGCGGTGATCAGCCAGCGGCTGCGCGACGCCGAGTCCGCCTGATGGCGGACCGGCCGGACCGGCCCACCCGCGCGGCGTACGTCCACTGGGAGCAGGCGACCACGCGCTGGGCCGACATCGACGTCTACGGGCACATGAACAACGCCCGCTACTTCGAGCTCATCGACACCATGGTCAACAACCACCTGGCCGCCGCGACCGGCACCGACATCCGGCGGCTGCCGGCGATCGGCGTCGTGGCGGAGGTGTCGTGCCGCTACTTCGCGGAGGTCGGCTACCCCGAGCCGGTCGACCTCGGTCTGGTCGTCGAGCGGGTCGGCACCTCCTCGGTCGTCTACCGCGTCGGGATCTTCCAGGGCGACCCCGTAGGCAGGGGAGCCCGGGCCGCGGCCGAGGGCCGGTTCGTGCACGTGTACGTCGACAACACCGACCCGGCCCGCCCGGTCACCCCGATCCCCGACGTGATCCGCGTCGCGATCGAGCCGCTCCTGCGCGCCTGAGGTCTCGCACGACCATCCGTGTGGCACGGTGGAGGCCGGGGTACCTGACACGTGTCCGGCCCTGTCCTCGTTCGTTCCCGGTCTCGGAGGTGTGCCCCGGTGCTGCCCGTCGTCGTCGCGATGGTCCTGATCCTGCTGCTGGCGGGTCTGGTGGTGCTCTACGTCGCCTACCCCCACCGCGGCGAGCAGATCCCGGCCGCACCCTGGCTCGGCGACGCGATGAGCAAGGCCGTCGACGCTGCGCCGGTGATCATCGAGGGGGAGCACGAGGCCCATGAGGGCTCGCGGCTCCACGACGAGCACGCCGTCGCGGTGGAGGGCGCGGAGCCCGCTCGCCGGCGTGCGTCCTGATCCACCCCCTCTGGTTGGATTGACCCCATGGATGCTGTGCTTCTCCTGATCATCGCCATCGCCGTGGTGGCGCTCGGCCTCATCGCGGCGGTCGTCGGCCTGGTGGTGACGGGTCGCCGCAAGCCCGCGCCGTTGCCGGACACCCACACCGGGGTCATCGTCCAGACGCCCGAGGAGGCCGCGGCCGGGATGCCGCCGGTCGAGGTCGGCGCACCGCCGGCCACGATCGAGCCGGAGGCGCCTGCCGCTCCGGGCGTCGAGAAGCCCGAAGGCACCGCGTCGCGCCTGGTGCGCCTGCGCCAGCGGCTCGCCGGCTCGCAGGGCGGCCTCGGCCGCGGCCTGCTGGCGCTGCTCTCGCGCGATCGCCTCGACGAGGACACGTGGGAGTCGATCGAGGACACCCTGCTGACCGCCGACGTCGGTGTCGCGCCGACCCAGGAGCTCGTCGAGCGGCTGCGCACCCGGCTGCGGGTCGAGGGCGCGCACGACGACGTGCGCGCGGTGCTGCGCGAGGAGCTGCTGACCCTGGTCGACCCGACCATGGACCGCAGCCTGCACGTGAGCGGCCTCGACGGCATGCCGGGCGTGGTGCTGGTCGTCGGCGTCAACGGCTCCGGCAAGACCACCACCGTCGGCAAGATCTCGCGCATCCTGGTCGCCGACGACCGCAAGGTCGTGCTCGGCGCCGCTGACACCTTCCGCGCCGCCGCCGTCGAGCAGCTGGCCACCTGGGGTGAGCGCGTCGGCGTCGACGTCGTGCGCGGTCCCGAGGGCACCGACCCGGCCAGCGTCGCGTTCGAGGCCGTGAAGGAGGGCGTCGACACCGACGCCGACACCGTCATCGTCGACACCGCCGGCCGGCTGCAGAACAAGGCCGGCCTCATGGACGAGCTCGGCAAGGTCAAGCGCGTCATCGAGAAGCAGGCCCCGGTCACCGAGGTCCTGCTCGTCCTCGACGCCACCACCGGCCAGAACGGCCTGATCCAGGCCCGCGTGTTCAGCGAGGTCGTCAACGTCACCGGCATCGTGCTCACCAAGCTCGACGGCTCGGCCAAGGGCGGCATCGTCGTCCAGGTCCAGCGCGAGCTCGGCGTGCCCGTCAAGCTCGTGGGCCTGGGGGAGGGCGCCGACGACCTGGCGCCGTTCGACGCCGGCGCCTTCGTGGACGCACTGCTCGGCTGACCGGCTGGTGCCTCGGCCCCGCGTGGCCGTAACACGGAAGTAACGCCAGACCAGAACTCGTTGCACCGCCGCAACATGGCGCGGCGTACGTCGAAACCTCCGGCCAACAAGGTGTTCGCCAATGGGGCGGACCCCGGAGCGACAGTGCAGTCGAGGCCGCGACCGCCCTCCCGAGATGTGATCCCTGGAGGTTCTGTGGACGGCTACTACGCCTTCATGCTGGTGGCGACGGCCCTCGTCCTGATGATGACCGTGCCGGCGCTGGCGCTCTTCTACGGCGGCATGAGCCGCTCGAAGTCCGTGCTGAACATGATGATGATGTCGTACGTCGCGATGGGCGTCGTGGCCATCGTGTACGTGCTGTGGGGCTGGTCGATGACCTTCGGTCCCAACGACGTCGGCGGTCTCTTCGCCAACCCGTTCGACCTGTTCGGCCTCAAGGACGTGTCGTCCGACGGCTACATCGCCGTGATGTTCCAGATGACCTTCGCCGCCATCACCGCAGCGCTCATCTCGGGAGCGATCGCGGACCGCGTGAAGCTGTCGGCCTGGGTGGTCTTCCTTCCCTTCTGGGTGACCCTGAGCTACTTCCCGATCGGTCACATGGTGTGGGGCGGCGGCTTCATCTCCGAGCACTTCGGCGCTCAGGACTACGCAGGCGGCACCGTCGTCCACATCAACGCCGGTGTGGCCGGCCTCGTGCTCGCGCTCGTGATCGGCAAGCGGGTCGGCTTCGGCAAGGAGCCGATGCGGCCGCACAACCTGACGCTCACGATGCTCGGCGCCGGCCTGCTGTGGTTCGGTTGGTACGGCTTCAACGTGGGCTCGATCGTCTTCTCCGGCGCCACGGACGAGGAGAACATCGCCCAGTTCTACTCCGAGACCGGTGTCACCTTCCTGAACACCACGATCGCGACCTGCGCAGCGATGCTCGCCTGGCTGCTGGTCGAGCGCCTGCTCCACGGCAAGGCCACCTCGCTCGGCGCGGCCTCGGGCATCGTCGCGGGCCTCGTGGCGATCACCCCCTCGTGCGGTGCCGTCGAGCTCCCCGGAGCGATCCTCATCGGTGCGGTCGCGGGCGCGGCGTGTGCGTGGGCAGTCGGCCTGAAGTACAAGGTCGGCATGGACGACTCGCTCGACGTGGTCGGCGTCCACCTGGTCGGCGGCATCATCGGCACTGTGCTCATCGGCCTGGTGTCCTCGTCCGACGCCCCGGGCGGCATCGACGGTCTCCTCTACGGCGGCGGCCTGGGCTCCCTCGGCGACCAGGTGATGGCTGCGCTCATCGCGATCGTCTGGTCGGCCGTGTTCACGGCGATCATCGCCTTCGCCATCAAGTTCACCATCGGGTGGCGGGTCTCGGAGGAGGCCGAGGTCGACAGCATCGACTTCGCCCAGCACGGTGAGACGGCGTACGACCTGCACACCGGGCTCGGGGGTGCTGGCACCTCGACCTCCGTCCTCGCCAAGAACACCGTCTCCGAAGGAGCGAACGCATGAAGCTCGTGACCGCGGTGATCAAGCCGCACAAGTGGGAGGACGTCCGCGAGGCCCTCGAGACCTTCGGCGTGACGGGCATGACCGTCAGCGAGGTCAGCGGCTACGGCCGCCAGAAGGGCCACACCGAGGTCTACCGGGGCGCGGAGTACGACATCGCCCTCGTGCCCAAGATCCGCATCGAGATCGTGGTCGGCGACGACGACGCCGACGACGTGGTGGGGATCATCGTCAAGACCGCGCAGACCGGCCGGATCGGGGACGGCAAGGTCTGGGTGAGCCCGGTCGACACGGTCGTCCGGGTCCGCACCGGCGACAAGGACGCCGCGGCCCTCTGACGCACCCGCGACACCACGCGGCCCGGCTCCCCGCTGAGGGGCCGGGCCGCGCTGTGTCCGGCATCATCGATCGCACCATCCAGCCCAGGAGTCGTACATGTTGCTCGTCACCGCGGTCGTCAAGCCGCACAAGTGGGAGGCCGTCCGGGTCGCCCTCGAGACGCTCGGCGTCAGCGGGATGACCGTCAGCGAGGTCAGCGGCTACGGCCGTCAGAAGGGCCACAAGGAGGTCTACCGGGGCGCCGAGTACGACGTGACGCTCGTGCCCAAGCTCCGCGTGGAGATCGTGGTGGCCGACGCGGACTCGGACGCCGTCGTCGACGCGATCGTCGCCGCCGGCGCGACCGGCCAGATCGGGGACGGCAAGGTCTGGGTCTCGCCCGTCCAGTCGGTCGTCCGGGTGCGCACCGGCGAGCGGGACGAGAGCGCGCTCTGAGCCGGGGACGACGCCGGTGACCGCCTCGGACCGGGTCGAGCGGACTGCCGCCGCCGATGCGCTGTGCGCGGAGGCGTACGAGGGGTGCGGCGGGCCGGAGAGCGGAGCCGCCCTGGTCGCGGTCGGTGGCTACGGCCGGTCGGAGCTCGCGCCGTACTCCGACCTCGACGTGGTGCTGGTCTCCGACGAGGGCGTCGAGGTCCGGTCGGTGGCCGAGCAGGTCTGGTACCCGCTGTGGGACTCCGGCGCCCGGCTCGACCACTCCGTGCGCACCCTGCCCGAGATGCTGGCCGCCGCTGAGGGGGACCTCAAGGTCGCGCTCGGTCTCCTCGACGTGCGCCACCTCGCCGGTGACCCGGCGCTGACGATGCGGCTGCGCACCACGATGCTCGCCCACTGGCGGCGCAGCGCCCGCGAGCGGCTGCCCGCGCTGCGCGACCTGGTGCGCTCGCGCCACGACCTCATCGGCGAGCTCGCCCACCTCTCGGTGCCCGACGTGAAGGAGGCCGAGGGCGGGCTGCGCGACGCGACCGTGCTCAAGGCGCTCGTCGCGACCTGGCTCGTCGACGTGCCGCATGTCGACCTCGAGCGCACCCGGCTCGCGCTGCTGGACGTGCGCGACGCGGTGCAGGCGACGGCGAACCGGGCCAGCGACCGGATCGCGCCGGAGATGTGGGAGGACGTCGCCCACCGGCTCGAGCTCGACGACGCCCGGGCCGCGCAGGTGCACGTGCGGGAGCTCGGCCGCCGGATCACCCACCTCTCCCACCTGACGTGGCGCCGGGTCGAGGCGGTGCTCGCCCGCCCGGCGTCGTACCGCGGCGCCCGACGGCCCTCGCTCACCCCGCTCGCGCCCGGCGTGGCGCTCTCGGCGGGCGAGGTCGTGCTCGACAACCGGGCGCGGCCCGCCGACGACCCCGCGCTGCTGCTGCGCGCCGCCGCGCTCGCCGCCGAGCACGACGCGGTGCTGGCCCCGGCCACAGCGGCCCGGTTGGTGCGCGAGTGTGCTCCGCTGCCCACACCGTGGCCGGTCGAGGCGCGTCAGCTGCTGGTGCGGCTGCTCGCCTCCGGACGCGGCCTGCTCGGCGTCTGGGAGACCCTCGAGGAGACCGGTGCGCTCGACGGCTTCCTGCCCGAGTGGGAGCGGATCCGGCTCCTGCCGCACGCCTCGCCGATCCACCGGTTCACCGTCGACCGGCACGTCGTGGAGACCTGCGTCGAGGCCTCGGCGCTGATCCGCTCGGTCGCGCGGCCGGACGTGCTCATGGTCGCCGCGCTGCTGCACGACATCGGCAAGGGCGGCCTGACCGAGCACAGCATCGCCGGCGAGCCACTGGCCCGGGCCGCGGCCGAGCGGATGGGCTTCGCGCCGGACGCCGTCGACCTCATCGGCCGGCTGGTCCGGTGGCACCTGCTGCTCGCGGAGACCGCCACCACCCGCGACCCCGACGACCCGGCCACCGTCGAGCGCGTCGCCTCGCGCCTGAGGTCGGCCGAGGCGTTGGACCTGCTCGCCGCCCTCACCGAGGCCGACGCCCGTGCCACCGCGCCCAAGGCGTGGTCGTCGTGGCGTGCGGGGCTGGTCCGTGACCTCGCTCGCCGGGCGCGGGCCTCCCTCGACTCCGGGGCCCGGCTGCCCGCCGTCGCGAGCGAGGAGCTCGACGTACCGCGCGAGGTGCGCCGCGGCGGCACGTCGATCGCCGTCGCGGCCGTCGGCGACGGCTCGCGGATCACGGTGATCGCCCCCGACCGGGTGGGCCTGCTCGCCGACCTGGCCGCGACGCTGGCGCTCCAGCGGATCCCGGTGCGGGCCGCGCGCGCCTGGGCGCAGGACCAGTACGGCGTCTCCGTGTGGGAGGTGGGGGAGCCCGACGTGGACGCGGCGGTCCTGCGACAGCGGTTCGGTGCCGTGGTCGAAGGCCAGGTCGACGTGTCCCGGCGGCTGCGACCCACCGCCGCAGACGCGCTGGACCCGAGCGTGGTGGTGCGACCCGAGGCCTCCGACCAGTCCACCGTCCTCGAGGTGCGCGCCGCGGACCGGCTCGGCGTGATCCACCTGGTGTGTGCCGCGCTCGCCGCCCTCGACGTCGCCGTCCGCTCCGCCCACGTCGACACGCTCGGCCCCCAGGCCGTGGACGTGTTCTACCTGCAGGAGTCCTCCGCGGGCGTGCTGTCGGACCAGCGGGCCGCCGAAGCCGCCCACGCCGTCCGCGCCGCGCTGACTGCGGCGGACTGAGGGCTGAGGGTTTCGGCTGCTGGCAGCCGATCCCCGCACGACACGCCGGTACGCCTCGGCGTGTCGTGCGGGTTTGGGCTGCCAGCAGCCGAAACCGGCAATGCCCGCCCGCGACCCAGGGCCGACTAGGCTGGGCGGGTCTCTGACCGCTCCGGCACGTAGGACCACGACTTGTTCGCCACACTCTCCGACCGGCTCGCCGACACCTTCAAGAACCTTCGGGGGAAGGGTCGGCTCTCCGAGGCCGACATCGACGCGACCGCGCGCGAGATCCGCATCGCCCTCCTCGAGGCCGACGTGGCGCTGCCCGTGGTCAAGGAGTTCGTCGGCGCCGTCAAGGAGCGCGCCCGCGGCGAGGAGGTCAGCCAGGCGCTGAACCCCGCCCAGCAGGTCGTCAAGATCGTCAACGAGGAGCTCGTCGCGATCCTCGGCGGCGAGACCCGCCGGCTGCGCTACGCCAAGACCGGCCCGACCGTCATCATGCTCGCCGGCCTCCAGGGCGCGGGCAAGACGACGCTGGCCGCCAAGCTCGCGCTGTGGCTCAAGGAGCAGGGCAAGAGCCCGCTGCTCGTGGCGGCCGACCTCCAGCGCCCCAACGCGGTCAACCAGCTGCAGGTCAACGGCGAGCGCGCCGGCGTACCCGTCTTCGCACCCGAGCCCGGCAACGGCGTCGGCAACCCCGTCGGCGTCGCGCGGGCCTCCATCGAGGAGGCCACCCGCAAGCTCCACGACGTCGTGATCGTCGACACCGCCGGCCGCCTCGGCGTCGACGCCGAGATGATGCAGCAGGCCGCGGACATCCGCGACGCCGTGCAGCCCGACGAGGTGCTCTTCGTCGTCGACGCGATGATCGGTCAGGACGCCGTCGTCACCGCGCAGGCCTTCCTCGACGGCGTCGGGTACGACGGCGTCGTGCTCACCAAGCTCGACGGTGACGCCCGCGGTGGTGCCGCGCTCTCGATCGCCTCGATCACCGGCAAGCCGGTCATGTTCGCCTCCAACGGCGAGAAGCTCACCGACTTCGACCTCTTCCACCCCGACCGCATGGCCTCGCGCATCCTCGACATGGGTGACGTGATGACCCTGATCGAGCAGGCCGAGAAGGCCTTCGACCAGGAGCAGGCCGCCAAGGCCGCCGGCAAGCTCCAGACCGGCGACTTCACCCTCGACGACTTCCTCGAGCAGATGCAGCAGGTCCGCAAGCTCGGCTCGATGTCGAAGATCATGGGGATGCTGCCCGGGATGGGCCAGTTCCGCGAGCAGCTGGAGAACTTCGACGAGCGCGAGATCGACCGCATCCAGGCGATCATCCAGTCGATGACCCCGGCCGAGCGGGCCAACCCCAAGATCATCGACGGCTCCCGCCGGGCCCGCATCGCGCGCGGTTCGGGGCGCCAGGTCTCCGACGTCAACCAGCTCGTCGACCGGTTCTTCGAGGCCCGCAAGATGATGCAGTCGCTCGCCAAGGGCGGCTCGATCCCCGGGATGCCGGGCATGCCCGGGATGCCGGGCATGGGCAAGCGGGCCAAGGCCAAGCAGCCTCCCAAGAAGGGCAAGGGCGGCAAGCGCGTCTCCGGCAACCCGGCCAAGGCCGCCCAGCAGGCCGCCGCGCAGAAGGAGAAGGCCCAGTCCGCCCCCGCCAACCCGTTCGGCGCCCCCGCCGGCGAGGAGGAGATGGACTACGAGAAGGCCGCCGCGGCCCTCAACCTCCCCAAGGACTTCTCCAAGTTCCTGAAGTGAGACGCCCAGCCGTCACCGAGCGAAGCTCGCTGACGGCGTCGGGCGGCCAGGTCGAGCGAGCGACACGACCGAGGAACGAGGTCGCGCGAGCGCGTCGAGACCCACCGAGCTGAGAGGAACGTGATGCCCTCCACCCTCGTCGTTGACGCCGCCAACGTGGTGGGCAGCAGGCCCGACGGCTGGTGGAAGGACCGCGCGGGCGCGGCCCGCCGGCTGCACGAGCAGCTGATGCTCGCCGACACGGGGTACGACGACGTGGTGCTCGTCCTCGAGGGCGGTGCCAAGGGTGGGGTGAAGGCGGGTCGCGACGGTCACGTGCGCACCGTCCACGCGAAGGGCCACGGCGACGACACGATCCTCTCGCAGGCGCGTGCTGCGGCGGCCGGCGGCCGCGTCGCGGTGGTCACCGCGGACCGCATGCTCCAGGCGCGGGTCCAGGGGGTCGGTGCGGTCGCGCTCAGCCCGTCCTGGCTACTCGACCAGCTGTAACGCCGTGTTACCGGATCTTCCGACCATGCTGCACCAGGGTGGGAAGAGCGGGTGAACGGGCGTTACAGCGAGTCAGACCGACACCCGGGCGATCGCGAGCGACACCGCACCCACGACCTCGGCCCGGTCACCGAGGTCGCCGGAGACGACGGTGAGCGCGGCGGCCGTGTCGGGCTGGGCGAAGCGGTCGACGGCGGCCCGGATCCCCGCGCCCAACGACGGCGACGCACCGAGCGACCCACCGACGACCACGCGCTCGGGGTTGAGGTTGTTGCACAGGTCGGCGAGCGCCCGGCCGATCGCGCGGCCGGCGTCGCTGAGCACCCGGCGTACCCCCGCGTCGCCGGCGTCGTCGAGCGCGAGGATGCGCTCGATCGAGAGCGGCACGTCGTACGCCGGCTGCAGGAGCGCCACCAGGCGGGGTGCGGACACCAGCGTCTCGAGGCAGCCCCGGTTGCCGCACCGGCAGACCTGGCCGTGCTCGTCGACCTGCACGTGGCCGAGCTCGCCGGCGATGCCGGTGCTGCCGCGGTGCAGCCGGCCACCGAGCACGATGCCGGCGCCCAGGCCGCTGGCGACCTTGACGTAGACCAGGTCCGAGGCGCCGCGCGCCGCACCCTGGCCGAGCTCGGCCAGCGCGCCGAGGTTCGCGTCGTTGTCGGCGAACACGGGGACGCCGAGACGGCGGCGCAGCTCGTCGGCGGGGGAGAGCTCGCGCCAGCCGCGCAGGATGCCCGTCTGGATGCTGGCCGAGCGCCGGTCGAGGGGAGCCGGCACGCACATGCCGACCGCGTGCAGGTCGCCCGGCTCGAGCCCCGCTGCGGCCAGTGCCTCCCGGACCATCCGCGCGGCCCGGTCCAGCGCGTGGGTCCCGTCCTCGTCGACGTCCATGTCGGCGATCTCCTCGGCCAGCACCGTCCCGACCCGGTCGGCCACCGCCACGCGCACGTGCCCGTGCCCGACGTCCACCCCGGCGACGGCGCCACCAGGCGTGCTGAGCGCGACCAGCAGCGGCGGCCGCCCGCTGCCGCCCTTGTGCGGTCGGCCGCGATCGGCCGTCTCCACCACGTGGCCGCTGGCGATCAGGTCGCCGACGAGGCTGGACACCGTCGTGCGCGAGAGGCCGGTGCCGCGCACCAGGTCGGCGCGGCTCATCGGCCCCTCCGCCGCGAGCAGCGTGGTGATCGAACGCCGGTTGGTCTCCCGGAGCCGCTCGAGGGAGCTGGTCGTCGCCATGGGCGCCGAGCCTAGGCGGGATTCGTCCGGAAGAAGAACAAACAACCGCCCGTCTCGCGATCTTTCCGCATTGACTCGGACTATTCGCCTTCCTACGTTGAGTGACGCGCATCACTTCTTGATCTCGGCAAGGAGAACACATGTCCCGCGTCCCCCCGTCCCGTCACGCACGCCGTCGAGCGAGGCTCCTCGCCGCCGCCGCGGCGTCCGCACTGGCCGCCGTCCTGCTGCAGTCCCAGACCGTCGCCGGTGGCGCGGCCGCCGACGAGACACCGCCGTACCAGGACCCGGACCTGCCCGTCGCCACCCGCGTCGCCGACCTGCTGGGACGCATGTCGCTCGCGGAGAAGATCGGCCAGATGGCCCAGGCCGAGCGGGTCGACATCGACGCCGATCCCTCGCTGATCACCGAGCACCGGCTCGGCAGCGTGCTGTCCGGAGGCGGCTCGGTGCCCGACCCGAACACCCCCGAGGCATGGGCCGACATGGTCGACCGCTACCAGCAGGCAGCGCTCGCCACCCCGCTCGGCATCCCGCTGCTGTACGGCGTCGACTCGGTCCACGGGCACGGCAACCTGCTCGGCGCGACGGTCTTCCCGCACAACATCGGCCTCGGCGCGACGCGCGACCCGGCGCTGGTGGAGAAGATCGCCCACATCACCGCCGAGGAGACCCGGGCCAGCGGACCGCAGTGGGCGTTCGCCCCCTGCCTCTGCGTGGCCCGCGACGACCGCTGGGGCCGCACCTACGAGAGCTTCGGCGAGACGCCGGCGCTGGTCGAGTCGATGGAGACCGCCATCGACGGGCTCCAGGGCCGCCCCGGGCAGCTCGACGAGCCCGATCGCGTGCTCGCCTCGGCGAAGCACTTCGCCGGCGACGGCCTGACCACCTACGACGATGCGGCCGCCGGCACGGGCGCCTACCCGATCGACCAGGGCATCGACCGCGTCACCCGTGCCGAGTTCGACCGGCTCGCGCTCGCGCCGTACGTCCCGGCGATCAAGGAGCACCACGTCGGCACGATCATGCCGTCGTTCTCCAGCACCGACTTCAACGGTGGCGGCACCGACGACGCGGTCAAGATGCACGCCAACGGCGAGCTCCTCACCGGCTGGCTCAAGGAGCAGCAGGGCTTCGACGGGTTCGTGATCTCCGACTGGCGGGCGATCCGCCAGCTCCCGGGCACGTACGCCGAGCAGGTCGAGGCGTCGGTCAACGCGGGCGTCGACATGTTCATGGAGCCGATCCAGGCGCCCAACAACCCGTCGGGCTGGGACGAGTTCATCCCGACGCTGACCCAGCTCGTCGACACCGGCGACGTGTCGATGGCGCGCATCGACGACGCGGTCTCGCGCATCCTCACCGCGAAGTTCGAGCTCGGCCTCTTCGAGCACCCGTTCACCGACCGCACTCACCTCGGCGACATCGGCAGCAAGGCCCACCATGCGGTGGCCCGGCGCGCGGTGTCCGAGAGCCAGGTGCTGCTGCGCAACCAGCGCCACACCCTGCCGCTGCGCGGCAAGCACGACGTCTACGTCGCCGGCAGCAACGCCGACAACATCGGCAACCAGGCCGGCGGCTGGACCCTGACCTGGCAGGGCGGGTCGGCCAACGTCATCCCCGGCACCACGATCCTCGACGGCATCGAGCAGGCGGCCCGCGGCGACGTGACCTACAGCGAGACGGCGACGGCGCGCGTCCCGCGCAAGGCCGACGGCATCGTGGTGGTCGGCGAGACGCCGTACGCCGAGGGCTTCGGTGACGTCGGCGGTCCGCAGTGGGCCTACGACCCCGCCGACAACGGCGTCCCGCGACCGGAGCAGACGATGCGGCTCTCCGAGGCCGACACCCAGGCGATCGAGACGGTCTGCGAGCGGGCGAAGTCGTGCACCGTGGTCGTGGTCTCGGGCCGCCCGATGGTGATCCCGCCGTCGCTCCTGCGCCAGATCGACGCGCTCGTGGCCTCCTGGCTGCCGGGCAGCGAGGGCGCGGGGGTCGGCGACGTCCTGTTCGGCCGCCGCCCGTTCACCGGCAAGCTGCCGGTGAGCTGGCCCCGGAGCGTCGCCCAGGAGCCGATCAACGTCGGCGACCGTGGCTACGACCCGCTCTACCGCTATGGCTTCGGCCTGCGCACCCGCTGACCACGGATCGGCGGGGGTCGTGCCCCGGACGCAGCCGGTACGCCCGGTAGCGTCCGGGGCATGGCCGCGTCCACACCCGCCCTCCGGTTCTCCGGGCCCGTGCTGCCCGACGGCGAGCCGCGCACGCTCTATGTCCGCGACGGCGAGGTGACCTATGAGCCGGTCGCCGGTGCCGAGGGTGGTGTCGACGGTTGGATCGTCCCCGGCCTGGTCGACGCCCACTGCCACCTCGGGCTCGACGACGACGGCGCGATCTCGCA
>NZ_JANINT010000223.1 GCF_024509035.1 Nocardioides sp. | reverse complement strand
TCACACGTCGAGGACGTACTCGCTGCCGTTGCTGCGGAAGCCCACGTGGTCGTAGTAGGCGCCGACCATGTTGGGCGGCGTCGTCACGTGACGCACGCCCAGGGCGGTGAGCATGCCGCTGCGCCGCCAGACGAACTCACCGGGCGTGAAGTCGCGGTAGCGCGGGGTGACGTAGTCGAGACGGATCCGCGCCGAGTCGCCCTCCTGGCGCAGCACCACCACGCCGACGGTCTCGTCGCCCTTCATCACGATGAAGGCGTGGTCGTCGGTGTGCTCGGGCTGCCAGGCGAAGTCCGGCTGGTAGCGCAGGATGTCCTCGCGGTGGAGCCGGAGCACGTGGGCGAGGTACTGGTCGTCGGGGCGCACCTCGAGGACGTCGAAGACGCCCTCGTCGTGGCGCTCGCCCATCAGGCGGACGATGAACCAGATGTTGATCGCGGAGAGCACGACGTTCATGGCGGCCATCGGCCAGACGCCGATCGCGGCGTTGAAGAACACCAGCACCACGCAGGCGAGCAGGTTGAGCGTGCGGAACCGCAGCACCCGCGCCTGGAGGAGCGAGAAGACCAGGAGCGCGCTGCCGCCCCAGCCGACGATGTCGAGCCAGTGGTTGTCGATCCAGTCCACGGCTGTGGTCAGTCCAGGCCGAGCGAGAACGCCGACTCGAGGTCGTGGCGGGAGTAGGTGCGGAACGCGATGTGGGTCTCGGTGGCGGTGACACCGGAGACCTTGTTGAGCCGGTCGGCCACGACCGAGGCGACGTCCTCGTGGTTGCGCACCCGCACGAGCGCGATCAGGTCGATCTGGCCGGTCACCGAGTAGACCTCGCTGACCCCCTCGAGTGCGGCGATCTCCTCGGCCACCTCGGGGATCCGGGCGACGTCGGCCTTGACGAAGACGATGGCGGTGATCACAGACGGACCTTACCGCTGCGCTTGGCCGCCGGTGGCATTGCCAGAAGCCCCTACCTGACAGGCTGATGGACCGTCGCGAGGCTGCGGGTGCGCTCGCCGAACGGCACCAACGAGAGCCGCGACTGGTGGACCGCGTCGTGGATCGCGAGGTGGCGTGACGCCCCCGCGACCGGACAGGTCCACTCGCCGTCGACGTCGACGAGCCGGATGCCCGGCGACTCGAGCCAGCGCAGGACCTTCTCGGTCTCCTCGGCGCTCGCCGCCGGCACCGGCCCGGGGGCGGGGGAGACCGTCTCGGCGGAGAGGCGCAGGGTCGCGACGTAGGAGTGGGCGTCGGCACCGGGCGGGATCACCCCCGCCGCCGCGAGCCGGCCGTAGCGCACGACGTGCACGGCCCAGCGCCCGTCGTCCTGGCGTCGAGCGGCGACGACCTCGGGACACCGGGTGAGCGCGGAGAGTCGCTGGGTGCGGGCCGCGGCCCGCACGAACGCCGCGAGCCGGTCGCGGTGGACGCCGGCCTCCTCGAAGCGTTCGTCGGCGGCCAGGACGGCCATCTTGGCGTTGATGGCCTCGACGACCTCGTCGGGGCGGCGCAGCACCGACTCGCGCAGCTGGCGTACGACGGCGGCGTAGGCCGACTCGTCGACGCTGCCGTCGCACGGGGCCAGACAGCGGTCCATCTCGGCGAGCACGCACGGCGCGCGCCCGCCGGAGGCCGCCGGGTCGCGCGGGAGCCGGTCGGAGCACTGGCGCAGCGGGAACGTCTCGTGCAGCGCCGCGAGGCACTTCTCGGCCGTCTTCTTCGACGAGAACGGCCCGAGGTAGTCGGCGTCGTCGTCGAGCACCCGGCGCACCAGCGAGAGCCGCGGCCACGGCTCGCGGGTGAGCTTGATGAAGTGGACCTTCTCGGGGAACCGCGAGCGGCGGTTGTACTTGGGCTTGTGCTCGGCGATCAGCCGCAGCTCGCGCACCTCGGCCTCGAGCGCCGTCGCGCACTCGATGCCGTCCACCGAGCTGGCGATGCCGACCATCTCGCCCATCCGGGAGCGGGTCTCGGAGGCGGTGAAGTAGGAGCGAACGCGGGTGCGGAGGTCGCGGGAGGTGCCGACGTAGAGCACCCGCGAGCGGTCGTCGCGGAAGAGGTAGACCCCGGGCGCATGCGGGAGCGCCTCGGCCAGGTGGCGCTTGCGGCGCTGGGCGGAGGTGACCCGGGAGGAGAACGTCTGCAGCTCCTCGAGGGTGTGCACGCCGACCCCGCCGAGACGCTCCATCAGCCCGTGCAGCACGTCGACGGTCGCGCGCGCGTCCGACAGCGCCCGGTGGTTGGGCGTGGTCGTGGAGTTGAACGCCTTGGCCAGCGAGGAGAGCTTGCAGTTGGGGGCGTCGTCGCGGGTGACCACCCGCCGGGCGAGCTTGGCGGTGTCGAGCACCTCGAACCGCGGCCACGCGCGCCCCTGCTGCTCGGCGAAGTAGCGCAGGAAGCCGACGTCGAACGGCGCGTTGTGGGCGACCAGGACGGTGCCGGCGGCGAACTCGAGGAACGCCGGGAGCGCGGACTCGATCGGTGGCGCGTCGGCCACCATGGAGTTGCTGATGCCGGTGAGCACCGCGATGAACGCCGGGATCTCCGTGCAGGGATTGACCAGGGTCTGGAACTCACCGAGCACCTCGCCGCCGCGGACCTTGACCGCGCCGATCTCGGTGATCATCGCGCCACCCTCGGCCGACCCGCCGGTGGTCTCGAGGTCGACCACGCAGAACGTGATGTCGCGCAGGGGGCGGCCCAGCTCGTCGAAGCTGCGCTGCGACTCCCACCGACCAGGCGCCTCCCCGAGGAAGCGGTGCGGGGTGGGCTCCATGTCCTCGACGCTAGATCGGGGCACCGACAATCCCCGGGAGACGCGCGGACGTGAGGCATAGGCTGTGGTCGCGACGGGCTCGAGGACCGACGACCCCAGGCGAGCACCGAGAACCGCAGAGAGGAGCAGCGATGACCACCGGGATCCCCGACGCAGGTCAGCGGTGGCGCTGCTCGGGCTGCGGCAACCTGACCCGCTTCGACGTCACCCGCACCCGGCGGACCACGGAGTTCTGGCACTTCGACCTCGGCGGCGAGCCTCGCGTCGAGGAGACCGAGGTCCGCGAGGAGTCGATCAAGACCGTGACCTGCCGCTGGTGCGGGCGGTCCGACGCGATCGAGCTCGTGCCGCGCCACCACGCCGTCGACCCCGCGGAGCCCACCGGCACGCTCGACACCGGGGCCGGCCTGACGGGCCGACCGTGACAGACCCTGCGTTCAGCTCGCTCGCCGAGCTCCCGGAGCAGGTCCGCGCCCGCGTCGTCGCGCTGACCGCCGATGCACTGCCCGACGTGCCCCGCCTGCCTGCCGCCGTACGCCGGGTCGCCGACTTCGCGCCCGCCCGCCGGGCCCGCCTGGGCGGGACCGCGATCGCGGACGCCCTCGGCGACGAGGACTTCCGCGGG
>NZ_JANINT010000222.1 GCF_024509035.1 Nocardioides sp. | reverse complement strand
GCAACCGGAAGCAGCCCGCAGCCCGACGTACATCAGGCGCCCTGCGCGCGCTGCGAGGGTCTCGACGGGCTCGACCAACGGCGACGACCTCGACCAACGGCGGGCCGAGGGCGGAGACGCACGGCACCCGAGGCCAAGCCCTCGGCACCTGAGACCGATGGATCCGCGCGCGAGCGGGACGAGGCTCGACGCATGACCACGATGCACGCGCCCGCCGTACTCCCCACCGCTCCATCCAGCGACTCCGTCGGCCTCGCCACCTGGTCCCGCGCAGCGGCAGCGCTGCCGATCGCGGCCGGCGCGGGTGTGGCGCTCGGCGTCGGGGACCTGTGGTGGAACATCCACTCCCCCGGCCCCTGGGCCACCGTCGCGAACTCCTGCGCAGCCTGGGGCCTGGCGCCCTTTCTGCTCGGCGCCGTTCTCACCCTCGTCCTCCGCACCGGAGCCGCGGTCGCGGCAGCGGCGGGCGTGCTGATGCTGGGCGTCGCGGTCGAGGCCTACTACGTCGCGGGGGTCGTCTGGCTCGGCGACGACCCGAGCATCGTGACGTCACCGGTCGCGCACTACTGGCTGGTCCTCTCGGTGATCGTGGGCTCGACGCTGGGCGTGGCTGGCGCGTGGGCAGCCGGCCGGTCGGCACTGCTGGCGGTCCTCGGCACCGCCGTCGGCGCAGCGCTGCTGCTCGGCGACGCCCTCCAGCTCTCGCAGCTCTCCTACGGCGAGGTTCCGTCCGAGGCCGGCATCCTGGCGTTCCTCGGCGTGCTCGTACTCGTGCTGGCGATGCGCCGGCCCTTGGTGGCGATCGGCGCCGCCCTGCTCACCGCTCCGCTGACGGTCGCAGCCGCTGCGTGTTTCGTGGGCAGCGGCGTCTGGATGTGAGCAGACCGTCGCTTCATACATGTGTATGTAGTTCTCGCCTCCCACCTGTGGCGAGGCGAACACCCTCTACGGTGGGCGGGTGTTCCCCGGTCATTCCGTGCTGCAGGTGCCGGTGCCGCAGCTGGAGGACTTCGTGCGCGCGCGGACGATGCACTACGACGCGAGCTACCTCTCCCCTGACCCCAACCACGTGCACGCACACGTGACTGCGCTCGGGCCGTTCGCCCCTGAGCTCACCGACGACATCGAGCGGCGGGTGGCGGCGATCGCGGCGGAGACGCCGGCGTTCGACTTCGTGCTCGAGCGGGTGGCCACGTTCCCGGACGGGATCATCCACCTCGTGCCCGACCCGGACGAGCCGTTCCGCAAGCTCACGGCGCGGCTGGCGGCGGAGTTCCCCGAGCACCCGCCGTACGAGGGCAGGTACGGCGACGTCGCGCCGCACCTGACGCTGGACCTCAGGTCCCACACCGTCACCGAGAACACGACGCGAGCACTGCTCGAGGGCGTGCTGCCGGCTCGGTGCCGGGCGACCCGGCTCGACCTCGCGTGGTACCAGCCGCATGCCACGGGACTGCGTCGGTCGTGGCCGTTAGCGTGAGGCCATGCGCCTCGGACGTCTCGCCGCCCTCGCCCTCGCTCTCGCCCTGGTCGCGAGCCTGACCGGCGCCGCGAGCGCGCGTGACCCGCGCTGGGTCTTCTACTCCCAGGACAAGACCTACTACACGTCCCCGTGGTTCCAGGGCGCCCACCGGATCATGATCCCGTTCGGCTGCACGACCGCGCCCTACTACTCCCCCGACAGCCGGTGCCGCGACGACAACGGCTTCCACCACGGCATCGACATCGCGATGCCGTGCGGGACTCCGTTGTACGCCGGGGTGCGGCTGCGCGTCATGTCGCACGCGTCCCTCGGCTCGGCGTACGGCGACAACCCCGTGCTGCTGCGCAACCGCAAGTTGGGGTTCGACCTCGTCGTCGGCCACACGCGCAAGGTCTACGTGCAGCCCGGAGACAAGGTGAAGAAGGGCACGATGTTCGCCCGCGCCAACGACCGCGGCGCTCCCGACGGCTGCCACCTGCACTTCGAGAAGCGCGCCGTCGGCGGCGGTCTCTCGACAGCCGTCAAGCCACGCGAGCTGCTGAAGCTCACGCCGCGCGAGACATCGCAATGAGCGAGCACCTCAGGGACCTCGACTGGTACGCCGAGGACCTCGGCGCGAGGTCGTTCGTCGACGTCACGTTCACCGAGGTCGACCTGACCGAGAGCGTCAGCAAGGGCGCGACGTTCGAACGCTGCACGTTCCACAACTGCCGCTTCAACTCCTCGACCCACGTGGCGTCGGCGTTCGTGTCCTGCGACTTCCGCCGCACCAGCTTCTTCGACGCGATGCTCGACGGCTGCAAGCTCACCGGGTCGGTGTTCTCCGAGTGCACGTTGCGGCCGCTGTCGGTGCGCGGCGGTCAGTGGCTCGGCGTCAGCCTGCGCGGCGCCAACCTCGCGGGGCTCGAGCTCGACGACCTCGACCTGCGCGAGGCCGACCTGTCGATGGCCGACCTCACCGGCACCTCCCTGCGTGGCGCCCGGCTGGCCGGAGCGACCCTGCGCGAGACGAACCTGGCCGGCGCCGACCTGCGCGGCTCCGATCTCACCGGCGTCGACCTCACGGTCGCGCGGCTCAAGGACACCAAGCTCGACCTCGCCGGCGCCGTGCAGCTCGCCGAGCTTCACGGCGCCCTCGTCGAGCCCTAGGCCGAACTCTGGGGAGACACGCGCTGGCGCAGCCGGATGCCGTCGAGCACCAGCGACAGGCCGAGCGCGAAGTCGGAGGACTCGCGCGGCTGGTCGTCGATCGCGCCGGCCGACCCCGCCTGCAGGTGGGTCTGCTCGTCGGTCACGTGGCCGAACACGAAGTGCAGGAGCGTCCGCGCCGCGGTCGGCACCAGCGCCGCGTCGAGGCCACCGTCGGCGAGCGCGGCGACCAGCTCGTCGTACGGCGCTGTGGCGCCCAGGCCGAAGGAGTACGCCGTCGCCACCAGCTCGGCGCCGTCGCGGTAGGCCAGCATCGCGTCGCGCAGCTCACCGCAGACGGTGGCGACCCGGTCGTCCCAGGCGGCCGGCCGCGGGCCGTGGGCGGCGCGCGCGAGCACCTCGTCAGCGACGGCCGCCAGCAGCGTCTGCTTGTTGGCGAAGTGGTGGTAGAGCGCGCTGGGCTGGACCCCGAGCTCGGAGCCGAGCCGGCGCATGGTCAGGTCGGCGAGACCGTAGGCGTCCAGCACCCCGACCGCCCGGTCGACCACATCGGCCCGGTGGTAGCGCATGTCACACCTCTCCTGGTCTCCTGGAGGCCGAACGTCCGTTGACCGCCCCTGTCACGAACCTTAACCTGAACACCGTTCACCTGACCACCGTTCAGGTGCGTGACCCGAAGGATCCGAGCATGACCATGGCCGAGACCGCCGACAGCACCACGCCCGCCGACGCCCCGGCCCGGCGACGCCGCTCCACCACCACCGACATCGCGCTGATCGCCGCCTTCACCGCGCTCATCGCCGCCTGCGCCCTGGTGATCGGCATCCCGGTCGGCGGCGGGGGCGTCGACATCACGCTCCAGACCTTCGGGGTGATGCTGGCCGGCGCCGTGCTCGGGCCCGTCCGCGGCTTCCTCTCGGTCGCGCTCTACCTCCTGCTCGGCGCCGCGGGGCTGCCGATCTTCGCCGGCCACAGCTCCGGCCTCGGGTCCTTCACGAGCGTGAGCGCCGGCTACCTGTGGTCCTTCCCGATCGCCGCGCTGCTCGCGGGCCTGCTCGTGCAGTACGTCGGGCGGAGCCGCCGCACCAGCGCGCTCGTCGTCTTCCTCTGCGCGGTGCCGGGGATGATCGTCAACCACCTCGCAGGCGTCTACGGCATGAAGCTGTTCTTCGACACCGACTGGCGCACCGCGTTCGAGTACGACGCGCCGTTCTGGCTCGGCGACGTCGTCAAGATCCTGGTCGTGGCACTGGTGGCCGCCGAGGTGCACAAGGCGTTCCCCCACCTCCTGCGGCGCGGCTGAGCCGGTCGTGTCGATCGTCTTCGAGGGCGCCGGCCTGACGGTCGACACACCCGACGGCTCGCGGGTCGTGCTGGCACCGACGACGCTCGAGCTCGCCGAGCACCGGATCGCGGTCGTCGGCGCCAACGGATCGGGCAAGTCGACGCTCGCGCGGATGATCAACGGACTGGTCGCGCCGAGCGCGGGCCGGGTCCTCGTCGACGGCTTCGACCCCGCACGCGACGGCCGCGAGGTGCGTCGCCGAGTGGGGTTCTGCTTCACCGACCCCGCCGCCCAGCTGGTGATGCCTACCTGCGCGGAGGACATCGAGCTGTCGCTGCGCCGCACCGTCAAGGATGCCCACCTCCGGCGCCAGCGGGCGCTCCAGGTGCTCGAACGCCACGGGCTCGTCGACCACGCCGACGCCAGCGTGCACACGCTGTCGGGAGGCCAGAAGCAGCTGCTGGCACTCGCCGGCGTCCTGGCGGTGGAGCCGAGCGTCGTCATCGCCGACGAGCCCACGACGCTGCTCGACCTCGCCAACACCCGGCGCATCGGCGACCTGCTCCTGGGGCTCGAGCAGCAACTGGTCCTCGTCACCCACGACCTCGATCTGGCCGCGCGCTGCGATCGCGGCATCGTGGTCGCCGACGCCCGCGTGGTGTACGACGGCCCCGCTGCGGCCGCCGTCGACCACTACGTCGCGAGCGTGCCGGCGTGAGCACCCCGCTCCTGCTCGGCGTCTACCAGCCCGGGTCGACGGTGCTCCACCGGCTGCCGGTGTGGGTCAAGGTGCTCAGCCTCGGGGCGCTGTCCCTCACGATCGTGCTGGTCCGCGACGTCCGGGCGGCGGTGGGCTTCCTGGCGCTGGCCCTGGTCCTGGCCGCCATCGGGAAGGTCGCCCTGCGGACGTTGGCCCGGAGCACCCGCGGGATCCTCGTGATCGCCGTCATCGCCAGCGCGCTGCAGTGGTGGGCCGCCGGGCCGGACAAGGCGGCCGAGACCCTGCTCGACCTCATCTCCTTGGCACTCCTGGCCTTGACCGTGACGGCGACGACGCTGGTCAATGCGATCCTCGACTCGCTGATCCGCGGCATCGGCCCCTTGCGTCGCGTCGGGGTCGACCCCGAGCGCGTGGCCCTCACGATCGGCCTGGCCATCCAGGCCATCCCCGGGACCGTCGCCCTCGCCCTCGAGACCCGCGACGCCGCCCGGGCGCGGGGCCTGGGCAGCCACCCGCGCGCCTACCTCACGCCGTTCGTGATCCGCGTGGTGGCCCGGGCCCACGAGACCGGCGACGCCCTGGCGGCCCGCGGCATCGGCGACGACTGACCCACCACTCACGTTGACCCGCCCGAAACTTCACGACGGGTCAACGCACGATGTCGACAAACCACGTTGACCCGCCCGAAAGTTTCGGGCGGGTCAACGTCTTCAGCGCGGGCGGACCTTCACGCAGCACAGCCCCTGCTCGGGCTCGAGCGCCGCGTCGAGCGACTCGCAACCCAGGCCCTCGAGGACCCCGCCGACCAGACCCAGGTTCATCCCGCACACCAGCTCGACGTGGTCGCGGGCGAGCCGGTCGAACGGGCAGTTCGACAGGCACAGGGTGTCGTCGCGCCGGTGCGGCTCGTAGCCCTGCGCGGCAAGCGCTTCGGCCGCCCGCTCGAGCTCACCGCCGGCGCCGACCTGCGCCGCTTCTCCGATCGCGCGGCCCCGTTCCCCCGCGACGCTCACCACCGCGCGCTGGACCGGGACGCCGGCGCGGGTCGACTCGTCGATCGCGGCGGCCAGCACGTCGCCGACCAGGTCGTACTGGCGCGCGGGCAGCGACACCGACACCTCCCGGTCGGAGCGCCGGTAGAGCTTCGAGGGCCGCCCCGCTCCGGGGCCCGTGCGGCCCGAGAGCCGTCGGTACTCCACCTCGAGCAGCCCCTCCTCGACCAGCCGGTCGAGGTGGAACTTCGCCGAGTGCAGCGGCAGCTCGCACGCCGCCGCGGCCTGCTCGCGGCTCACCGGCTCGGGCTGCGCGGCGGCGTACAGGTACAGCGCCCGTCGCGCGGGCTCGGCCAGCGCACCGACCCCGCTGACCGCGGCCTCGAAGTCCTGACTCACGGGCCGACCCTATCTCTAAGAGAGCCATCCATTGACAAAAGAAGCATCGCATCTCTAACGTCAAAACAACAGTCCTTTAGAGATGGAGACCCCGATGGCCGACACGCACACCACCCGGAGCACCGCCGGCGGCACCACCGCCCCGGCCACGACCGACGTCGGCGCCCACCGCGCCTACCTCCTGCTGCGCACGGTGTTCACCGTGGCGCCGATCGCCTTCGGCCTGGACAAGTTCGCCGGGATCCTCACCGACTGGGAGGACTACCTGGCCCCGTGGATCAACGACCTCGTGCCCGGCTCGGCCCACGACGCGATGCTGCTGGTCGGCGTCATCGAGGTCGTCGCCGGCGTGCTCGTGGCGCTCGCGCCGCGGATCGGCGGGTACGTCGTCGCGCTCTGGCTCGCCGGCATCATCGTCGACCTGGTCTCCATGGGCGACTACTACGACATCGCGCTGCGCGACTTCGGCCTGCTCGTCGGCGCGCTCGCCCTCGCCCAGCTCGCCGCCACGCACGCCCCCCGCGGCGGGGTGCAGCGATGAGCAGCGCCGCCCACGAGGCACGCACCCGCTGGCGCCCCCGGGTCTCGCCGCCACCCGCCGAGGTCGACCTCGACGCCGCCGAGGAGGCCGCCGCGACGCTGCTGCGCTCCCTCGGGCTCGACCTCGACACCGACGAGATGGTCGAGACGCCGCGCCGACTGGTCGCGGCGTACCACGAGCTGCTCACCGGTCCCGACGTCGACCTCACGACGTTCCCCAACACCGAGGGGTACGACGAGCTCGTGCTCGTCGCGAACATCCCGGTGCGCTCGGTGTGCGAGCACCACATGCTGCCGTTCGTCGGGGTCGCGCACGTGGGCTACCTGCCCGACGAGCGCATCCTCGGGCTCTCCAAGTTCGCCCGCCTCGTCGACCTGGTCGCCCGGCGCCCGCAGACCCAGGAGCGGCTCACCACCGAGGTCGCCGACCACCTGACCACGCACCTGCAGCCGCGTGGCGTCGGCGTCGTGATCGAGGCCGAGCACACCTGCATGAGCCTGCGCGGCGCTCGCGCCCAGGGCACCCGCACGGTCACCTCCGCGCTGCGCGGCGCCCTGCGCGATCCCGCGGCCCGGGCGGAGTTCCTCTCGCTCGCGCGCGAGCAGGGGGCGCGGCCATGAGTGCGCCTGTCCTGATCGTCGGCGGCGGCCTGGCGGCGGCCACCGCCGCGGCGACGCTGCGCGAGTCGGCGTACGACGGCGACGTCGTCGTCTACGCCGCCGAGCCGCACCTGCCCTACGAACGACCGGGGCTGTCCAAGGGCTACCTGATGGGCGAGAAGGACGCCGACAGCCTGCTCGTCCACCCGCCGTCGTGGTACGCCGAGCACGACGTCGAGGTGCGCACCAGCACCCGGGTCGAGTCGATCGACCCAGGAGCTCACACCGTCACCGCCGACGGTGCGAGCCAGCCCTACGCGAAGCTCCTGCTGGCGACCGGCGCCACCCCACGCCACCTGCGCGCCGCCGACGAGAGCGGCGCACCGGTGGCCTACCTGCGCACTCGCGAGGACAGCGACCGGATCCGGTCGGCGCTGGCCCCCGGGCGCAGGATCGCGGTCCTCGGCGGCGGCTTCCTCGGCCTCGAGGTCGCCGCCGCCGCTCGTGCCGCCGGGGCGGAGGTCACCGTGCTCGAGTCGCTGGACCAACCGCTGCTGCGGGTCCTCGGCCCGGAGGTGGGGGCGGTCTTCGCCGACCTCCACCGCGAGCACGGCGTCGACCTCCGCCTCGGCGTCCAGGTCACCGGCTTCGACGGCGACGGCCGCCGGGCGCGGCTGACCGTGGACGGCTCCCCCGCCGTGGACGCCGACCTGCTGGTGGTCGGCATCGGCGCCACGCCGGACGTCTCCCTCGCGGCGGCGGCCGGCCTCCCGGTCGACGACGGGATCGTGGTGGACTCGCGGATGAGGACCTCGCACCCGGACGTCTTCGCCGCCGGCGACGTGGCCCGGGCCCACCACCCCGTCCTCGGGCGGTCGATCCGGGTCGAGCACTGGGACAACGCGATCCGGCAGGGCCGCGTCGCCGGGCACGTGATGGCGGGCGTCGACGACGAGGCGCGCGACCTGCCGTACTTCTTCACCGACCAGTACGACCTCGGCATGGAGTACGCCGGCAGCGTCGGGCCGGACGGCTACGACGAGGTCGTGCTCCACGGCGACGTGCCCGGCCGGGTGTTCCGGGCCTACTGGGTCGCCGGCGGCACCGTCGTGGCGGCCATGCACGTCAACGACTGGGACGCGAGCGAGTCAGTGCGGGCGGCCGTCGGGCGGCGCGTCGCCGAGCTCGTCTAGCTCGGGCTGTTCCGCCCGGGTGGGGGCACCGGTCTGCGCGGCCTGTCCCGTGCCGCCAGCGACCGTACGTCACCCCACGTACGGGATCTCGGAGCGCCAGCCGTCCTCGTCCTGACGGGCCGCGGCGAGGATCGCCTCGGCGACCCGGTCGGGCGTGAACGGCCCGTCCTTGGCGAGGACGCCGCGCACGGTCACCGAGACCGCGCGGATGCCGTCGGGCTCGAGCGTCGCGTCGAGGCTCTGCACGAGGTTGCGCAGGCCCGCCTTCTGCACGCCGAGCGAGGCGGCGCGGGCCGAGGGCTGGTCGGCGGCCATGCTGCCGGTGGCGGTCACCCGGGCGCCGGCGGACATGAACGGCCGCGCGGCCTGGACGGCCACCAGCAGCGCACCGACGCCGAGCGTGGCGTCCTCGAGGAGCTCGGACACGCTCAGCTGGAGCGGGTCCTTCTCGCGGTAGGCGCTGGGGTTGAAGTGCAGCACGTCGATGCGCCCGGTGTGCTCACCGAAGCGGCGCACCGCCGCCCCGGCAGCCTCGGCATCGGTGAGGTCGGCGACCGCGTGTCCGACCGTCGCACCCAGGGCCTCCAGCTCGCCGGCCAGCCGGACGAGCTGCTCCTCGTCGAGCCCGAGCAGCCCCACGTCGTACCCCTCGCGGGCGAAGGCCCGCGCCACCGACCCGCTCACGCCCGGGCCCGCTCCGACGACGACGATCACCGGTCGACTCATGGGCTCACCCTAGGCCCGGGCAGCGGGCCGGCCTCGGACCCCGGCCCGACGCCCGGTCCATCCGCCAGCGTCCCGCTCGCGGGTGCCGGCGCGCAGAGCACACGTGCCCGTCCCTCGGGACCCGGGACCCGCGTCACCAGCCGGGCGGCCGCCGGTGGGCCCACGGAGCGGCGGCCTCGACCTGCGCCGACAGCGCGAGCAGCAGCTCCTCCTCGGCCGGCCTGGCCGCGAGCATGACGCCCACCGGCAACCCGTCGGGCGTCCGGTGCAGCGGCAGCGAGACCGCCGGCATGCCGGTGACGTTCCACGCCGAGGTCCAGGGGGTGAAGCGCTTCTGCGCCTCGAAGTCCGCCCCCGGGTCCTCGTCGTCGCGCATCGCACCGACCGGCAGGGGCGGGGTGGCGAGGGTGGGCGTCAGCACGGCGTCGTACGCCGCGAGCGCGGTCAGCGCTCCGGCGGCGTGGCGGCGCATCGCGCCGATCGCCAGCCCGAACTCCGGGCCGTTGACCTCGCGACCCGCGCCGGACAGCCACCGGGTCAGCGGCCGCAGCAGGTGCTCGCGCTCCGGCGGGACCACCGAGAGCGCGGTGAGCACCGCCCAGCAGACCTCGAAGACCGGCACCGCCTCGCGCGGCAACGGGACGTCGACGTCGACGACCTCGTGACCCAGCGACTCGAGCAGCCGCGACGCGTCCTCCCAGGCGCGCACGCACTCGGGGTCGATGTCGGTGTCGGTGATGACGGGCGTGATGAAGCGCGCGATCCGGAGCCGTCCCGGGTCGCGCTCGCAGGCGGCCAGGAAGCTCTCGGACGGAGGCGGAGCCCACGACGGGTCGCCGACCCGGCGACCGGCGAGCACGTCGAGCATCGCGGCGGCGTCGCGCACGGTCCGGGCGATCGGCCCGGCGGTCGCGAGACCGACCGGGTCGCCGTACATGGGGTGACCGCTGATCCGGCCTCGGGTGGGCTTGAGGCCGACCAGCCCACAGCAGGAGGCCGGGATGCGGATCGAGCCGCCGCCGTCGGAGCCCTGCGCCAGCGGCACCAGGCCGGCGGCGACCGCTGCGGCCGCCCCGCCCGAGGACCCGCCGGCCGTGCGGGTGCGATCCCACGGCGTCACCGCCGGTGGCGCCACGTCGGGCTCGGTGTAGCAGGGCGAGCCGAACTCGGGCGTGTTGGTCTTGCCGAGACTGACCATCCCCGCCGCCTCCATCGACAGCGTGACCCCGTCGGAGACCTCGGGCACGAAGTCGGCGAACGCCGCTGACCCGAAGGTCGTGCGCACCCCCGCGGTGAGGTTGAGGTCCTTGATCGCGGTCGGCACCCCGAACAGGGGCGAGGCGTCCTCCGGCGGCTCCCCCAGGGCCCGCGCCCGCTCCCGCGCCCGCTCGGGTGTCACCGTGACGAACGCGCCGACCGTGTCGAGACGGTCGGCGCGTTCGAGGTGGTGATCGACGAGCTCGAGCGGCGAGACCTCGCGGCGGCGCACGAGGGCGCCCTGCTCGAGCGCGGTCAGGTCATGGAGTTCGGCCACGACCCGACGCTAGTGCGTGATGCCGCGTCAGGGCAGGGGGCTCAGGCAGCGGCAGCGGTGTCGTACTCCGCGAGCGTCCGCACGGCGCGGTGCAGCTTCTCCAGCACCTCGGCGTCGGCGAGTGGGTCGACGTCGACGGTCGGCTGGGACACGGTGACGTCCTCGAGGACGACCGCGCCCGCGACGCCCGCGGAGCGAGCGGCGTCGGCGTGCGCCCACTTGCCGCCGTACGGCGTGGGGGTGGCCCCCACGACGGCGAACGGCTTGCCGACCATGGCGCCCGCGCCGTAGGGCCGCGAGAGCCAGTCGATCGCGTTGTTGAGGACGGCCGGCATCGTGCCGTTGTACTCCGGGGTGACCGCCAGGACGCGGTCAGCAGCGCCGACCCGCTCGCGCAGGCGCGCGGCCGAGGCCGGGATCGCAGTGGGGTGGTCGATGTCCTCGTTGTAGAACGGGACGTCCCCCAGGCCGTCGACGATGTCGACACTGACGCCCTCGGGCGCCTGGTCGGCCAGGACCTGGGCGATGCGGCGGTTGACGGAGTCGGTGCGCAGGCTGCCGACGAGGATCGCGATGGTGGTCGTCATGCAGGTGGAAACGGACCGCGGTCCGTTTTCTATTCCCAGCCGCCCTGTGGGCCCGCTCACTAGGGTGGCCACGCGATGTCCCAGACCGAACCCCTGCCCCTGCTCGGCGGCCCCCCGCCCGAGCGGCGCGACGCCGCGCGCAACCGCGAACGGCTCCTCGAGGCCGCGCGCGAGCTGGTCGAGCGCTACGGCGCGAGCGCGGTGACGATGGACGCGGTCGCCGCGGCGGCGGGCGTCGGCAAGGGCACGGTCTTCCGTCGGTTCGGCTCCAAGGAGGGGCTGATGGCAGCGGTGCTCAACCACTCCGAGACGCAGTGGCAGAGCCAGGTGATGTCCGGTCCTCCGCCGCTGGGGCCGGGAGCCCCGCCCTGGGACCGGCTGGTCGCCTTCGGCCACTCGCGGCTGGAGACCACGCTCCTGCACGCCGACCTGATCCGGGCGGCCGGGCACTCCGCCAGCCGCTCCTCGGCGGCCTACTCCTTCGTCGCCATGCACGTGCGCTTCCTGCTCGCCGAGCTCGGCGTGACGGGCGACCTGCCGATCCTCGCGACCGCGCTCCTGGCGCCGATGGAGATCCCGATCCTCGACCAGCAGGTGCACGTCGACGGGTTCCCCCTCGAACGGGTCCACGCCGGCTGGGTCGACCTGGCCCGGCGCATCGTCGGCACGCCCGGCCCCTAGAGAGCGACGCCTCAGGCCCTCGCGAGCCGGCGCGCGAGGTACGGCGCGGTCGCGCTGTCCGCGGCGCGCGCGACGTCGGCCGGGGTGCCGGTGGCGACGACCCGACCGCCCGTGTCGCCGCCACCCGGCCCGAGGTCGATGACCCAGTCGGCCGTGGCGACCGCGTCGAGGTCGTGCTCGACGAGCACGACCGTGTTGCCGGCGTCGACGAGCCGGTGCAGCTGCCGCAGCAACAGCGCGGTGTCCGCCGGGTGCAGGCCCGAGGTGGGCTCGTCGAGCAGGTACAGCGCGTGTCCCCGGCGAGCGCGCTGCAGCTCGGTGGCCAGCTTGATGCGCTGCGCCTCTCCGCCGCTGAGCTCGGTCGCCGGCTGCCCCAGACGCAGGTAGCCGAGCCCGACCTCGCGCAGCGTCGCGAGGCTGCGGGCCGCGGCCGGCACGTCGGCGAGGAAGTCGGCGGCCTCGTCGACCGGGAGCGCGAGGACCTCGGCGATGTTCTTGCCCCGGTAGGCGACCTCGAGGGTGTCCTCGTCGTACCGCGCGCCGTGGCACGTCGGGCACGGTGCGTACGACCCCGGAAGGAACATCAGCTCGACCGCGACGAACCCCTCGCCCTGGCAGGTCTCGCAGCGGCCCTCGGCGACGTTGAAGGAGAACCGGCCCGCGCCGTAGCCGCGGGCCCGCGCCTCGTCGGTCGCGGCGAACACCTTGCGCACCGCGTCGAACAGTCCCGTGTACGTCGCGAGGTTGGACCGCGGAGTCCGCCCGATCGGCCGCTGGTCGACGACGACGAGCCGGTCGAAGGAGGCGGCCGCCTCGGGATCGTCGGCGAGCACCTGGCTGACCAGGGTGGACTTCCCCGAGCCCGAGACGCCGGTGACGGCGGTCAGCACGCACAGGGGGACGTCGACCGAGACGTCGCGCAGGTTGTGTCGCGTCACGCCGGTCAGCGACAGCCAGCCCTGCGGCTCGCGGACCTCGTGGTCGAGCCGCTCGGCACGACCGAAGAGATGGGCGCCGGTGACCGACTCCGCGACCGCGTCGAGGCCGTCCACCGGGCCGCTGTAGAGCACCCGTCCGCCCCGGTCCCCCGCACCCGGCCCGATGTCGACCACCCAGTCGGCACGCCGTACGACGTCCAGGTCGTGCTCCACCACGAACAGCGAGTTGCCGGCGGACAGGAGCTGCTCGAGCACGTCGAGGAGCGGCTCGGCGTCGGCAGGGTGCAGGCCCGCGGACGGCTCGTCGAGCACGTAGACCACGCCGAACAGGCCCGAGCGCAGCTGGGTGGCGATGCGCAGGCGCTGCGCCTCGCCCGGCGAGAGCGTCGTCGAGCTGCGGCCCAGGCTCAGGTAGCCCAGCCCGAGGTCGAGCAGCACCTCGATGCGCGCGACGAGGTCGGTGCAGATGCGGACGGCGACCTCATGGGTCTCCTCGGGCAGCTCGGTGGTCGGTCGCAGCAGCGCGGCGACATCGGTGAGCGAGAGCGCGTTGACCTCGGCGATCGAGTGGGCGGCGTACGTCACCGCCAGCGCCTCCGGGCGCAGTCCGCTGCCGGCGCAGTCGGGGCACGGCGTGTCCACGACGAACCGCAGCGCGCGCTCGCGCATCCGCTCGCTCGTGGAGTCGGCCAGCACGTGCATGACGTGCTTGCGCGCGCTCCAGAACGTCCCGTAGTAGCCGTGGTCGATGCGATCGCGCTCCGGCTTGATGAGCACGGACGGCTGATCGTCGGTGAAGAGCAGCCAGTCCCGGTCCTTCTTGCGCAGCCTGCGCCACGGCTTGTCGACGTCGATGCCGAGACCGGCGACGATGCTGCGCAGGTTGGCGCCCTGCCAGGCCCCGGGCCACGCGGCGATCGCGCCCTCGCGGATGCTCAGCGACGGGTCCGGGACGAGGAGGTCCTCGGTGACGTCGTGGACGACGCCGAGGCCGTGGCAGCGCGGGCACGCACCCGCGACGGTGTTGGGCGAGAACGCCTCCGCGGCGAGGTGCTCGGCTCCGGCCGGGTAGTCGCCGGCGCGCGAGTAGAGCATCCGCAACAGGTTGGACAGCGTGGTGATCGTGCCGACCGTCGACCGCGACGTCGCCGCCGCACGCCGCTGCTGCAGGGCGACCGCCGGCGGCAGGCCGGTGATCTCCTGGACGTGCGGCGCGCCGACCTGCTGCAGCAGCCGGCGGGCGTACGGCGCCACCGACTCGAAGTAGCGACGCTGCGCCTCGGCGTACAGGGTGCCGAACGCCAGTGACGACTTGCCGGACCCGGAGACGCCGGTGAACACCACCAGCGCGTTGCGGGGGATGTCGACGTCGACGTGGCGCAGGTTGTGCTCGCTCGCCCCGCGGACGTGGACCATCTCGTCCGCGGGGTGGGCGAGGTCGGCGGGGTCGGCAGGGGTCACCGGGCTGCCGTACCCACCCGGGCCCGCGGGCACCGGCGCGCGCCGGCTAGCGCGGCGTGAGGAGGAACTCGTTGCCGTCGGGGTCGGCGAGCTCGACGCCGTCGAGGAGCGGTCCGATCTCGGTCGCGCCGAGCGCGGTGAGCCGGGCGACCTCCGCCTCGAGGTCGGTGGTGGCGAGGTGGAGGCGCTCGCGGTTCCGCCCGAGCTTCTCGGCCAGCGGCGGGCCGCCCCAGGAGATCTTGGTGCCGCCCTGGGGTGACTGGACGGCGGTCTCCTGGTCCTGGTCCCAGACCAGCGGCCACCCGAGTGCCTGGTGCCAGAACACGCCGACCGCGCGGGTGCCGTCGCCGCTCACCTCGCCGAGCACGCCGCAGCCGGCGAGGAACCCGTTGCCCGGCTCGATCACGCAGAACTCGTTGCCCTCGGGGTCGGCGAGCACGACGTGGCCCTCCTCGGGGAGCTGGCCGACGTCGAGGTGCCGCGCACCGAGGCGGAGCGCCTGCTCGACCGTCTGCTGCTGGTCACGGTCACCGTCGCTCGTGACGTGCAGGTGGAACCGGCCCGGGCCCGCCTTCTCGGTAGAGGTGGTGACCAGCTCCAGGCCGGCCTGCCCCGGGGCGCCGACCAGCAGGGCGCCGCCCGCCACGTCGACGACCTCGCGCCCCAGCAGCGGCGCCCAGAAGGCCGCCAGCCGGGCCGCGTCGCGCGCGTCGTAGGTCACCGCCACGAGATCCGAGGACACCTCCAGCACGGTAGGCGGTGCCGGGCCGTCGCGCAGCCCGATAACGGACCGTCAGGCCGACTCGGCTGCCGGCCCTCTCCCCGCCCGGCTCAGCACCAGGTCGGCCAGCACCAGCAGCGCGACGCCGACGACCGCGTCGACCCACCAGTGGTTGGCGGTGACGATGACGACCGCCACCGTGACGGCGGCGTGGGCCGCCGCGATCGCAGCCAGCCAGCGCGGCCCGGTGCGGGCCACGACGTAGGCGATGAGCACCGCCCAGCCCACGTGGAGGCTCGGCATCGCGGCGAGCTGGTTGGCCATCGCGCCGCTCGCGCCGTCGTAGGCAGACGGACCGTAGACCGCCATCGTGTCCACGAAGCCCCATTGCGGGAACATCCGCGGCGGCGCCAGCGGGAAGACGATGTGCACGACGAGCGCGGCGCCGGTCTGGATGATGAGCAGGTCGCGTGCCCAGCGGTACTCCGCGAGGGGACGCCGGGCGAAGCCCCAGACCAGGAACGCCGCCATCAGCGGGAAGTGCACGCCGGTGTAATAGACGTTCGCCAGCCGCAGCAGCCCCTCCGAGTGCACCGAGGCCTGGATCGCCGCCTCGGACGGCAGGTGCATCAGCTCCTCGACGCGCCGCACCAGCTCGGCGTGGAAGAACGCTTGGGAACGCTCGTCGGCCACGAGCGCGCGGCCGAGCTTGTAGACGCCGAACAGGACGGCCACCAGCGCGAGCTCGGTGAGCGCGCGGCGGGCGGAGCGCAGCGCCGGGGAGCCGCTCGTGTCGGTCACGGCGGCCGGGGCCGGCGCAGCCGCCAGCGACCGAGCGCGGTCGAAGTCGTCGATGGTGCCCATGCTCCTCCGGGGTCGTGGCGCCGCACGGCACCACCCGCCCCTGTCGACCTTACTCAGGCGCGGCGACGCCGGAGAGCGCGGGCACGGGATGTCCGCGACGTCTCACGGCCGAGCGCGCTCAAGCCTCGTGCTTGCGCAGCCCGAACGTCAGACCGTCGACGAGCGCGCCCCAGGAGGCCTCGATGACGTTGGCACCCACGCCGACGGTGACCCACGACGACTCACCGTCGCTGGTCTCGATCAGCACCCGGGTGATCGCGTCGGTGCCGTGCCCCTGGTCGAGGATGCGGACCTTGTAGTCGATGAGCTCGAACTTCGCGACCTGCGGGTAGGCCTGCACGATCGCCTCGCGCAGCGCGTGGTCGAGCGCGTTGACCGGGCCGTTGCCCTCGCCGGTGACGACGTAGCGCACACCGCCCGCCCTGAGCTTGACCGTCGCCTCCGAGACGGCCTCCTCGTCGGCGCTGCGCTTCACCAGCGTCTCGGTGATCACCCGCCACGACTCCACGTCGAAGTACGACGGGCGCGCGCCCTCCACCTCCTCGATGAGCAGCAGCTCGAAGGACGCGTCGGCCGCCTCGAAGGTGTAGCCGCGGTTCTCCAGCCGCTTGACCCGGTCTGTGATCCGCGTGACGAGCTCACGGTCGCCGGACAGGTCGAAGCCGAGCTCGCGGCCCTTGAGCTCGATGGAGGCGCGGCCGGCCATGTCGGAGACCAGCAGCCGCATGTCGTTGCCGACGCCGGCGGGGTCCATGTGCTGGTAGAGGTTCGGGTCGACCTTGATCGCGCTGGCGTGCAGGCCGGCCTTGTGCGTGAACGCCGAGCTCCCGACGTACGGCTGACGCGACGCGGGCGGGAAGTTCGTGACCTCGGCGACCGCGTGGGCGATGCGGGTGGCCTCGGTGAGCAGGCCCGGCGGCAGCACGCGCCGGTCGAGCTTGAGCTCGAGGTTGGCGACGACCGAGACGAGGTCGGCGTTGCCGGTGCGCTCGCCGTAGCCGTTGATCGTGCCCTGCACGTGGGTCGCGCCGGCGTCGACCGCGGCCAGCGTGTTGGCGACCGCGCACCCCGTGTCGTTGTGGCAGTGGATGCCGACACGCACCTGGGCGGTCTCGCGGACGTCGTGGACCACCTCGCCGACCCAGGACGGCAGCATGCCGCCATTGGTGTCGCAGAGCGCGATCACCTCGGCGCCCGCGTCGTACGCCGTGCGCAGCACCTCGAGGGCGTAGTCGCGGTTCGCGCGGTAGCCGTCGAAGAAGTGCTCGGCGTCGAGGAAGACCGTCTGCCCCTCCTCGCGCAGGTGCGTCACGGTGTCGCGGATCATCGCGAGGTTCTCCTCGAGCGTGGTGCGCAGCGCCAGCTCGACGTGACGGTCGTGGGACTTCGCGACCAGCGTGACCACCGAGGCGCCGCTGTCGCGCAGCGCTGCGACCAGCGGGTCGTCGGCGGCCTTGACGCCCGCGCGCCGGGTGGCACCGAACGCCGCGAGCCGCGCGTGCTTGAGGTCCAGCTCGGCGGCCGCGCGCCGGAAGAAGTCGGTGTCCTTGGGGTTGGCGCCGGGCCACCCGCCCTCGATGTAGCCCACGCCCAGCTCGTCGAGCTGCCGGGCGATCGACAGCTTGTCGGCGACGGAGAGGTTGAGCCCCTCCTGCTGCGCGCCGTCGCGCAGGGTGGTGTCGTAGACGTGGAAGGCGCCGTGGAGGTCCATCGGTTCTCTCTCGGGTTCAGGCAACAAAAAAACCTCTCGGAGACGAGAGGTTGGCGCGTCGAGGGGCTCGACGCGCTAGGAAATGATGATCTGCTGGTGGTGCACGCACTCATCGTGCCACGTCCGGCGCCCCACCGGGGAGCGGTCTCGCGATCCGGATCGCCGGCCTCGCCTACGATCGACCGGGTGCGTGCGACCCTTCCCGCCCTGCTCTGCGCGGGACTGCTGGGCCTCACGACCCCCACCGCGGCCGAGACCGCCGACCCGCTGGTCGGCACCGGCGGACTGCGTCCCTGGTTCAGCGGCAACACGACGCCCGCCGCGACGATGCCGTTCGGGATGGTGCAGCTCGGGCCGGACACCAGCGGAGGCGCGGCTTCCGGGTACGGCGCCGACGACGCCGAGATCCGCGGGTTCTCCCCCACCCACCTCTCCGGCGCGGGCTGCCCGGTCTTCGGCGACGCCCCGGTGCTCCCGGTCGCGGGTCGCCTGCCACGTGACCCCGGTGCCGCGACCCTCCCCCTCCGCCCGGGCACCGAGGCCGCCGCGCCCGGCCGCTACTCGGTGAAGGCCGGCGACGTGCGGGTCGACCTCGCGGCCACGACCCGCGCCGGCCTCATGCGCTTCACCTTCCCCGCGGGAGAGCGCGCCTCGGTCCTCGTGAAGGCCGACGGCAGCCTGACCGGCACGCGGAGCCACCGGGTGCGCTTCCCCAGCGACCACGAGGTCGCGGTGCGGGTGCGCAGCGGCGGCTTCTGCGGCCGGTCGAACCAGTACGTCGTGCACGTCCTCTACCGCTTCGACCAGCCGTTCCGGACGCGCGCGACGTGGGACGGCGGAGCGCGCGTGGGGTTCGGGCGCGAGCGCCGGGTCCGGGCCCAGGTCGCCGTCTCCTACGTCGATGCCGCCGGCGCCCGGCGCAACCTGCAGCGCGCCGCGGCCGGATGGTCGGTCGACCGGCTGGCGAGCGCCGCGGCCGCCGCCTGGGACACCGAGCTCGACCGGGTCGCCGTCACCGGCGGGGACCCCGCCGAGCGCGCGCTCCTGCGCACGGCTGTCTACCACGCGCTCCTGCACCCCTCGCCGGTCAGCGACGCCGACGGCCGCTACCCCGGGTTCGACGGCCGCGTGCACCGGCTGCCCCGCGGCGAGGTGCAGCTGAGCTCGATCTCGGGATGGGACCTCTACCGCACCCAGATGCCGCTCCTGGCCTGGCTCCGGCCCGACGTCGCATCGCAGGTCGTGCGGTCGCTGCTGCGCGACGCGCGGCAGGGCGGCTCGTTCCCGCGCTGGCCGGTCGTGGCCGAGGACAGCGGCGTGATGGAGGGCGACCCGGCCGGCCCGATCGCCGCGGCCGCCTGGGCCTTCGGTGCCCGGGACTTCCCGCTCGGCGAGGTGGTCGACCGCCTGGTCCGCCAGCCCCGAGCCGGCCTCGACGACTACCTCCGCCTCGGCTGGGTGCCGACCCCCGCGCACCGGTTCGGCGCCTCGATGACGCTGGAGTACGCCGCCGCCGACTTCGCCGTGTCGCGGCTCGCGGCGGCCGGCGGCCGCCGCGCGGTGGCGCAGCGCCTCCTCGACCGCAGCGGCACCTGGCGGTCGCTGCTCGCGGGCGACCTGCTCCGCGCACGAGACGCCGACGGCGCCGTCGTCGAGGGCGGCTTCGAGGAGGGCAGCCCCGTGCAGTACACGGCCGGCGGCGTGCCGCAGGACATGGGCGGACTGCTCGGATCCCTCGGCCCTGCCGACGAGGTCGCCGACAGGCTCGACTCCTTCGTCGCCGAGCTCAACGCCGGCAACGGGGAACGGGCCTGGCTCGGCAACCAGCCGTCCTTCCTGGCGCCGTGGTCCTACCACTGGCTCGGCCGGCCGGCCCGGACGCAGGACGTGGTCGACCGGGCCCGCGCCGAGCTGTGGTCGGCAGGGGCCGACGGGCTGCCCGGCAACGACGACCTCGGCAGCCTGTCGGCGTGGTACGTCTGGTCCTCGATCGGGCTCTACCCGCTCACGCCCGGCACTCCGAACCTCGCGGTCGGCGTGCCGGCGTTCGACTCCGTCGTGCTCCGGCCGCTGGGTCGGCCGGCGACCCGCATCGTCCGGTCCGGTGCGGGCGGTCACGTCGACCTCGTGCGCGTGGACGGCGCGGCGCGGACCGCGTCGTGGCTCGGCACCCGCCCTCGCCGGCTCGACGTGGTCACCACCGACGAGACCGACCCGGCGTGGGGCAGCGCCCCCGCCGATCGGCCGCCGTCCTACCCGGGCAGCTGAGCGCTGTCTACCCCGGCAGCTGAGCGCTGGGCCGGCCCTCGGCGGGCGCCCAGTCGGTGCCGCTGACGTCGGCGCGCAGCCCCAGGCCGAGGGCGGTCGCGGCCACGAGCAGCAGCGCCACGATCCAGCGACGCGGATCGGCGGCGAGCGGGTTGACCACGCGCCCGACCGGGCCGCGCACGCGGGAGCCGCCCGGGCCGAGCCACAGCGAGACGGTCAGCGCCGTGCCGCAGACGAACAGCGCCGGCGTGAGACCGGCCGCCACCGCGTAGCAGACGAGCGCCGCGGCCGTCGCCAGCCCGGCGCTCCACAGCGCGAGGAGCAGCGTGCCCGGCACCGACTGCACGAGGTGCCATGGCGCGGCGACGAGCAGCTGCACGCCGTCGTACCACTTGCGCCCGCGCAGGTCGCGGCGCTGGTCGCGGGCCGAGCCGGCCAGGGAGCCGCTGCGCATCAGCCACACGAGCACGAGGAGCACGGCCACCGTGAGCCAGGGGTAGGCCGCGCAACCGGCCCCCGACGCGAACGCCAGGCCGGCCAGCAGGGCGCCGCGGCGCAGCCGCTCGCCGAGCGGGACCCGCGGCGGTGCCAGGAGCGCGGGATCCAGCGCCCCCTCTCCCGGGGCGTAGGACGTGAGCGCCAACGTGTGCGGCTCGGCCGTGTCGTGGCCGGGCCACACGTCGGTCCGGTCGTCGGCCGCGGCCTGGGAGGCCAGCGCCAGCGGGACCGTGTAGGGGTCGTGCGGCGGCGCGGTCGGCGGCGCGGTGCGGCGCTCGCCGGGCCGGGTGGTGAGCGGGCGCAGCCAGGCGAGGATCTGCTCGAGGCTCGGCCGCACCTGCGGGTCGGGGTCGAGCGCGGCGGCCACGACCTGCTGGAGCTCGGCCGGCAGGCCGTCGAGGTCGAACTGCCCGCGCCGGACCCGGTCCATGATCGCCATCGAGGGGCCGCGGCCGAACGGCGGGTGGCCGGTGCCGGCGTAGGCGACGGTCGCCGCCCACGAGTGCACGTCGGAGGCGGCGGTCGCGTCGTCGCCGTAGAGGATCTCCGGCGCGAGGTAGCCCGGTGTGCCGAGCAGCCAGCCGGTGTGGGTGAGCTTGGGGTCGTCGGCGACCCGGGCCAGCCCGAAGTCGATGAGGATCGGGGTGCGCCCCTCCATCAGCACGTTGGACGGCTTGACGTCGCGGTGCAGCACGCCGACCGCGTGCACCGACGCGATGCCCTCGGCCAGGCACGAGGCGAGCCAGAGCAGGTCGGCACCGGTGACCGGACCGTCCTCGATCACGAGGTCGTGCAGCGACAGGCCGGGCACGTAGCGGGTCGCGACGTACGGCACCTCCGCCCACGGGTCGGCATCGACGATCTCGGCGACCCACTGGCTGCGGACCCGGGTCAGCGACCCGACCTCGCGGGCCAGCCGCTGTCGAGCCTCCTCGTCGCCGACGATGTGCGGGCGCAGCACCTTGAGCGCGACACGCTGACCGGCGGGGCCGCGCCGGGCCAGGTGGACCACGCCCATGCCGCCCTCGCCGAGCCGCGTGAGCAGCGTGTAGCCACCGATGGTGGCCACGGCGTCGTCACGGGGCGAGGTCGTCACGGTCCCGAGGCTACAAGTGCCGCGACCCTCCACCCGAGAGGACGGGCGGAGGGTCGCTGCGGTGCGGTGCCCCGTGGATCCGGTCAGGACGCGGGGATGGCCTCGGCCAGCGCCTCGACGAAGGTGTCGAGGCTGTAGGTGAGGGACAGCGCGGTCGGCGGGGACACCGACGACACGATCGCCTCACCGGCGACCGTGGCGACGCGGCCGTCGGCGAACTGCTCCATGGTGTTGTACGTCGGGTCGTCGGCGATCTCCTGGGCACGCTTCTCGTCCGCGACGTAGGACAGCAGGACGTCGGAGGTCAGCTTGTCCACGTTCTCGGTGCTGATCGTGTAGTAGAACGTCGACTCCTCGGTGTCGAGCTCGTCCACGCTGGGCGCCAGGGTGAAGCCGAGGTCCTCGAGGAACTGCACGCGGGGGTCGGCGCCGCGGTAGACGTAGAACGCGGAGGGGTCGATCGCGACGGCCGCGATCGTCCTGCCCTCGAACTCGGGGTGCTCCTCGGCGGCCTCGGCCACCTCGGCGTCGATGTCGGCGAGCACCTCGGCGGCCTCGTCCGCCTCGCCGAGCACCTCACCGACGGTCGTGATGACGTCGCGCCACGGCGTCGACCACGGCTGGTCGGGGTAGGCGACGGTCGGCGCGATCTTCGACAGCTTGGCGTAGTCGGCCTCGGTGATGCCGGAGTAGTTGGCGAGGATGACGTCGGGGGCCGCCGCGGCGATCTCCTCGAACGGCGGCGCCTCACCCGGGGTCAGCACCGTGGGCGTCTCGCCCAGCTCCTCGAACGCCTCCGCCTGCCAGGGCATGAACCCCTCGTCGTTGGCGCCGTACGTCAGGCCCTCCATCGCGACCGGCACGACGCCGAGCGCGATCGCGGCGTCGGGGCTGCCCCAGCCCCAGGTCGCCACGCGCTCGGGCTTCTCGGTGATCTCGGTGCTGCCGAAGGCGTGCTCGATCGTGACCGGGGCGAAGGCCTCCTCGCTGGTCGCCTCCTCGGCGGTGGCGTCGCTCTCGGACTCCTCGGAGCCGCAGGCGGTGAGGGACACGGCGACCAGGGAGGCGGCGATCGGGAGGGCCAGCCGGGACAGCGTCGGCCGGAACAGGGGAAGGGACGACACGTCCACTCCTCAGGGGTGCGGGACCGCGATGCGGTCGTGGTTAGGTAAGCCTAACCTTACACAGCATCGGCCGATGCGTGCAGCCGCGTCCGGCCCACGGGCACGACGAGGGGGCAGCCGGTCACCGGGTCGGCGATCACCCGCGCGTCGAGGCCGAACGCCGCGCGCACGCAGTCGGCGTCGAGCACCGCCTCCGGAGCGCCCTCGCGGACCACGCGACCCTCCGCCATCACCACGAGGTGGTGGGCGTAGCGCGCGGCGAGATTGAGGTCGTGGAGCACCATCACGACGGTCGTCCCCCGTCGCTCGTTGAGCTCGGCGAGCAGGTCGAGCAGGTCGACCTGGTGGGCGATGTCGAGGTACGTCGTGGGCTCGTCCAGCAGGAGGATGCTCGGGTCCTGGGCGAGCATCATCGCCACCCAGACCCGCTGTCGCTGGCCGCCCGAGAGCTCCTCGACGCGTCGCGAGGCGAGGTCCTCGGTGTCGGTCAGCGCGAGCGCTCGCGCGACCGCGTCCGTGTCGGCCGCGCTCCAGCGGCGGAACGCTCCTTGATGGGGGTGCCGACCGCGGCCGACCAGGTCCGCGACCGTGATGCCCTCCGGCGCGACCGGCTGCTGCGGCAGGAGCCCGAGGACGGCGGCCACGTCGCGGGGTCGCAGGCCGTGGAGGTCGCGCCCGTCGAGCTCGACCGCACCGTCGACCGGTCGCAGGATCCGGCCCAGGCCGCGCAGCAGCGTGGACTTGCCGCAGCCGTTCGCGCCCACGATCACGCTCACACGGCCCATCGGGACGTCGAGGTCGACGCCGTGCACGACCCGGCGTTGGTCGTAGGCGAGGTGCACGTCCCGGGCCGCGAGCGAGGTCGCTCCCGCACCCTCGCGCCGCTGCGGCACACGCCGCACCACTCGATCGGTCATGTCGTCGGTCTCCCTCCGGTGGCCATCAGCCAGATCAGGTAGGGCCCGCCCACGGCCCCGGTCACCACGCCGGCGGGCACCGACAGGTCGGCCGGCAGCAGGTGCTGGGCGACGACGTCGGCGCCGACGACCATCACCACGCCCACGAGCGCCGACGCTGCCAGGGCCAGCGAGCCGTCGCCGAGCAGCCGCCGTGCGACGGGCGCGGCGACGAACGCGACGAACGCGACCGGCCCGGCCGCGGCGGTGGCCGCGCACGCGAGGGCGATGCCGGTCACGATGACGGCCGCGCGCACGAGCTCGGGACGCAGCCCGAGCCCCGCGGCCAGGTCGTCACCGAGCAGCAGCAGGCCGAGCCCGCGCGCGAGCAGCGCGACGACCGGCACCAGCACCGCCAGGGCCAGCGCGAGCAGCCGCACCGTCGACCAGTCGGCCTGGGCCAGGCTGCCGGTCATCCAGAGCAGGGCGGCCTGGGCCTGCTGCACCTCGCTGCGGGTGAGCAGGTAGCCCACGACCGCGGTGCACACGTAGGCGACGCCGATGCCGGCCAGCACGAAGCGATGTCCGGCCATGCCGCCGCGCCACGCCACGGCGTACAGCAGCAGCCCGACGAGCACGCCTCCGAGGAGCGCGGCACCGGAGACGGCGACCCCGGTCAACCCGCCGAGGAGCAGGGCGGCCACCGCGCCGGCGCTGGCGCCCTGGGAGATGCCGATGACGTCGGGACTCGCGAGCGGGTTGCGCAGCACCGACTGGAACAGCGCCCCGGCCAGGCCGAAGGCCACCCCGACGAGGACACCGAGCAGGAGGCGCGGCAGCCGCAGCTCGACGACGATGAAGTGGGCCGAGGGATCGTCGGCGCCCACCAACGCGCCGACGACCTGGCCGACCGAGAGCCGGAACTCCCCCAGCATCAGCGCGCTCGTCGCGAGCACCACGACGACGACCGTGAGCAGTCCGAGCACCGCCGTACGCCGGGCGTGCCGGCGTCGCCGCGAGCGCCGCAGCTGCGCGGCGGCGGTGCCGACCGCGATCTCGACGGTGCTCAATGCGGGGTCCCCGCGGAAGTGTGGGCTGGAGGAGCGCAGCGGGGGAAGCCCGCAGTTTCGTGGGGTGTTCATGCGGCGATCCCGCGCGACCGGCGCACGATCGCGATCAGCACGGGCGCGCCGATCACCGCCACGACGAGACCCGCCTCGAGCTCGCCGGGGCGGACGACCAGGCGGCCGGCGATGTCGGCGACGAGCAGCAGCACCGGGCCGAGCAGGATCGAGAGCGCGACGATCCAGCGGTAGTCGGGCCCGACCAGGACTCGCGCGAGGTGCGGCACGGCCAGCCCGACGAACGCGATCGGGCCGACCATCGACACCGCTGAGCCGCACAGCAGGACGACGGCCGCGACGACGAGGACGCGACCGCGGGCGACGTCCTGGCCCAGCCCCCGGGCGACGTCGTCGCCCAGCGCGAGGGCGTTGAGGACCCGGCCGGACGCCAGGGCGAGCAGCAGCCCGACGACCACGAACGGCAGCACGCTGACGAGCACCGACAGGGGGCGGTTGGCCAGCGAGCCGACCTGCCAGAACCGGTAGTCCTCGAGCGTCTGCCGGTCGGTGAGCAGCACGACGGTGATGATCGAGGTGGCGGTCGCGGTGAACGCGGCACCGATCAGCGCCAGCTTGAGCGGGGTCACGCCCTCCCAGCCGAGCGAGGCGGCGCCGTAGACGACCACCGCGGCGATCGCCGCCCCGGCGAAGGCGAACCACACGTAGCCTGACACCGAGGTGACGCCGAGTCCCGCGATCGCGACGAGCACGGCCAGGGAGGCGCCGGAGCTGATACCGAGCAGGCCCGGGTCGGCGATCGGGTTGCGGGTCACGCCCTGCATGAGCGCGCCCGCCGCGCCCAGCGCCGCTCCCCCGGCCAGACCGATCAGCGTGCGCGGCACCCGCAGGTCGCGGACGACGTGGTGGTCGGCGTCACCCGACACCGGGTCGACCAGCGCGGCCCAGACCTGGCTCGGCGCGATGTCGCGGGCGCCCCACATGAGGCTCGCCAGCACCGCGAGCGCCAGCATGCCGAGCAGCGCGAGCGCAGCACCCGCCCCGCGCGAGCGCGCGGGCGCGAACGGGGGCGCGGATGCCGCGTCCGGCACATGCACAGTGGCCACCGAGTTAGGGTAGCCTCACCTAC
>NZ_JANINT010000221.1 GCF_024509035.1 Nocardioides sp. | reverse complement strand
AGCTCCACGGCGTACCCGGTCGGCACGCTGAGCTGCTCGAACAGGCTCCGGCGTACGGCCCACTCACCGGCCAGCGGCTGGTGCAGCCCGGCGAGCTCGGGGAACAGCAGCCGGATCAGCGGCCGCGCGACGAGCTCGGTGACCCGGCCGCCCTCGAAGGGCACGGCCTCGTTGCCGGAGACCATCGGGCGCTCGTAGAAGCCCTTGACGAGCGCGACCTCGGGGCGGGTCAGCAGCGGTCCGAGCAGGCCGGGCACGAAGTGGGTGTCCCAGTCGAGGAGGTCGGCGTCCATGAACACCAGCACGTCGCCGGTGGTGACGAACAGCGACTTCCACATCGCCTCGCCCTTGCCGGGCACGCTGCCCAGGTCGGGGCGGATCTCCGCCGCGCGGTGCACGACCGCGCCGGCGTCGGTGGCCACGGCGTAGGTGTCGTCGGTGGAGTCGGAGTCGATGACCACGATCTCGTCGAGCAGCGCGACGGTGTCGACCAGGGCCTCGCGCACCCGGGAGACGACGTCGCCGACGGTCGCGGCCTCGTTGCGGGCGGGGACGACCAGGCTGACCGTGTGGCCCGCCTTGGCCCCCATGAGGTCGGCGAGGGTCCAGTCGTCCCAGTGATGGGTGTTGCGCTCGCCCCAGACCGACACGCGGTCGAGCGTAGCGAGCGGGCCCCCATCGTCGGCGATCCTCCCCTTTCCGGGCGGATTCTGAGGTTCAATCAGCCATGTCCACCTCACAGGGGTCCACGGGGGAGCCTCGGCGGAGTCGCGGTCGACCGCGCACGCCGGGAGCGGAGCAACGCATCATCGATGCGGCGCTCGAGGAGTACGGCGAGCACGGCTGGTCCGGGTTCACCATGGACGGGGTCGCTCGCCGCGCGGGCGTCGGGAAGTCGACGGTCTACCTGCGCTGGCAGGACAAGGACGCGCTGCTGACCGACGCCGTCAGCGCGTCCAGCGACACCCTCGGCAACGTCGACACCGGCTCGTTGCGCGGCGACCTGCGCGCGCTGGCGGTCAACCTGTTCCGCCACTACCGCGATCCGGCCGGCTGGGCGGGACTGCGCGTGGTCATCGACGCCGCCGGCGCGCCCGAGCAGCTGGGCGGGTTCACCCAGGCGGTGACCGAGGTCCAGGTCGACTGGGTGGTCCAGATGGCCGAGCGCGCGGTCGCCCGCGGCGAGCTGGCAGCGGACTACCCGCCGGTCGAGATGGGGCAGTGCATCTACGGCTCGGTGATCGTGCAGACGCTCACCCGCCGCCTCGACGGCCGCACCCTGACCGACGAGGAGATCGAGACCCGCGCCTCCGCCCTGGTCGACCTGGTCCTCGACGGCGCCACCACCTGAGCCGACCTGCGTCGGTCGTGCCTTCCGGGCGCCTCAGCGACACACCTGACGTATCTGTCCTCTCGCCGCACCCGGGACGACAGATGCGTCTGGTGCGTGCGAACTCCGGGCCGGGGCAGTCAGCCGAGGTAGCGGCGGACGGCGGTGGCGAGGGCGCGGGCGTAGGTGGCGCGGCCGGAGGGGGTGGTCATCCGGTGGGCGTCGCGGGGGTTGCGCATGTTGCCGAGCTCGACCATCACGGTGGGGACGTCGGAGAGGTTGAGGGTGCCGAGGTCGGAGCGGAAGTCGAGGCCGTCGCCGCCGGCGATGTAGTTGGCCACCGGCACGCCCCGGGCGCGCAGCGCGGCGCGGGTGTCGAGGGCGAGCCGACGGGACGGGCGGAAGATGTCGTGGGTCCACGGGCGCCGGTCGGTGGGAGCGATCACGTGGAAGCCGCGGGCGCCGGCGGCGTACGAGCCGTCACCGTGCAGGCTGATCTTGAGGTCGGCCTCGACGGCGTTGCCGGCGCGGCCGCGCTCGTCGACGCACGGGCCCCAGCGGTCCTGGCGGTTGGCGTTGCGCGTCAGCTTCACGGTCGCGCCGAGCTTCTGCAGCCGCGCCTGGACGAGCCGCGTCACCTGCCAGGCGAACGTCGCCTCGGGGTAGCCGCCGTTGGTGGCGGTCCCGGTGGTGTTGCACGGCTTGCGGAAGCCGCCGGCCGGCACCAGGCGGTTGATGCGCCGCGGGAAGTTGTGGTTGCCCAGCTGGTGGCCGGGGTCGAGGACGACCACCCGACCCTCCAGCGGCTTCACGGCGCGCGCGGTGAGCTCAGCCCGTTCGGCGTACGCCGGCGTGGCGAGCCCCCCGAGCAGGAGGACCGCCGCCAGGACGGCGAGGCCGGACCTCACTCGTAGCCCAGGATCTCCTGGCGCTTGGCGCCCCAGGCCAGCGCGGAGGCGATCGCGTCGTCGAGCGAGAGCTCCGTGCGCCAGTCGAGCAGCTGCCGCGAGCGGTCGACGTTGGCGAACGCGCCGACGGCGTCGCCTGGCCGCGGCGGGGCCTCGGTGACCGGCACCTCGGAGCCGAAGACGTTCTCGAACGACTTCACCAGCTCGCGCACGGTGACACCGGAGCCGGTGCCGACGTTGATGATCACGCTCGGCTCGCCGGCCGCCTCGATCACCTCGTCGAACCGCTCGACCGCGCGGACGTGCGCGCGCGCCAGGTCCCAGACGTGGATGTAGTCGCGGATGCCCGTGCCGTCGCGGGTGGGGTGCTCGGTGCCGGTGATCGTGAAGGAGTCCTTCTGGCCGCGGGCGGCCATCACCAGCTGGCCCAGGACGTGCGAGGGCTCCTTGGCGTAGATGCCGGACTCGAGGTCGGGGTCGGAGCCGATCGGGTTGAAGTAGCGCAGGATGATCGCGCGCAGCTCGGTGGCCGCCGCCATGTCCTGGAGGACCTCCTCCATCATCCGCTTGGTGCGGGCGTACGGCGAGGTCGGCTCGAGCCGGTCGCCCTCGGAGACCTCGAACTCGTCCTTGAGCGCGTAGATCGACGCCGAGGAGGAGAACAGCACCCGGCCCTTGCCGAGCGCGTTGAGCTCGTCGAAGAGCTCGAGCGACTTCGCGACGTTGTCGCGGTAGTACTCGTAGGGCTTCTCGACCGACTCGGGCACCACGATGCGCGCGGCCATGTGGATGGTCGCGTCGATGTCGGGGTGCTCCTCGACGATCCGGCGCACCAGCGCCCGGTCGGCGATGTCGCCCTCGTAGAAGATCCGGTCGCGCACGAACACGAGCGGTCCGGTCAGCAGGTTGTCGAGGATCACCGGCGTGTGGCCGGCCTCCTCGAGGGCCTTCGCAGTGGTCGAGCCGATGTAGCCGGCGCCGCCGGTGACGAGAACCTTCATGCCCTCCACCCTAGAGGCCCCCGCCGGTCTGGACCGGAGCGGTCGCGGCTCAAGCGGCGCCGCCCCGCGCCGATACACGTCATATGACGAGGACCATGCCGGAGGCGTGGCAGCGCACCCAGCACGCCGCACCGGACCCGCTCACCGCGGCCGCTTCCTGGGCCGACGTCATCGAGCTGCGCCCCGAGGGCTGGCGG
>NZ_JANINT010000220.1 GCF_024509035.1 Nocardioides sp. | reverse complement strand
GGCGAGCCGTCGACGAGGACGAGCGTGCGGGCCGTGCGTCGGACCTGCAGCGGCCCGGACAGCCACAGCGGCGAGACCCGGTCGCCCCCGCCGAAGCCGGTCAGCGCCACCCGCTCCCCCTCCTCGCGCAGCTCGACCATGATCTCGGCCCGCGCAGGTGCCCGGTCGAAGCCGGCGAACCGCCACGTCGCGTCGACCGCGGCATTCCAGTCGCCGTCGACGCCCAGAGCGCCCTCGGCGTCGACGTAGCGGAGCGTGAAGTCATCGACCCGGAGCGCCTCGGCGTTGCGGACGACCGCCGCCAGGAGCTCGGCGGCCGCCGGGTCGTCCGCGGGTGCCAGGGCGCGGGCGGCCTCGAGGTCACCGGCCCGGACGGCCTTCTGGAACCGCGTGAGCGTCTGCGCCGCGAGACCCGGGGACACGCTGTGGGCCGGCGCCGAGGGCGGCGGCGCGACGTAGACGTCGTCGTCGGTCAGCTGCCAGGCGACGAGCCCGCTCGCGACCAGGAGGAACAGCGAGAGGCCGGCCACCCACCAGCGTGGGCGACCGGCCTCTGCGCGACCGTCGGTGGTCTGCGTCACTGCTCAGCCGGGGCGGACCGCACCGGAGTAGGGCATCGAGAAGACGTTGGCGACGACGACGCCGGTGCCGGGGTTGGCGGCGTGCACGATCAGGCCGTTGCCGATGTAGATGCCGACGTGGCTGATCGGGCTGTAGTAGAAGACCAGGTCGCCGGGCTGCAGGTCGCCCGAGGAGACGTGGGGCCCGGAGCCGAACTGGGCGCTCGAGGAGTGCGGCAGCGCGACGCCCGCCTGGGCCCAGGCCATCATCGTCAGGCCGGAGCAGTCGAAGGCGCTCGGACCGGCGGCACCGTAGACGTAGGCGTCACCGACCTGGGCCAGCGCGTACTGGACGGCCGCGGCGGCGCGGCCGGAGGCCGGGACGTCGGAGGGGGCACGGACGGTCCCGCGCGAGAGGATGTCCTCGCGCTCCTTCTCCTTGAGGTCGGAGAGCAGCGACTTGGCCGACGCGAGCTTGTCGTCGATCGTGGCCTTCTCCTCGGCCAGCTTCTTCTCGAGGTCCGCGACCTCGGCGGCGCGCTTCTCGGTGGCGTCGGTGCGGATGTCGAGCGACTTCAGCTCGGTGGCGTAGTCGTCGAAGAGCTGGGACTGCATGTCGTTGAACGACGACATGGTCGAGAGCTGCGCGAGGAAGGCCTGCGGGTCGTCGGAGACGACGACCTGGCTGACCGCGGTCAGGCTCTGGCCCTCGTACTGGCGCACGATGGAGTCCTGGACCTGCTTGCGGACCACCTCGAGCCGGGCGTCCTGGCGCTCCTGGTCCGCGCGGAGCGAGCCCAGGTCGCGCTGGAGCTCGTCGAGCTCGAGCTTGGCGTCGTTGTAGCGCTCCGAGGCCTGCTCGGCCTCGTGGTAGAGCCGGTCGACCCGGGCCTGGACGTCGTCGATGTCAGGTTCGGCCTGCGCCGGCGAGGACGGCATGAAGCCGACCGCGGCGATGAGGGCGAACCCGCTCAGGAGGGTGATGAATCGGTTCCGGCCGTTCTGCACGAGCGGGCGCTCTCCCTTACGTCGTACGCCTACCGGGTGAGCTGACGGATTCGGGCACGACATTTGCCCTACGCCTCACAGAGGCGATTCACCCCAGGTGGTCTCGCGACCACCGATGGTTCCCCGGCTCCCGGGCCGGCGGACCGGTCCGAGACTCAGCGCGGCGGCCGCGCGGATCCGAGTGATCCACACCCACGGCCACCTCAGCGACACACGTTAGTGGGGCTGGTCGGCGACGGCCAAGTTTCGGGACATGTCGTCGTGAGTTTCTCGTCACGCGAGCGTGTCTCGAGGCCCCGCCGCCACCTCAGGAGCCCCACCAGTCACAGGAGTCACGCCGACTCCACCACCGGCCCGTCGACGGGCTGGACCAGGCGCAGCGGCGGGACCAGCCCGCCCTGGGCGAGGACGTCGAGGGCCCGACGTCCGTCGTCGTCGAAGGTCAGCTCGGGCGGGGGCCCGAGCAGCACGGTCACCACGCAGTCGTGGCAGTGCAGACCCCGCACCTCGCAGGTGTCGCAGTCGATTCGCGTCGTCATGTCAGGAACGCTCGCAGGGCCCACCGACAGTCGGGCCCGACACCGCGACCTCTCGGCGTGTCGCGCCAGTTGGCTAGCGAGCGAGCAGCTCCACCAGCGCCAGGGGCGAGACCACCCGCGCGCCGTCGCGGGCCACGTCCTCGGCGACCGCCCGGTCGTCGGTGACCACGACCACCACCCGGCCCGCGGGCTCGGCGGCGACCAGGTCGCGCAGCACGTCGTCGGCGATCACCCCGCGCGGGCTGAAGAGGACCCGGACGCCCCGGGGTGCGTGGACCGGGGGGCGATGGTCGGTGTCGGCCGCGTCGAAGACGACGGTCGTCTCGGCGCGGGTGCGGGCCACCAGCGGCGCGAGCGCGCTCACCAGCCGGGTGCGCTGCGCCTCCAGCGGCGCGGTCGGCCACGCCGTCTTGGTGAGGTTGTAGCCGTCGACCAGCAGCCGGGCCCGCGGCATCCCGAGGTACTGCTCGAGCAGCGCCGCGCTCGTCGCCCCCAGCGCCCCGGCCGAGCTCGGGTCACGACTGCCGGCAGCGGCCAGGTCCGCCTCGACCCGGTCCCCGGGTGAGCCGGCCACGGTCGGCAGCGCCAGCTCGCGACGCAGACCGGTGGCGGCGTCGATGACGGTCTCGAGGAGCACGCGGGCGCGGAGGGTCGCGTCGTCACGGTCGGACCGTGCGTCACGGCGCTCCCGAGCCGCCTCGGCCTCGAACCGCTCGACCAGCCCCCGCAGCCGGCGGTTGTCCTTCTCCAGCCCCGCGCACCGCTCCGCGGCCTCCGCCTCGGCGGCCTCGCGTGCCGCGACCGCCTCCTCGGCGAGCGCGCGGGCCTCGCGCTCGGCGGCTCGGGTGTCCCCCAGCTTGCGCCGCAACGTCGCGTTGTCCGCCTTGTACTCGTCGACCTGGGCGCGGTGGGCCGCCCGGAGGTCGCGCATCGCCTGCTCGGCGTCGGCCAGTCGCGAGCGGAGCCGCTGCAGCTCCTTCTCGGTGCGGTCGGCCCGGCCGGACCGGCCAGCGCCGTCAGCGTCGTCGGGCTGGTCGGGCGAGGGGCCGTCGCCGACGCGGCGCAGCGCCTCCCCCAGCGCCGCCTCCCAGCCCTCGGGCCGGACGTCGAGCTGCTTGGCCAGCAGCGCCACGAAGATCTGGGCCTTCTGCTTGCCGAAGCCCGGCAGCGCCTGCACCCGCTTCATCAGGTCGCGGCCGTCGGCCGCCTCGGTCCAGATCCGCTCCGCGCGGCCGTCGTACTCGTCGGTGACGATGCGGGCCAGCTCCTGCAGCCGCGCGGCCATCGAGCCGGGGAACCGGTGGATCGCCGGCGGGGTGCTGCACAGCGCG
>NZ_JANINT010000219.1 GCF_024509035.1 Nocardioides sp. | reverse complement strand
CCGGCGGGGATCGGGCCGTAGCCGTCGAGGTCGGCGGTGTCGTGGGCCCCGGCGAGCAGGGCCTGGTCGGTCATGACCAGCCCGACCGTCACCGGCACCACCGGCCGCCCCGTCTCATCGGTCGAGCCGGTGACGCGGGCGACGAGGGCGTCGGCCATCACCTGACCTCGGGAGCGGGGGTCGCCGGCCGCGACGGTCGTGTCGGCCTCGGACTTCAACGCCGCGTAGACCGCGACGGCTTGCGCGACCGGGAGCAGCACGGTCAGGTAGGCCATCGTGTCGGGTGCCGGCCGGACGGTGACATGCCGCTCGGTCTCGGCGCGGCGGCGCCGTTCGGTGACCGAGGCGGGGTCGAGGCGGGCGGCGAGCTTGCGCAGCTCGGCCAGCACGACCCGGTCGGAGTAGCCCTCGAGGGCGTCGGGGTCGCCGGCGATGGCCCGGTCGACCGCACGCCGGTCCTCCAGGGTCAGGCAAGCGGTCTCCCGCGCGATGGTCATCGCGCGCCACTCGGTGATCCGGCCGGCCGCGAACGCGGCCCGGGTGCAGGGCAGCTCCCGCTCCAGGATCCTGGCCAGGGCGAGGTGTTGACGGCCGCGGTGGGGTGACTCACGCCGCGCGAGGGCGACCTGCTCGGCGATCCCCCGGCCTTGGCGGGCGGCGGGCTCACCGTGCTCGGCGGCCCGGGCGCGCTGGGAGGCGTCCAGGGCGGCGGCGAGCTTCGCCTGCCTGGCTTGTGCTGCACACACGAGGGTCTCGAGGTCGCGGATCTGGTCGATCTTCGTGGCGTCGTCCTCGGGCACCGGTGCGGACACGAGGTCCTCGACCCACCCGACGGGGGTGGTGTCGCCAGAACCCGAGAGCACGAACATGTGTTCGATTCTATGTGACGCGGGTCACTGGGTCAAGACTGCGGACGATGTTGTGGAGGGTGGTTTCGAGACGGTTGCTTGCGCAACCTCCTCAACCACCGCGCCGGCTCGCTCCGCTCGCATCTCAACCACCAATGGAGGTGGCGATCCGCAAGTCGGGAGCGGCCCGGGCTCCGGCGGACCTGTCCCGCTTCGCTGCCCAACGACCGCAGGCGGGAGCAGCCCGCAGGCCGACGTACATCCGCCGCCGCGGGTGGGCTGCGGGGGTCTCGACGAGCTCGGCCAGCGGGCCGATGACAGGGTCAGACCGGCGGGACGACCAGGCGGCAGTAGCCCGGGCCGGCGAACGGCTCGAGCTCGCTGCCCGCAGGATCGACGCCCTGCTCGGCGAGCAGGCCGCGCACGATGCCGAGGTGGATGCCGCAGACGATGCCCGGAGAGCGGTAGGCAGCCTCGAGCAGGGGGCACCGGGTGAGCTCGACCTCGCAGTCCCGGCCTCCGGCGCGCGGCTCGAACCCGAGGTCGCCGAGCAGGTCCACGACCTGTGCGCGGGCCTGGCCCGGCGAGGAGGCGCCGAGTCGGCGGTCGCGCGCCAGCTCGCGTCCCCACTCCTCACCGACGGTGTTGGCGTGCCGTGACGGGTCGCTGCTGCTGAGCGCGAGTGCCTCCGTCAGTGCCACCGCCAGGCGCGCGTACTCGCCCTGGCCGAGCTCCGTGTCCTCGTAGAGGTGGGCCGGGCGGCCCCGACCGCTGGGCAGGGCGGTGCTGCGACGCACCAGGCCGCGCCGTACGAGCGCGTCGAGGTGCTCACGGACGGTGTTGGGGTGCAGTCCGGTCATCCGGACCAGCGCCCCGAGGGTGAGGGGCTGGGGCTGGTCGCGCAGGTGACCCAGGATGGCTCGTCGCGAGGGCGAGAGCGGCGGCTGGCCGGTGCCGCGACGCGGACCGAGCCGACCTCCAGCGCGCCCCCTGTTTTCCACGGAGCCGAGTGTAGTAAAAACTCCAGAACGGCTACCGCGGGTGGTCGACGAGTCGAAGGGGCCCCTGTTGGCAACGGCACCTATTTCGGACAGTGTGGTCTGCGACACCAGCTCGGGAGGACGTTCATGACCGTGACCGAACAGGGCCGAGACGGGGGAGTCCGCACCAGCGGCACCGCCTGGACGATGCTCGCGATGGCGACGATCGGGTTCGCCGTGAACTTCTGGGCGTGGGCCCTCATCAGCCCCCTCGGGCCGCTGTTCCGCGACAACGGGCGCGTGGGGGACCTCAGCGAGTCCGACGTCGCGCTGATGGTCGCGGTGCCGGTCGTGGTCGGCTCACTGGGCCGCATCATCGTCGGTGCGCTGACCGACAAGTACGGCGGCCGCGTGATGTTCCCCCTGATCTCGGCGATCACGATCATCCCGATCCTATTCCTCGCCTTCGTCGCGCTCGACTCCTACGCGCTGATCCTGGTCGGCGGGTTCTTCCTCGGCATCGCCGGCACCGCGTTCGCGGTGGGCGTGCCGTTCGTCAACGCCTGGTTCCCGCCGGCCAAGCGCGGCCTCGCGGTCGGCATCTTCGGTGCCGGCATGGGCGGCACGGCGATCAGCGCACTCACGACCGTCAAGCTCTACAAGAACCTCGGCGACACCTCACCGTTCCTCATCACCGCTGCGGTGCTCGCGATCTACGCGGTCGCCGCCTGGGTGATCCTGCGCGACGCCCCCGGCCGCACCGCCCCGACGACCTCGCTGGGCTCGCGCCTGGCGGCCAACGCCAAGCTCCCGATCAGCTGGCAGGCCTGCATCCTCTACGCCGTCGCGTTCGGTGGGTACGTCGCGTTCTCGGTCTACCTGCCGGCGTACCTCAAGACCGCGCACGGCCTCACCCCGGCCGACGCCTCCAACCGGATGGCCGGCTTCGTCGTGGTCGCCGTCCTGATGCGGCCGATCGGTGGCTGGCTCTCCGATCGGCTCGGCGCGATCCCGGTCCTCGCCGCGGGCTACGCGGTGGTGGTGGTCTGCGCGGCCATCTCCGCAGGCACGCCGCCGTTGGACGGTGTCGGCACCGTCGCGTTCCTCGCGATGGCGGCCGCTCTCGGGTCAGGCAGTGGCGCGACGTTCGCGCTCATCGCCCAGGTGACCGAGCCGTCGCGGGTGGGTGGCGTGACCGGCCTGGTCGGCGCCGCCGGCGGGCTCGGCGGCTTCGTGCCGCCGCTGATCATGGGCTACGTCTACGGCCGCACCGACTCCTACGCCATCGGCCTGTGGATGCTCTCGGTGACCGCCGCGCTGACGCTCGTGCTCACCCTCACCGTCGTACGCCGCACCGCCACCCACCACCAGCTCAGCGAGAGGACCCCCGCGTGACCATCGAGCGCACCGACCGCACGCGTTCCACCGGACAGCCCGGCCTCGACGGAGCGATCAGCGACGCGCTCGTGCGCAGTCGCCGCTACTTCACCAAGGGCACGGTGTCGGAGGACCTGCGCACGTTGACCAAGAAGGGCGGCCGCCAGGCCGACGACTTCTACCGGGACAGGTGGAGCCACGACAAGGTCGTGCGCTCGACCCACGGGGTCAACTGCACCGGCTCGTGCTCGTGGA
>NZ_JANINT010000218.1 GCF_024509035.1 Nocardioides sp. | reverse complement strand
CCACAGGTCGGCGTTCTCCCGATAGGCGCCGACTCGGCCAACCCTTGGCCAACCGGCCGCTCCCTACTGTGACCCGCACCACACCGGCCACCGATCGGCCACCCAGTCACCGTCCTCCAGGGAGTGTCATGACCCGGATCAGCCTCACCGTCGACGGAGCGCGGGTCTCCGACGACGTCGAACCCCGCATGCTGCTCGTGCAGTACCTGCGCGAGCGCCTCGGCAAGACCGGCACCGTGATCGGCTGCGACACCAGCAACTGCGGCGCCTGCACGGTCCACCTCAACGGCACCAGCGTGAAGTCGTGCAACGTGCTCGCGGTCCAGGCCGATGGCGCGGAGGTCACGACGATCGAGGGCCTCGCGACCGACCGGCAGCTGCACCCGGTGCAGGAGGCGTTCCGCGAGTGCCACGGCCTGCAGTGCGGGTTCTGCACGCCCGGGATGATCATGCAGAGCATCGACCTGCTCAACACCAACCCCCAGCCCACCGAGGAGGAGATCCGCCTCGGGCTCGAGGGCAACCTGTGCCGGTGCACGGGCTACCACAACATCGTGCGGGCCGTGCAGCACGCGAGCGGCCAGGCCGAGGGGGCGAACGCATGACCGCCACCCAGGAGCGCCCCTCCGACGAGGTCGAGAAGGAGATCGGCCGCGACCGGCGCCGCAAGGAGGACCAGCGGCTGATCACGGGCCGCACGCGCTGGACCGACAACATCACGCTGCCGGGGATGCTGCACCTCGCGATGGTGCGCAGCCCGTTCGCCCACGCGCGGATCGTCTCGATCGACACGAGCGCCGCCAAGCAGGCCACCAACGTCGTCGACGTGCTCACCGGCGCCGACCTCGGCGAGGCCCTCGGCGTGAACATCAACGCCTGGCCGATCACCCCCGACCAGGTCACCCCGACGCACTCGCCGATGCCGAGCGACCGGGTCGCGTTCGCCGGCGAGATCGTCGCGGTGGTCGTCGCGCGCAGCGCCGCCGAGGCGCGCGACGCCGCCGAGCTCGTCGACGTGGAGTACGACGAGCTGCCGGCCGCCCTCGACCTCAAGGAGTCGGCGGCAGACGCGGTGCTCGCCCACCCCGACCTGGGCACCAACAAGTCGGCGTACTGGGTCTTCGACTCCGGCGAGGCCGGCACCGGCGGCAGCGTCGAGGACGCCATCGCCAAGGCGCGCACTGACGGCATCGTCATCGAGCGGGAGTACCGGCAGCAGCGGCTGATCCCGGCGTTCATGGAGCCACGGTCGGTCGTCGTCGACCCGACCGGCGAGCAGCTGACGATGTGGTCGGCCACGCAGATCCCGCACATCCTGCGGTTCGCGCTGGCGGCCACGACCGGCGTGCCGGAGTCGAAGATCCGGGTGATCGCCCCGGACGTCGGCGGCGGGTTCGGCGGCAAGCTGCAGACCACCCCCGAGGAGTGGATCACCTGGGCGGTGGCGCGCCGGCTCGGGAAGCCGGCCAAGTACACCGAGACCCGGTCGGAGAGCCTGATGTCGGGCCACCACGGCCGCGACCAGTGGCAGAAGCTCACGCTCGCGGCCGAGAAGGACGGCACGGTCACCGGCTTCAAGGTCGACCTGCTCGCCGACCTGGGCGCCTACGTCTCCCTGGTCGGCGGCGGGGTGCCGGTGCTCGGCGCGTTCATGTTCAACTCGATCTACAAGTTCCCGGCCTACCGGTTCGCGGTGCAGACGGTCCTCACCAACAAGACCTGGACCGACGCCTACCGCGGCGCCGGGCGACCCGAGGCGACGTACGCCATCGAGCGGATCATGGACGAGCTCGCCGTCGAGGTCGGCGTCGACCCGCTCGAGATCCGCGAGAAGAACTGGATCAAGCACGAGGAGTTCCCGTTCACGACCGTCGCGGGTCTCGAGTACGACTCCGGCAACTACGAGGCGGCGACCGCGCGGGCCAAGGAGATGCTGGGGTACGACGAGCTGCGGGCCGAGCAGCGACGCCGTCGTGAGTCCGGCGACCCGGTGCAGCTCGGCATCGGCGTCTCGACCTTCACCGAGATGTGCGGGCTGGCGCCCTCGCGGGTGCTCGGGTCGCTCGACTACGGCGCCGGCGGCTGGGAGCACGCGAGCGTGCGGATGCTGGCCACCGGCAAGGTCGAGGTCGTCACCGGAGCCTCGGCGCACGGCCAGGGACACGAGACCGCGTTCAGCCAGATCGTCGCGGACCGGCTCGGGGTGGCGTTCGAGGACGTCGAGGTCCTGCACGGCGACACCCAGGTGGCGCCCAAGGGACTGGACACCTACGGGTCGCGGTCGCTGGTCGTCGGCGGCGAGGCTCTGGTCCGCGCGGCGGACAAGGTCATCGAGAAGGCCAAGCCGATCGCGGCCCACCTCCTCGAGGCCTCGGTCGACGACCTGGAGTTCTCCGGCGGCCGGTTCTCGGTGCGCGGCACCGACCAGGGGATGGCGATCGGCGAGGTGGCGCTCGCGACGTTCGCCGCGCACAACCTCCCCGACGGCGTGGAGGCCTCGATCGACGCGGACGCGACGTTCGACCCCGAGGCCTTCAACTTCCCGCACGGCAACATCATCAACCCGCTGATCGTCAGCGGGCAGGTGCACGGCGGCCTGGTGCAGGGCATCGCGCAGGCGCTGTGGGAGGAGGCGGTGTACGACGACTCCGGGACGCTGGTCTCCGGGTCGTTCGTGGACTACCTGCTGCCGACCGCGGCCGACACGATCAGCTTCGAGATCGACCACACCACCTCGCCGGCGACGACCAACACGCTGGGCACCAAGGGCGTGGGCGAGGCCGGCACGATCGCCTCGACCCCCGCGGTCGTCAACGCGGTCGTGGACGCCGTACGCCACCTCGGCGTCAACGACATCCAGATGCCGTGCACGCCCGAGCGGGTGTGGCGGGCGATCAACAGCGCCGGCTCGGGCGGGTCGACCGAGGGCGCGGCGATGCCTCACTTCGAGTCCGGCGGCGAGATGGGCAACCAGGAGCAACCGGGCACCAGCAGCACGGAAGGAGCCGGAGCATGATCCCCGCCCAGTTCGACTACCTCGCGCCGACCTCGGTCGAGGACGCGCTCGCCGCGCTGAGCGAACACGGCGACGACGCCAAGATCATCGCCGGCGGTCAGAGCCTGCTGCCGGTGCTCCGGATGCGGCTCAACGCGCCCGAGATGATCATCGACCTCGGTCGCATCGAGTCGCTGCGCGGCGTCCGCGACGACGGTGACGCGATCGTCATCGGCGCGATGACGCCGCACGCCGTGGTCGGGTCCGACCCGTTGGTCGGCGAGCACGCGGGCCTGATCACCAAGGCGGTCGAGCACCTCGCGGATGCGCAGATCCGGCACCGCGGGACCTTCGGTGGAGCGCTCGCGCACGCCGACCCCGCCGGCGATCTCGGGGCGCCGGCGTTGGCGCTGGGCGCCGAGTTCGTCATCCAGGGTCCCGGGGGCACCCGCCGGGTCGCGGCCGACGACTTCTTCGTCGACCTCTTCGAGACCGCGATCGGCGAGGACGAGATCCTCACCGAGGTGCGCGTCCCCAAGCACACCGGCTGGGGCTCGCACTACGAGAAGTTCGTGCGGGTCGCTCACCAGTGGCCGATCGTGGCGGTCGCCGCGACCGTGCGGGTCGAGGGCGGCACGATCGCCGAGGCGCGGGTCGGGCTGACCAACATGGGCTCCACGCCGCTGCGGGCCCGCGGGGTCGAGGAGGCGCTCGTGGGTCAGCCCGCGACCGAGGACGCCGTACGCGCCGCTGCCGAGCGCGCTGCCGAGGGCACCAACCCGCCCTCGGACCTCAACGGCGATGCCGACTATCGGCGCCACCTGGCCACCGTGATCACGCGGCGGGCCGTGCTCGCCGCGGCAGGTGCGTGAGCCCGTGGACCTGACCCACCGGTTCACCGTCCCCACCGGCGTCGAGGAGGCCTGGGCGCACTTCAACGACATCGCCTCGGTCGCCGAGTGCTTCCCCGGAGCCGCGGTCACCTCGGTCGAGGGCGAGTCCTTCCACGGCTCGGTCAAGGTCAAGCTCGGCCCGATCGCGCTCGTCTACAACGGCTCGGGCACCTTCGTCGAGAAGGACGAGGCCGCGCACCGCTTCGTGGTCGAGGCCAAGGGCAAGGACAAGCGCGGCAACGGTACGGCGGGCGCGACCGTCACCCTGACCATGGCTCCCTCAGGTGGGGAGACCGGTGCCGCCAGCACCGACGTCGAGGTGGTCACCGACCTCGCGATCACCGGCAAGCCGGCGCAGTTCGGTCGCGGCGTGATGCAGGACGTCTCCGACAAGCTGCTCGGCCAGTTCATCGACTGCCTCGAGCAGCGGATGGGCGAGCCCGAGGCGGCGGCCCCGGAGCCCGAGCCCGCCCCCGTGGTCTCCGACGCACCAGACGCATCTGTCCCCGAACCGCCCGGGGAGGAGCAGATACGTCAGGTGCGTGACCAACCGGCGCCGGGCCCGAAGCATGCGGCGTCGGCTCCGGCGGACGACTCGCTGGACCTCGGGGCGACGGTGCTGCCGGTGCTCGCCCGCACCTACTGGCGCCAGGCGCTGGGCGTCGTGGTGGTGCTGCTCGTGCTCCGGAGGCTGCTGGCGCGGCGCGGCTGAGCCGCGGGCGGTGCGCAGGTGTGCCGCGCCGGTGCGTGGGCACCGGGGCGCATGACCCAGACACCTGAAGCCCAGCCCGACGACCAGCCCGACGACCAGCCCGACGACCAGCCCAGCGACCAGCCCGACGAGCAGTACGAGGACCAGGACGCCGGCCCGGCGTCGCAACCCAGCGGCGCGGCGGCGCAGGACTCGCCGACCGACGACCAGGACGCCGGCCCGGCGACCGTGCCCGACGACACCCAGGGCGAGAGCTGAGCCCTAGGAGGCCGGGACCAGCTCGGGCTGCCGCAGGCCGTTGACCTCCGGGGTCAGCTGCGGCTCGAGCCGTGCGACGGCGAGCACGCCGCACAGCAGGCAGCCGACGACCAGCGAGCCGATGTAGACGCTGCCCAGGCCGTGCCCGACCAGCAGGCCGGCGATCGGCGGCGCGATCACGGCGGCGAGCTGGAAGGAGCCCGAGCTCAGGGCGTTGTAACGCCCGCGGAGGTGGTCGGGCGCGAGCTCGTTGACCAGCGCCGGGATCGTCGGCTGCAGCAACGTCTCGCCGAACGCGAACACCGACGCGCAGCCCGCGATCAGCAGCGTCGCGCCCCAGGTGCCGGACACCAGGCCCGTGGCGCCGAGCAGCACCCACGAGAACGCCCACACCACCGACATCACCGCGATGATCCGGGTTCGTCGCCGGCCCTCGATGCGCTGGAGCACGATGAGCTGCAGGACGACGATCACGAGGGTGTTGGCCGCGAACGCCAGCCCGAGTCCCTCGGTCGACACCTCCCCGACCGCCCGGGCGTAGGCCGGCATTCCCGCGTTGAGCTGGGAGTAGCCGACGTACGACGACACGAAGCTCAGCACCATCAGCGACGCGACCGCGGGCCGGCGCGCGACCTCGCGGTAGCTCAGCGGCGTCGGCGCCACCCCGCCCTCGTGGACCGGGCGGCCGGCGACGTGTCGCAGCGGCACCAGCATCAAGAGCAGGGCCGGGAAGTAGCTGGCCGCGTCACCGAGGTAGATCGCCTGGAACGTGACGAGCCGGTCGACGTCGACGAGCACGCCGCCGACGATGCCGCCGATCCCGATGCCGAGGTTGAGCAGGGTGAAGTTGACCCCGAAGTAGCGCTGGCGCAGCTGGGTCGGGACGACGGTCGCGATCAATGTCTGGAACCCCGGCCACGACACGCCGAACGCGACGCCGGAGAGCAGCAGGGCGGATGCCGCGAGCCACTCGGCCGAGGAGAACGCCAGCAGCGTGTTGGAGACGACCTGCAGCGCCAGGGCGCCCATGAGGATGCGGCGCGCGCCGAGCCGGTCGGTGGCCGAGCCACCGGGGCCGACGACGAACAGCCCCACGAGCGGTGGAAGCCCGAGCAGCAGCCCGACGTCGCTGAGCGCGAACCCGCGCACCTCGTGCAGGTAGACCACGTGGAAGGGCAGCACCAGCCCGGTGCCGATGAACTCGAACACCACGACCGAGAGCAGCAGCTTGCCCTCGCGCGGGAGGTCGTGCCAGAACGACATCAGGGTGGGGCGGGTCGGGGACGCGGGGCCGGTCGTCGTGCTCATCGCCGAGAAGTCTCCCAGCGCCCACCGACGCCGGGCGCGCGGTTTTCCGACGCCGCGCGGCTCCGACCCCTAGGCTCCGCCCATGAAGCGTCTGATCGCCACGGTCCTCGGCCTGGCCGTGGTGGTCTTCGTGCTGCTCCTCCCCGCGCTGCTGTGGGACGTCACGCTCGCGGACGAGGACCCCGAGCCGACCACGATCACGTCGTACGTCGCGCACTTCACGATCGACGACGACGGCGACCTCGCGGCGACCGAGACGATCACCGTGGACTTCCCGGTCAGCGACCGGCACGGCATCTTCCGGTTCTTCGACAAGGCCGACCGGAGCGCGCCCCACGCACGACGGGTGCCGCACGACATCGACGTCACGATGGACGGCGGCGCGGTGCCGTTCGAGGTGCTCTCGGAGGAGTCGGGCCGCATCGTCGACGCCAAGATCGGCGACCCCGGCTCGTACGTCGAGCCCGGCGAGCACGTCTACGAGATCAGCTACCGCATCGACGGGATCCTCGAGGAGGGCACCGACGGCACGAAGACCCAGCTGTACTGGAACCTCGTCCCCGCGGGGTGGCGCCAGAGCATCGCGAAGGCCGACCTGACCGTCGACCTGCCGGTCGACGCCGAGGGCGTGCGGTGCGCCGTGGGTGCCGGCGCGTCCGGCGGCTGCACGGCCGACGGCGACGGCACGCGGACCCTGCGGGTGCGAACCGGCCCGCTGGCGGCGAACACCCCGGTCACCGTGAAGGTCGGCCTCGACATGGACACCCCGCCGGCCGGCACGACGCTGCCCTGGACGGCCCGGTTCGACCCGGTGCTCGGCACCCACGTCGTCCTCCTCGTCGTGGTGGTCGTGCTCGCAGGCGCCGCCGGGGCGTTCGGGTTCGTCCTGGCCCGCCGCGCGCGCGAGACCGACCCGCAGTTCCCGCTGATGTACGCACCGCCGGAGGGGATCGGGCCCGCCCAGGCGGCGTACCTGGTCACCGAGAGCGTCGACGACGAGCAGTACGTCGCCACGCTGATGTACGCCGCCGAGAAGGGCGCGATCGACCTGGCCCGCGACGGCGAGGCGTGGACGATCACCGACAAGCAGGGCGCCGCCGGCTGGGCCGGCCTCGACCCGGTCACCTCGGGCGTCGCGCACCTGCTCGGCGGTCCCGGAACGTCGTTCACCGCGACGCCGAAGGACGTGGCCGCCGGCCAGCGGCTCAAGAGCGAGATCGACTCCTTCGAGGAGAGCACCCGCGACTGGGCCTCGGGCTCGGGGCTGATGGTGGGCAGCGGGCTGGGCGGTTTCGGCGGCGTGGTGATCGGCGCCTGCTTCCTGGCGGTCCTCGGCATCGGGATCGCCAACCCGTTCGACATGACCGTCATCGGTCTGGTCCCCGGGCTGTTCGCGGTCCTCGGTGCGCCGCTCGCGGCCCGAGGGGCCGGCACCCGCCGGACCAGGACGGGCCGCGACCTGTGGTCCCGCGCGGGCGGCTTCCGCCGGATCCTGTCCACCCCGTCGGCGCAGGACCGCTTCGACTTCTCCGGACGCCAGGACCTCTACACGGCCTACGTCCCCTGGGCGGTCGCGTTCGGCTGCGCGGAGGAGTGGGCCGGCAAGTACCGCACCGAGATGGGCACCGAGCCGCCGGTCCCGTCGTACTTCGGCCCGGGCTACGCCGGCGCCTACGCCGGATCGGCCGTCTCCTCGATGGTCGACGACTTCCAGTCCACCGTCAGCTCCGCGATCTCCTCCTACGAGGCCACCCAGAAGTCGTCGTCCTCCGGGGGCGGCGGGTTCTCCGGCGGCGGTGGAGGCGGCGGCGGGGGCGGCGGCTCCTGGTGATCCAGATCCCCTGACCACTGCACGTCTCGCAACTCTCTGAGGAGTTCACATGCTCATCGCCATCATCGTCATCGTCGTGGTGCTCGTCGCCCTGGTGGCCTTCGGCGTCATCGGCTTCAACAAGCTGCGCACGACCGACATCGGCGCGCAGGAGGCGCTCGGCGGCATCGACGTCCAGCTCACCCGCCGCGCCGACCTGATCCCGAACCTGGTCGAGACCGTGAAGGGGTACGCCGCACACGAGAAGGGCGTCTTCGAGGAGGTCACCGCGGCCCGTGCCGGGGTCCAGCGCGCGGCGAAGGGTGACAACGTGCCCGAGAAGGCGGTCGCCGACGCCCGCATGCAGCAGGCCCTGGTCAACCTCAACGCCGTCGCGGAGAACTACCCCGACCTCAAGGCCAACCAGAACTTCCTCGAGCTGCAGGCGCAGCTGGCCGAGACCGAGAACCAGATCTCCTTCGCCCGGCAGTACTACAACGACGCCGTCGCGACGCTCAACAAGCTGACCCAGACCATCCCGTGGATGTTCTTCACCGGTGTCGCCGGCGTGCACAAGCGCGAGTTCTACGACGCCCCCGACGGCCAGGAGCAGGCGCCGCAGGTCACGTTCTGAGGAGTCACGACCCGGCTCGGTGATCGAGCTCGTCGAGATCGCCGCGGCCGAGGCAGGGCGCCGATCGCAGACCGTGTCCAGATCACCCTTCGGGTGGAGCATGGGGCGATTTCGGCGGGGGTACTGGCCGGCCATGCAGATCCCACAGCCGCGCGGGCCGCTGACCGAGGCGCTCTTCAGCGCGCTCCGGTCGGTGTCCGACGACTTCTACTCCGTCCTCGCCGTCGGCTCGTCCGACGGGGAGGACGCCGCCCTGGCGCTCTGGGTGCTCTACGAGCTGCACTACCTCGGCTTCGACGACGTGCCCGACGCGCTCGAGTGGGACCCGCAGCTGCTGCGGCTGCGCTCGGTGCTCGAGCGCGACCTCGAGCTGCGGTTGCGCGAGCGGTTCACCGCACCGCAGGGGCTCTCGGTGGTCGACGACCTCCTCGACTGGGTCGACGAGCAGGACGGCGCCTCGGTGGCCGGCCACGTGCACCGTTACGCGGACCGCGAGCAGGTGATAGAGCTGCTCCGGGTGCGCTCGATCTACCACCTCAAGGAGTCCGACCCAGTGGCCTGGGTCGTGCCTCGGCTCGGCGTGGCCGCGAAGGCCGCGCTGATGGAGCTGCAGTTCGACGAGTACGGCAACGGCGACCCCAACCGCCTCCACCACCACCTCTACGCGCGGGGCATGGAGGCCAGCGGGCTCGAGGCGTCGTACGGCGCCCACATCGACGAGGCTCCGCTCGAGGTGCTCGAGCAGAACAACGCGATGTCGCTCTTCGGTCTGCACCGCCGCCTGCGCGGCGCCGCGCTCGGCCACCTGGCGGCCTTCGAGGCGACCAGCTCGCTGCCCTCGCGGCGGATGGCGCAGGGGCTCGAGCGACTCGGGTTCCCCGCCGAGATGGTCGAGTACTACACCGAGCACCTCGAGGCCGACGCGGTCCACGAGCAGCTCGCCGTGCGCACGATCTGCGGCGGCCTGCTCGCCGACGAGCCCGAGCTGGCCGAGGACGTCTGGTTCGGGGCGTTCACGTGCCTGGACCTGGAGGACCGGTTCGCCCAGGCGATGCTCGAGCGCTGGGGTCTCGGCGAGGAGCGCCAGGAGGAGGTCGCATGAACACCCCGCCGGATGGTGCGAGCACCCGCTTCGATCACCCCGACATGGTTCTGTGTCCTGGAGGGCCGATGCTGCTGCGGGGCAAGCACACGATCATGGACGCCGACGGTGTCGAGCACGAGACCACCCGCCCGGTCACCGCGGTCTGCCGGTGCGACAAGTCGGCGTCGTTCCCGTGGTGCGACGGCACCCACAAGGTGCTGCCCGACAGGCTCCGGCCGGCGTAGCCCGACGGGCGGACCCGCCGGGCGGACCCGCCGAGGCAGGACCGGTGCCGGCTCAGGATCGGTCGAGCCGGACCAGCACGCCGCGCTCGCCCCAGCGCACCTCGCTGATCTCGAGCTCGTCGTCCTCCTCGCGCAACCGGTCGCGGAGCAGGTCGACCTGCTCGACGCTGCCGAGCTGGAGCAGCACGGCGCCCCCGCGCATCAGGTGACCGCGGGCGGTCTCGACGCACAGCCAGGCGACGTCCATGCCGTCCGGACCGCCGTCGATGGCGAGCACCGGGTCCTCCGGGAACGTCGTGATCTCCGCCCGCCGCACCCACGGCGGGTCGGCGATGACCAGGGCGAACCGCTCGCTGTCGCGCAGCACCTCGTCCATCGACCCCTCGCGCACCTCGACCCGGTCGGCCAGGCCGGCCGCCGCCGCGTTGTCGCGGGCGTAGTCGCACGCCACCGGGTTGAGGTCGACGCAGACGAGCCGGTGGGTCGATGGGGCGATCGCCAGCAATCCGATCTGGCCCGCACCCGCGCACAGCTCGAGCACCGGCCCGGCGGGAGCGTCCGCGAGGATCTCGGCCGCCCACTCCGACTGGGCCGCGGTCCACGGCCGGGGACGCAGCACCCGGCCGTCGAAGGTGATCCGGAGCGGACCGAAGCCCACCGTCTCCGGGGCGTGGCTGATCGTGGTCATGCGCGGGTGGTACCCGCGCGCGGCAGTCGTCACGCCTGCCGCGCCACGACCCCGTCGGGCCGGTTCACCCGCTCAGAAGACATTGCGGGGGCGGAACTGCACCGAGATGCGCGGACCGGCGTGGGCGACCTTGGGGACGGCGTGCTCCCAGGTGCGCTGGCAGGAGCCGCCCATCACGACCAGGTCGCCGTGGCCCATCTCGATCGAGATCGAGGCGCCACCCAGCCGCGGGCGCAGCATCAGCCGGCGCGGGTCGCCGAGCGAGACGATCGCGACCATCGTGTCCTGGGTCCTGCCGCGCCCGATGGTGTCGCCGTGCCAGGCGACGCTGTCGCGGCCGTCGCGGTAGTAGCAGCACCCCGCGGTCACGAACGGCTCGCCCAGCTCGGGACGGTAGTGCGCCGACAGCGCACCCCGGGCCCGGGCCAGCGCGGGGTGGGGGAGCAGGTCGCCGACGCCGTAGGTGTGCAGCAGGCGGGGTACGTCGACCTCGCGGTCGTACATCTGGCGGCGCTCGGCCCGCCACGGCACTGCGCGCACCAGCGTCGCGAAGACGTCGTCGGCCTCGGGCAGCCACGCCCGGCTCACGTCGACCCAGGCGCCGCGGGTCAGGACCCGCCGGGTCAGCCCGTCGAAGGCGGGAGCCTGCGCCTCGGGCGCCTCGAACAGCGTTCCCTGGAAGTCCATGGACCCGAGCATACGCCCGAGTCGAACAGATGTTCGAGACCTATTCAGTGGCGATCGCGTCCAGGACGTTGAGCCGCGAGGCCCGGACGGCCGGCACGATCGCGGCGAGGACACCGACGACGACGGCGATCACGAGGAACACGACCAGCTGCCCCAGGGGCAGCCCGAGGCTGGTCAGGTTGTCCTTCAGCGACTGCCGCAGCAGCACGCCGATCACCAGGCCGAGCGCCATGCCGAGCAGCGCGCCGAGGACCGCGATCGCGACCGACTCCAGCGTGATCATCCGCCGCAGACGCGCCCGGCTCATGCCGATCGCGCGGAGCAGGCCGATCTCCCGGGTGCGCTCGATGACGGAGAGGCCGAGCGTGTTCACGATGCCGATCACGGCGATCACGATCGCCAGCGCGAGCAGGCCGTAGATCATGTACAGCAGCTGGTTGACCTGGTCGCGGATCGAGTCGGCGAACTCCTGCTTGTCATAGACGGCCACGACCGGTGTCGGCGCCACCGCGTCGTCCAGCGCCTTGCCGACCGCGACTGCGTCGGCGCCGGGCTCGAGGAGGATGCTGAGGCTCGTGTCCTGGCGCGGCACCCCGCCGTCGGCGAGGAGGTCGAGCGGGATGCTCACGTCGCCGGTGGTCTCACTGCCCTCGATGATCCCGGCGACCTCGAGGTCGAGGGCCTTCCCGGCGAGGAACGTCAGCTTCAGCGGCGCGCCGACCTCGAGCCCGTGGTCGTCGGCGAAGCCCGTGGTGACCAGCGCCTCCTTGCCCTGCAGCTGCTGGCGTCCGTCGGTGACGTCGAGGTCGTAGATGTCGTCGAACCCGGCGTCGTTGCCGGTCACGAAGACCGTGGAGTCGTCCACCTGCGCGGCGGTCCACTGCTGCCGGCTCACCGTGGCCACGCCGTCGACCTTCTCGAGGTCGTCGCCGACGACCGTGCTGAACGGCAGGAAGTTGCTGCTCTGCACCAGGAAGTCGGCGGTGAACTGCTCGTCCACGACGTCGTCGACCGATGTGTTGAGAGAGGCTGCGAGGACGCCGATGCAGGAGACCAGGGCCAGCCCGATCATCAGCGCCGACGCGGTCGCGCCGGTACGCCGGGGGTCGCGCAGCGCGTTCTCGCCCGCCAGTCGGCCGGTGGTGCCGAACAGCCGGCCGAACAGGCCTCGGCACAGCACCAGCACGGGACGGCCGATGACCGAGCTGATGCCGGCCGCGGTCAGGATCCAGATCGCCGCGGCGATGCCGACCCAGAGCGCGTCGGGGCCAGGGCCGCCGAGGACGCCGACCGCCGCGATGAGGGCGCCGAGGGCCATGACCGCGCCCCCGATGATCGTGCGGCGGCGCAGCGAGTGGCGCTCCGGGGCCGCGTCGGCCCGCATCGCGGCCACCGGCGCCACCTTGCCGGCACGCCGGGCCGGCAGGAACGCGGCGACCAGGGTCACGCCGATGCCGACGGCATAGCTGATGACCACCGCCGGCGCGTCGAGCGTCAGCGTGTCGCCCGCGATGTCGAGCCCGACCGCCCGGAACAGCGCGGCCAGCCCGCGGGCCAGCAGCCAGCCGAGCCCGATGCCGATGGTGGCTGCCACGGCCGACATGACCACGGCCTCGAGCAGCACGGACTGCGTGACCTGGCGCCGCGAAGCGCCGAGCGCGCGCAGCAGCGCGAGCTCGCGGCTGCGCTGCGCGACCAGGATCGTGAACGTGTTGACGATGATGAAGCCGCCGACGATGACCGCGATGATCGCGAACACCAGCAGGAACGTGGAGATCACGTCGAGGAACTGGCCGACCGCGTCCTGCGACTCCTCCGCCACCTGGTCGCCGGTCACCGCCTCGAATCCGGAGGGGGCCACGGTGGCGGCGGCCTCCGCGAGCTGCTCCTGGGAGACGCCGTCGGCTGCGGTGAGCGAGATCTGGTGGAACGCGTCGGCGCCGTCCAGGAACAGGTCCTGTGCGCCCTGCGTGCTGAACACGAGCAAGGTCGCGCCGGCGGTGCCGCCGCCGTTGAACTCCGCGGTGCCGACCAGGGTGGCCGTTCGCTGGGACTTGCCGAACGGTGCGAGCAGCTTCACCTCGTCGCCGAGCGCGTAGTCCCCGTTGTCGGCGGCCGCGTCGTCGAGGACGACCTCGTCGGGGGCGGTCGGCCAGCGGCCGCTGGTCAGCAGCATGGGCGGCTCGCCGGCCATGTTCGGGGTGTCGGTGTGGTTGAAGGCGAGCGTCGGTGCGCCGGTGCCGCCGATGAGCGTGCCGTCGGACGCGAGCAGGCTCATGCCGACGCCGACCACGTCGCCGTCGGCGCGCGCGACCTCGGGGAGTGCCGCCAGCCGGTCGACCACCTCGGGCGAGATCGTCTGCGACGTCGTGGCCCCGCCGGCGTCGAACGATGCCGTCTGCTCGGCCCGCACGACGCCGTCGGGGGTGGAGCTGTAGATGATGCTGTCGAACGTGGACGACAAGCCGTTGCTGAAGACGAGGACGCCCGACAGGAACGCCACGCCCAGCACGATCGCCAGGCCGCTCATCACGAGCCGCACCTTGCGGGCGACCAGGTTGCGCAGGGTCAGCTTGAGCACGACGCGCCCCTCAGGCCCGGGTGCTGCGCGCCGCCGCCAGCTCCTGCAGGCGGGTCATGTGCTCGAGGATCTGCTCGCGCTGCGGGTCCTGGATCTCGTCGACCACCAGTCCGTCGGCGAGGAACACCACCCGGTCGCAGTACGACGCGGCGACGGCGTCGTGCGTCACCATCACGACCGTCTGGCCGAAGTCGTCCACGCTGCGCCGCAGGAAGGAGAGCACCTCGGCCCCCGACGTGCTGTCGAGGTTGCCGGTGGGCTCGTCGGCGAAGACGATCGAGGGCTGGCTGGCCAGGGCCCGGGCGCAGGCCACGCGCTGCTGCTGTCCCCCGGACAGCTCCGTCGGGCGGTGGTCGAGCCGGTCGCGCAGCCCGACCGCGTCGATGACGGTGTCGAGCCACTGCCGGTCGGGCTTGCGGCCGGCGAGGTTCAGCGGAAGCAGGATGTTCTCCGAGGCGGTGAGCGTCGGGATCAGGTTGAACGCCTGGAAGACGAACCCGATCCGTTCCCTGCGCAGCGCCGTCAGCTCCTTGTCCTTCAGCCGCCCGAGGTCGGTCCCGCCCACCTCGACGGAGCCCTCGGTCGGGGTGTCGAGGGCGGCCATGCAGTGCATCAGCGTGGACTTCCCCGACCCCGAGGGGCCCATGATCGCCGTGAAGCGGCCGGCCTCGAGGTCGAGGCTCACCCCGGCCAGGGCGTGGACGGCGGAGTCGCCGGAGCCGTAGGTCTTGCGCAGGTCGACGGCGCGCGCCGCGGGCGAGGCGGCAGGGGGCGTGACGGTCATGGCAGCAGCCTGCCGGAAGCTCACCCGCGCCCGCCATCGGGGACACCCCTGAGTTCGACGTACGGCGCGCGATTGCGGCAGAGTAGGGCCGACGTTGCGACGGATCTCTCGGGATTGATCCCTCAAGTCCACGCTGTTCCTGCCGATCCGGGGACGCGGAGGTAGAACTCTGCCTAGAGTTCCTCCCGTGGACGAGTTGCTGGTGACTGAGGGACGTGCGCTCAAGCACGTCCAGGTGCGTGAGTACGTGCGCACTCTCGTCACGGGGGCGGCACCCGGTTCACCTGCACCGTCTGAGCGGGAGCTGGTGCATCGGTTCGGGGTCGCCCGCATGACGGTGAGGCAAGCGATGGACGCCCTCGTGGTCGAGGGCCTTCTGGAGCGGATCCCGGGGCGGGGCACCTTCGTGGCCCGTCCGCGCCGGGCCGCGAGCCGATTGACGAGCTACACCGAGGAGATGGCCCGGCGCGGTCTGCTGGCCGAGTCCCAGACGTTGCTGGCCCGCCGCGAGCAGGCCGGCCCCGGTGTGGCCCGGGCGCTGAACGTCACCGAGGGCGACGCCGTGATCCACTGGCGCCGGCTCCGTCGCGCGGACAGCCAGCCGATGTGCCTCGAGGACGCCTACCTCAACGAGGTGCTGATCCCCGGCTTCCTGCAGAGCGGCATGCCCACGAGCCTGTACGACGCCCTCGACGCGCGCGGCCTGCGCCCGACCTGGGCCGAGGACTCGATCAACGCCGACGTCGCGAGCGAGGACGAGGGCACCCTGCTCGAGATCGCCCCGGGCACCCCGGTGCTGCGTCACTCGCGTCGTGCGCTCGCCGGCGAGAAGGTCGTCGAGGTGTCGCGGACGGTTTACCGGGCCGACCGGTTCACGATGTGGATCCAGGTCGGGTCGGAGTCATAGCTGGCGGGTCATAACCCACCGAGTGGCGCGATGACGTCGCCGCTCTCCTCGCACACCCACACCGGGTCGGGGCCGCCGAGGTCGGGCTGGATGTAGAGCGCGTGCACGGGGGTGCCGTCGCCGCAGTCGCGGCAGACCGGCCAGCGCCCGACACTCTCGAACAGGGCGTCCTGGACGTCCTGGGCGACCAGCCCGGCGACGTACTGCTCGCCCTCGGGCCACTGCTCCGCCCACCACTTGCGCTGGGCCACCGCGTCCTCGAGGGCCGAGACCGCCGCTGCGGTGGCGTGGTTGCGGGCCTGCAGGTCGGCGAGCACGCGGGCACGCGCGTCGAACAGCAGGGCGTTGTCCATGCCCTCCATCATGCCCCGTCGCCGGTAGCGCGCGGCTCCCCGATCGGCCCTGCGGACCGGCCTACGATGCCCGCATGAGCGAGGCGCTCCTCGAGGTCACGGTGGTCGATCCCCGTGACGTCGCCGGCGCGGCCGAGGGCGGCGCCGACCGGCTCCACCTGGTCTCCCGCGATCCGGCCGGCGGGTCGGCGGGCAGCTCGCCCGAGCCTGCGCTGGTGTCGGCGGTGGTCCGCGAGAGCGACCTGCCCGTGTTCGTGCTGCTGCGGCTCAATGAGACGTGGACGACGACGGGCGGCGAGCTGAGCCGCCTCGTCGGGCTGGCGGTCGACTACCTGGGGTGTGGGGCCGCGGGGGTCTCGTTCGGCTTCCTCGACAGCGACCTCGAGGTGGATCGGGCGGTGTGCGCGCACCTCGCGGGCACCCTGCCCGACGTCCCGTGGACGTTCGGGCGCGCTGTCGACGACACCTTGGACCTGCGCCGGTCGTGGCGCTACCTGCTCGAGTTGCCCGGCCTGGTCGGCGTGCGGTCGGCAGGCTCGCCGCGTGGCCTGGACGCGGGCTACGACGAGCTGCTGGCGCTGGCCTCCTCCGACCCGACGATCGCTCGGCTGCTGGTCCCCGCCGGCGGGCTGGTCGCCGAGCACGTGCCGTGGTTCGTGCGGGCCGGCGTCCGGCAGTTCCACCTGGGGCCGCAAGCGCGACCGGGCGGGTCCTACAAGGCCTACGTCGACGCGGGTCATGTGCGCTCCTGGCGGCTGCTGCTCGACGACGCCGTGGACCAGCAGGAACGTCGCGAGCGCGGCCGCGCCGACCGATCCGACCGCACTGCCGGATGATCCTCATCGACCCGCCCAACGCGGCGGGGTACGGCCGGCTGTGGTCGCACCTGGCCAGCGACGTCTCCTACGACGAGCTGCACGCGTTCGCCGCGACCCTCGGCATCCCCCCGCGCGGGTTCGACCGTGACCACTACGACGTGCCGGCCGAGCGCTACGCCGACGTGGTCGCTGCCGGCGCGACGCCGGTATCCTCCCGCGAGCTCGTGCGACGGCTGATCGGTGCCGGCCTGCGGCGGCGCAAGCACGGCGGTCCCTGACCTTCGAGGGGTCGACACGCCGCGAACGACCCCTCGTACGTCAGGGACTATCGCGCCAGGCCGGCGAGCTCGCGGGTGACGTTGGTGCGCGCGGTCTCCTCCCACGCGTCGCGGGCGTAGGCGGTGTGGAACAGGTGGGGCTTGGCCATGAGGTCGCGCAGCACTGCCGCCCGGCCCTCGGCGAACAGCTCGTCGTCGACGTCGGCGTACTCCTCGCGCACGGCCGCGGCATACTCGCCGTAGCGCTCCTGGGGCGCCGCCAGGATCGCGAGGTCGGCGTCGCACAGCGCGCCCCCGTTGTCGTCGCCCGCGGCCGGCCGGTGGGTCTCGGTGAGCAGCACGAGCCGCACGACCTCGTCGACGACCTCGGGCTCGACCAGCGTCGGCAGCGCCTCGGCCGCCCAGGCCGCCGAGCGCCGCTCGGCCTCGGGCCGTCCGTCGTAGACCGCGTCGTGGAACCACGCGGCCAGCACGACCGCCATCCGGTCGAAGGCCACGTCCTGCGCGGACAGCTCGTGCACCCGGTCGAGGACCTCCATCAGGTGTCGGGTGTCGTGGTAGTGCCGGCCGGGGTGGTCGTACGCCGCGAGGAGCTGGGCGCCCAGCTCGCGGGATCCCGGCAGCGGCCAGGCGAGCAGGAGGTCCACCCGCCCATTGAAGACGGTGGCGGCGACGAGCCGCTACCGTGTCCCCGTAACGAGAACATGTTCTAGATATGGAGGGCCGATGGCCGCGAGCAGGGAGCAGATCCGCCAGGTCGTCGACCGCTACATCGAGCTGGTCGGGTCGGGCACCGCCGACGAGATCGTCGCGCTGTACGCCGAGGACGCGGTCGTCGAGGACCCGGTCGGGTCCGAGCCGCGGGTGGGACATGCGGCCATCCGGGAGCTGTACGCGACGCTCGAGGGCCTCGAGCAGCAGACCCGCCTGCTGGCGCTGCGGATCGCCGGCAGCGAGGCGGCGTTCCACTTCGAGGTCGCCACCATCGCCGACGGCGTCACCTACACGCTCGCCCCCGTGGACGTCATGCGGTTCGCCGACGACGGGACCATCACGAGCATGCGCGCCTACTGGGGCGAGGAGGACATGACGGTCGGCTAGCGGCGAGCGCCTCGTCCGCCTCGCGCAGCGGGCGACTCGGAGGCGCAGGCAGGGTCCTTCTGGTCGGCCGTCCGCGGGATGGCCAGGTCGCCGACGTACGTCTCCTCGCCCGTGGTGAGCTCGACGTCCGCGAACTCCCGGGAGTCGAAGTGGCAGTAGCCCTCGCCGCGCATGTAGCCGCCGCTGTTGGGCCCCGGCTGCACGACGATGGTCAGGCCGCTCTGGGTCGCGAGCTGGCCGTTGATGACGAAGTACCCGTCGGCTCCGCTGTAGGTCGAGGCGATCTCGTCGCCGGCCTTGTTGAACAGCCGGAGCAGAGCGCCCTTCGCGCCGTCGTAGGCCGGGTCGAGCACGACGTCCGGGGCGCCGGCGTCGACGAGGTTGCCGGTGATCCAGCCGCCCCGCTGGGTGATGTCGAACTTGCCGAACGCCATCTGGCCGGGCTTGACCGAGGCGCGCAGGACCGAGCCGGTCCTGGCGAACCAGACGCCGGCGCCGTCGAACTTCATCGTGTAGGCGCCGGGGTAGAGGCCCTTGAAGACCGCGGTGCCGTTGCGGGCCGTGCCCGTCCACCACTGGCCGGTCTGCTTGCTCATCACCGTCACGGGGGTGGTGTTGCGCAGCCGCCCGGCGGGGGTGAAGAGGTAGACCGTCATGCTGCCGGCCTTGGTGGTGAGCGCGATGTCGACGTTCTTGCCCTGACCTGGCTTCACCGACCCGGCCCAGATGCTCTTCCCGACCCACTGCTTGCGCTTGTCGTAGGTGAAGACGGAGTACTGGCCCTGCGGGAGCCCGCCGATCGCGAACTGGCCCTTGCTGTTCGCGGTCGTGGCGAACGACTGCTCGGTCTTGTTCGCCGCCACCAGCCGGGCCCCGCCGAGCGGCTTGCCGCCGGCCTTGGCGGTGCCGGTGATCGCGGCGCCCTTCCACATCGTCACGGTCTTGGTGGTGATGTCGTTGGCGCGGACGGTGACCTGGATGTCGGTCGGTGCGTACTTCGTGACGTCGTACGCCGGCCGCTGGTCGACGAACTGGAGGTGGTACGTGCCCGGCGAGAGCCAGAGCGAGTAGCCGTCGGCCTTGCCGAGGGAGCGCTGACCCAGGTAGCTCCAGTTCTTGTCGAACCAGAGCATCTTCAACGCCGGCTGGTCGCGCTGGGGGAACTTGATGGCCCCGTTCGCCAGGCCCTTGTCGTCGGCTGCCTGAGCGGCGGGTCCCGGAGCGGTCGCGAGCAGGGCGGCGAGCAGCGAGACCACGACCGCCAGCAGGGCGGCGCGACGGGGGCGAGCGGGGGAGCGCATGACGACCATCGTAGGAGCGGCGCCTTCAGGGCCGCTCAAGCCGAGATCAGCGTTTGCTCAAGATGCGCGGCGGCTGGTCCGCTGCTCGCGCCCGGGCGTCATCGCCCACCGGATCGTGCCCGTCGCGAGCGTGCCGAGCGCGCGCACGACGGTGCGCTCGGAGACCGGCAGCCACGGCAGCCGCAACGGACGGCGACTCCACCGCGGCATGAGTGCGATCGCCGCGGCCACCAGGACGCCGTACGGTGCCCGCGCGGCCAGCGGCAGCGGGGGCTTGAGCAGGACGTAGGCCACGGCCTCGCGGGCCTCGGGGGTGGCGCGCAGCTCGGGTCGGTAGGACGCCAGCGTCGCGGCCAGCTCGGCCTCGGTCGTCGGCGGGTCGAGGACGCCGAGGCGCCGAGCGACCTCGGCGGTCTGCGCCACGTAGCGGTCGCGGTCGGCGCCGACCAGCGGATCCTTGCCGTAGACGTCGTGGGCCCGCAGGAAGCTGTCGATCTCGGCGACGTGCACCCAGCCGAGCAGGTGCGGGTCGGAGGCGGCGTACGGCGTCCCGTCGGCCAGGGTGCCGACGACCCGGTCGTGGATCGCGCGCACCGCGTCGACCGCGCGCTGGGCGTCGTCGGCGTGGCCGAACGTCGTCACCGCGATGAAGCGGCTCGTGCGCGCGAGCCTGCCCCACATGTCGCCGCGGTAGCCGGAGTGCTCGGCGACCCCGCGCATCGCAGCGGGGTGGAGGGTCTGCAGCAGCAGCGCGCGGATGCCGCCGACGAACATCGACGCGTCGCCGTGCACCCGCGCGATCGGGCTGTCCGGGTCGAACCACCGCGGCCCCGGGCGTCCGTGGATCCGCGCCGCGTGCTTGGCCCCGTCAGGACCCGCGACGCGCAGGAAGAGCTGCTCGCCCAGCCGCTCCCGGATCCCCGCCATGCACCGAGCGTACGGGGCGGACCAGGGCAGCTCAGGTCACGAAGCGTCCCAGGTGCGCAGCCAGATGCTGTGGTCGGCCTCGGCGAGCTTGGCGAGCGCGTCCTGCGGCAGCGGGTCGAAGGTGTCGGTGATGACGTAACCCTGCTGGCCGCGGGTGGAGAGGTACTGCCCGGTGACGTTGGCGTTGGCGTCGGCGAGCAGGTCGTTGACGCTGGCCAGGACGCCGGGCACGTTGTCGTGCAGGAAGCCGATGCGGTGGCCGGCCTCGAGCTCGGGGGCCTGCACCGTCGGCAGGTTGACCGAGAGCTCGGTGCGGCCCTGGCGCGCGAACGCCGCGAGCTTGGCCGACACGAAGTGGCCGATCTCCTCCTGCGCCTCCTGCGTGGAGCCGCCGACGTGCGGGGTGAGGATGACGTTGTCGAGGCCGCGCAGCACCGACTCGAAGGTCTCGCCCTGGGCCTTGGGCTCGACGGGGAACACGTCGATGGCGGCGCCCGCGATGTGGCCGGAGAGGATGTGCTCGCGCAGGGCGACGTCGTCGACGACCATGCCGCGCGAGGCGTTGATGAACAGGCTGCGCGGCTTCATCTTCGCGAGCTCCTCGGCGCCGAACATGCCCGCGTTGCCGGGCCGTCCGTCGACGTGGAGGCTGACGACGTCGGCCTCGGCGAGCAGCTCGTCGAGGCTGCGCATCCGCTGGGCGTTGCCGTGCGCGAGCCGGTCGGCGGTGTCGTAGAAGATCACCCGCATGCCGAACGCCTCGGCGACGTTGCCCAGCTGGGTGCCGATGTTGCCGTAGCCGACGATGCCCAGGGTCCGCCCGCGCACCTCGTGGCTGCCTTGTGCCGACTTGTCCCAGATGCCCTCGTGCATGCGCTGGGTCTTCTCGGTCAGCCGGCGGCCGAGGGCGATGATCTCGCCGATGACCAGCTCCACGACGCTGCGCGTGTTGGAGTACGGCGCGTTGAAGACCGCCACGCCGCGCTTGCTGGCCGCGCCGAGGTCGACCTGGTTGGTGCCGATGCAGAAGCAGCCGACCGCGAGCAGGTCGGTCGCCGCCTCGAAGACGCGCTCGGTGAGGTGGGTGTTGGAGCGGATGCCCAGTAGCGAGACGCCGGGCAGGGTCGCGACCAGCTCGTCCTCGGAGAGGGCGCCCGACCGCAGCTCGACGTCGAAGCCGTGTCCTTCGAGGATCTCGACGGCGGCCGGGTGGATGTTCTCGAGCAGCAGCACCTTCACGATCGACCAGCCTAGGTCTGCGGCACCCCGCGACCGAAACGGCGCCGATCCGTGGACGGCGCTGTCCGTCAGGTCACAGATGGGGTAGCCGGTGCCGATTCGACCACGGTGGCGCCCCGTCAACGGCATAGTTGCCGAGCATGGGACCACGCCGGCGGATCGCCGTTGCAGCTCTGGCGGCACTCGCCGCCACCACCCTGACCACCGGGGCGGTGTCCGCCTCGCCCGGAGCGACCCCCGCGGGGGTCGGTGAGCGCGTCGGCGCGACCGATGTCGGCACCTGGACCGTGCAGGACCTCGGGCAGGGCCGGTACGTCGTCGCGTGGCGCTCGCCCACGCGCTTCCCGATGACCTCCGACCGGCCGACGATCATCGGCCCGGCCGACGCCCAGGTGGGCACCCCCGAGCTGGACGCCGACGGACGCACGGTGCGCGCGGTCGTCACCGCCGAGCGACGGCCCGACCCGGCGACGTACGACGTCCTGCTCTCCGGCGACCGCCTCGACACGCGCGGCGACGACCGCTACCGGTCGACCACGACACCGGCTGCGAGCAAGGCCCTCGACCTGCCTGGCACGATCACGCTGCCGACCGACCCCGCCACCCGCGGCGACTTCGCGGTGACCACCAGCGACTACGAGCTCGACCCGGTGAAGCTGCCCGGGATGCCGGTGCCGATCGAGATGGTCGGCCACGTCGTCGAGCCCGCCGCCGACGCCGCCACCGGACCGCGGCCGCTGGTGCTGTTCCTGCACGGTCGCCACAGCGTCTGCTACGACCCGAAGGACCCCGACGCCTACGGCGACTGGCCCTGCCAGGCCCCGCTGAAGGAGATCCCGAGCCAGCTCGGCTACGACTACATCCAGCAGGTGCTCGCCTCCCAGGGCTACGCGACGGTCTCGGTGCGCGTCAACGGCATCAACGCCCAGGACTACCGGCTGCCCGACGGCGGCGCGGACGCGCGGGCCGAGATCGTCGAGCGACACCTCGAGCACTGGGCCGACATCGCCGCTGCCCACCAGGTCGACCTCGACCGGGTGGTGCTCGTCGGTCACAGCCGCGGCGGCGAGGGCGTCGACCGCGCCTCGATCCAGATCCCGCTGAGCGCGCCCTACCGGATCGTCGGCCAGGTGCTCATCGCCCCGACCGACTTCGGCTCGCAGACGGCGCCGTACGTCCCGACGGTGACGCTGCTGCCCTTCTGCGACGGTGACGTCAGCGACCTCCAGGGCCAGAAGTTCACCGACACCGCCCGCGACCTCACGACCGGCGACACCTCCCTGAAGAGCTCGGTGCTCGTGATGGGCGCCAACCACAACTACTTCAACACCGAGTGGACGCCCGGCCTCGCCCAGGCCCCGGCCTGGGACGACTGGGGCGGCGACCCCAAGGGCGCGTGCGGCAAGCGCGATCCCGACCGGCTCAACCCGCGCGAGCAGCAGACGGTCGGAACGGCGTACGTCGCCGGCGCGGTGCACCTGTTCGCCGGCGGCGACCAGGCGATGCTGCCGCTCTTCGACGGCTCGCGGGTGCGGGTCGCGTCGACCGGCGACGCCCAGGTCCTCAGCCACGCCATCGGTGGCGGCCGCGACGAGCGGGCGCCCGGTCTCGGCGCGGAGCGCTCGCTGCCCGACGGAGCACGTACCCGCCTGTGCCAGGGCGTGAGCTCGACGCGGGTGGCGTCGTGCACCAACGGGATCGAGTACGGCGGCGTCCGCCCGCACTGGCCCGAGGAGTACGAGCACGTGCCCACGCGCACGTTCTTCGAGATGGCGTGGACGGCCGCCGGACAGTCCGGCGGGCTGCTGCTCGACGACCCGCTCGACCTCAGCAGCGGGCGCCTCGAGCTGCGCACGATCGTCGACCCCGCCACCGGTCCCGCCGACCTGCGGGTGCGCATCACCGACGCCGACGGCGGCTCCGCGGTCCTCGACCCGGCGTACGGCGCCCTGCCGCCGATCACCGGTGGGATGGACACCCAGAAGTACTGGGCGCAGACCCTCGTCGCCGACCCCGCCGGTGCGACCGGCGTCGACCTCGCCCGGATCGTCCGTGTGGACCTGGTGAGCACGAGCGCGCGGGGCCGGGTCTGGGTCGCGGACCTCGCGGCGGCTCCGACCGAGCTCGCGCCGGTGCCCGAGCTGCGGATGCCGACGATCGACGTCGGCACCCTGCGCATCCCCGAGGGCAACCGGCGCCGACCGGTGACGGCGTACCTGCCGTTCCGCGTCACGGGCGACCTCACCCGGTCCGGACGCCTGATCGTGATGACCGCCGGGCAGGAGCGCGGCAGCACGCAGCGCTTCACGCTCGACCTCGCGCCCGGCCAGACGCGGGGCGAGATCCCGATCAGCTACACCCCGGACCGCGCGGACGACCAGGACAAGGCCACGACGATGGTCACGACGTGGGCCGCGCGCAACGTGATGACCGACGGCTACCTCGGCCGCCTGGTCGTCCTCGACGACGACCCGACGCCGCGCACCGTCGTGAAGCCGGTCTCGCGGACCGTCCACGAGGGCGAGTCGGCGCGGTGGCAGATCACGATGGACAAGGGCGTCGACTACGAGCAGTTCGTCAGTGGCCGCGTCGTGCGCGGCCCGGCGCCCACGGTGAGCGTCGGCGACGTCGGTGAGACGTGGGTCGCGCAGCACCTCGGCCCCGACGCCGACCTCGACAAGGCGCTGTGGACGTTCCGGCCGATGCTCTTCGAGCGGATGCGCGCCGGTGTGCGGACGCTGGAGATCGCCATCCCGATCCGCCGCGACACCGTCGCCGAGGACCGCGAGTCGATCACGCTGCGCCTCAAGGTGGGCAAGAAGGCCTACACGCGGACGGTGTACGTCGCACCCTCAGACTGAGTGCTCGCTGTCTCGGGCGGCGAGGCCTCCGGTCTCCTGCCCCTCGTCGGTGGGTCGGGCGAGGTCTGGTCGCCCCGGGGACGTCATACGACCTGGTCGCCTGAGCAGCCACCTCGGATGACGTCCGCCCGGCCGATCCGGGACGTCATACGAAGCGTGCGTCCGAGCCACAGGAACGTATGACGTCCGGGGGTGACCACAGGTCGGCGTCCCCCAGGAGGACACCGACCCACCCAGCTCAGATCTGCGGGATGCCCGCCAGCGCCGCGCTGAGGTCGGCGTCGGACAGCGGGTCGTCCTCGAGGCGGCCGGCGAGGAAGGCCTCGTAGGCGCCGAGCTCGAGCAGGCCGTGCCCGGACAGGCCGACGACGATCACCGGCTCCGCGCCGGACTCCGCCGCTGCCAGCGCCTCACGACGGGCCTGCGCCAGCGCGTGCGACGACTCCGGCGCCGCCACGATGCCCTGGGTGCGCGCGAACTCCAGGCCGGCCTCGAAGCACTCGTTCTGGTGCAGCGCGGTCGCCTCGATGAGCCCCTCGTGGACCGCGTGCGAGACCAGCGGCGCCATGCCGTGGTAGCGCAGCCCGCCGGCGTGGATCGGCGAGGGCACGAAGTCGTGGCCCAGCGTGTACATCTTCATCAACGGCGTGAGCCCGGCGGTGTCGCCGAAGTCGTAGCGGTACTCACCGCGGGTCAGCGTCGGGCACGAGGTCGGCTCGACGGCGAGGATCCGCGGGCTCTGGGCGCCGGCGAGCTTCTCGCGCAGGAACGGGAACGCCAGGCCCGCGAAGTTGGAGCCGCCGCCGGCGCAGCCGATCACGACGTCGGCGCCGGGCTCGCCGGCCTTGGTGAGCTGGCGCAGTGCCTCCTCGCCGATCACGGTCTGGTGCAGCAGCACGTGGTTGAGCACCGAGCCGAGCGCGTACTTCGTCGTCTCGTCCTGTGCGGCGACCTCGACGGCCTCGGAGATCGCGATGCCGAGCGAGCCGGGGTGTCCCTCGGGGAACGCCTTGCCCGACTCGGTGAGCCGGCTCGGCGAGCGGTGCACCGAGCCGCCGAAGACCTCGATCAGCGTGCGGCGCTGGGGCTTGGAGTCGTACGACGCCCCGACCTGCCACACCTCGCACTCGAGCCCGAACAGCGAGCAGGCGTAGGCGAGCGCGGTGCCCCACTGGCCGGCGCCGGTCTCGGTCGTCAACCGGCGTACGCCGTGCAGGGAGTTGTAGTAGACCTGCGGGACCGAGGTGTTGGTCTTGTGCGAGCCCGCGGGCGAGACCCCTTCGTACTTGAAGTAGATGCGCGCCGACGTGCCGAGCTTCTGCTCCCAGCGCCGCGCGCGGTAGAGCGGGCTCGGGCGGTACTGGCGGTAGACCTCGCGCACCGGCTCGGGGATCTCGACGTACCGCTCGGTGCTGACCTCCTGCAGGATCAGCTCGATCGGGAACAGCGCGGCCAGGTCGTCGGGGCCCACCGGCTCGTGGGTGCCGGGGTGGAGCGGCGGGGGCGGCGGGGTCGGCAGGTCCGCCACGACGTTGTACCAGTGGGTGACCTGCTCGGACTCGTCCAGCGTGAACATGACCTGGTCGGCGCTCATGAGGCGCAGCGTAGCGATGCCGCACCCCGGGCGCCGGGGTCTGCCAGCGGCCGAGACGCGGGCCACGGACGGGTGCGATCTGGCGCCC
>NZ_JANINT010000217.1 GCF_024509035.1 Nocardioides sp. | reverse complement strand
GGCTTCTGGCTGCCCGGCCAGGACTGGCGCAACGGCGTCGCGTTCGTGTGGGACGCCGGCGGCGACCTCGCGACCGAGGACGGCGGCGAGTGGACCGGTGCCCTGGAGTCCCCGGAGTCGATCGCCGGTCTCGAGACCGCGCAGAAGCTCTTCACCGAGGCCTCGGGTGCGCCCAAGGACGGCAACGAGGCCGACCCGCAGACCCCGTTCTGCGCCGGTGAGGTCGGCATGATGTCGGCGCCGGGCTGGGTGATGGGCCTGCTCAACGACCCCAAGACCGGCTGCCCGGACCTGGCCGAGAAGGTCGGCGTCTTCGCGCTGCCCGGCTCCGACGGCCAGCCCGCTCCGGTGCTGCTCGGCGGCTCCGACATCGCGATCGCCGCGAAGTCGCAGAACCAGGAGCTCGCCCAGAAGGCCGTCGCGCTGATGCTGAGCGACGACTACCAGACGATCATGGCCGAGAACGGGCTCACCCCGGCCAAGAACTCGCTCACCTCGCTGCTCGGTGACGACGCCTTCGCCCAGGCCACGATCGCGGCGGCGTCCAACGCCAAGCTGACGCCGGCGGCTCCCGGCTGGGCCACCGTCGAGGGCTCGCGGGTGCTCGAGGACATGTTCAGCGCGATCGCCCAGGGCGGCGACGTCGCGGAGCTCGCGGCCAAGGCCGACGAGCAGATGAACCCCCAGCTGAACGGCTGAGCGTCCGCACTCCGCACCGCAGCACGACAGCACCACAGCACGTCACACCACCCCGGCCGGGGCGGCGCTCTGCGTCGCCGCCCCGGCCGCGGCGTGCCATGGTCTCGACAGGCTCGACCACCGGACCAGGAAGGAGGAGACGATGAGCACCACCGTCCGCCCGCCGCGGCCACGGCGCAGCCCGCTGCCGTACGGCCTGCTGCTGCCGGCCGTCGCGGCGCTGCTCGTCGCCCTCGGCTACCCGCTGGCGCGCGAGGTGGTGCTCGCGTTCCAGAAGTTCGGGCTCGCCCAGCAGTTCGGCACCCCGCCGGAGTGGGTCGGCCTGGAGAACTTCCGGGAGCTGCTCAGCGACCCCTACCTGTGGAAGGTGGCGCTGCGCTCGCTCCTGTTCTGCCTCGTCAACGCCGTGGTCACCCTCGTGGTCGGCGTCGGCCTGGCGCTGCTGATGCAGCACATGTCCAAGCCGGTGCGCATCCTGCTGCAGACCGGGATGCTGCTGGCCTGGGCGATGCCCGTCGTGGCGACCCTGACGGTCTGGCAGTGGCTCTTCGACACGCAGTACGGCGTCATCAACTGGGTGCTCACCAAGAGCGGCATCGACTACGCCGGGCACCCCTGGCTGCTCAACCCGATGTCGTTCTTCTTCGTCGCCACGGTCATCGTGGTGTGGATGAGCGTGCCCTTCGTCGCGTTCACCGTGTACGCCGCGCTCACCCAGGTCTCCGAGGACATGGTCGAGGCCGCCGAGATCGACGGCGCCGGGCCCGCGCAGCGGCTGCGCGCGGTGGTCCTGCCGAGCATCCGCCCGGTGCTGCTCGTGGTCGGCCTCTTGCAGGTGATCTGGGACCTGCGGGTGTTCACCCAGATCTACGTGCTCCAGCAGGCTGGCGGCAGCACCCGCGACACCAACCTGCTCGGCACCTACATCTACCGCCTCGGCATCGGCGGCGGTGACTTCGGCATGGCGGCCGCGGTCGCGCTCTTCATGCTGGTGCTCACGGTCGTGCTGACCGCGCCGTACGTCTGGGCGATGCTCCGTCAGGAGGACGACTGACATGGCCCGCCCCACCCGCCGCCCGGTGCGGATCACGGCGAACATCGTCGGGATCGTCGCGTTCCTGATGTGCGTCTTCCCGGTGTACTGGATGGTCAACAGCTCGCTGCTGCCGCGCAACAAGATCCGCAACCCCGACCCGACCTGGGTGCCGTTCGGCGGCACGCTCGACAACTACCGCACGGTCTTCGACGGCGGCCAGTTCCTCGACGCGCTCAAGATGAGCCTGATGGTCACCCTGCTGACGATCGCGGTCGCGCTGGCCTTCGCCTTCCTCGCCGCCGTCGCGGTCTCGCGATTCCGCTTCCGCGGTCGCAAGTCGTTCATCGTGGCGCTGCTGGTGATCCAGATGATCCCCGTCGAGGGCCTGTTCATCTCCCAGTACAAGATGCTCGAGGGGATGAACCTGCTCAACACCGTCGTCGGCCTGAGCCTGGTCTACATCGCCTCGGTGCTGCCCTTCACGATCTGGACCCTGCGCGGCTTCGTCGCCGGCGTCCCGTTCGAGCTGGAGGAGGCCGCGATGATCGACGGCTGCTCCCGGGTGCAGGCCTTCTTCAAGGTCACCTTCCCGCTGCTGGCCCCCGGGCTCGTCGCGACCGGCGTCTTCGGCTTCATCCAGGCCTGGAACGAGTTCACGCTCGCGGTCGTCGTGATGACCCGCGAGGACAAGAAGACGCTGCCGCTGTGGCTGAGCACGTTCACCGACGTCAACCGCGGCACCGACTGGGGCGGCATCATGGCCGGCTCGACGCTGATCGCGATCCCGGTCGTCATCTTCTTCCTGCTGGTCCAGGGCCGGATGGTCGCGGGCCTCACGTCCGGGTCGGTGAAGGGATGAGCACCCCCGAGAACCTGTCCGTCGAGGAGCTGGCCCTGCGCGTGCTGATGCCGGCCTTCCCCGGCACCGCCCTCACCCGCGACGCCGCCGACCTGCTGGCCGAGGGGCTCGGCGGGGTCTGCCTGTTCGGCAGCAACACCGCCGACGGCGTCGCCGCGGTGGTCGAGCTGACCGCCGCGATCCACGCGGCCGCGCCGTACGCCGTGGTCTCGGTCGACGAGGAGGGCGGCGACGTCACGCGGCTGCATGCGGGCGGCCTCAGCCCGGTGCTCGGGCCGGCCGCGCTCGGTGCGGCCGACGACCTCGACCTGACTCGGGCCACGGGCGCGGCCGTCGGCGCCGAGCTGGCCGCTGCCGGCATCGACCTCGACCTCGCGCCGGTCGCCGACGTCAACTGCCACCCCGACAACCCGGTGATCGGCACCCGCAGCTTCGGCGCCGAGGCCCGCCGGGCGGCCGAGCACGTCGCGGCCTGGGTCGCCGGGCTGCAGAGCGCCGGCGTCGCCGCGTGCGCCAAGCACTTCCCCGGCCACGGCGACACCGCCCAGGACAGCCACCTCGCGCTGCCGACCGTGGACGTCGATCTCGAGACCCTGCTCGCTCGAGAGCTGGTCCCGTTCGCCGCGGCCGTCAAGGCCGGCGTCGCCTCGGTGATGACCTCGCACATCGTGGTGCCGGCTGTCGACCCCGACCTGCCGGCCACGCTGAGCCGGCCGGTCCTCGCACTGCTGCGTGAACGACTCGGCTTCGACGGCGTCCTGGTCACCGACGCCCTCGACATGGCCGGCGCGTCCGCCGGCCGCGGCATCCCCGAGGCTGCGGTCCTGTCGCTGGCCGCCGGTGCCGACCTGCTGTGCATCGGCGCGGACAAGGACGTCGCGCTGGTGCGCGAGATCCGGGCCGCGATCGTGGCCGCCGTACGCTCCGGGCGGCTGGCCGAGGAGCGCCTGGTCGAGGCCGTCCGGCGCATCGACC
>NZ_JANINT010000216.1 GCF_024509035.1 Nocardioides sp. | reverse complement strand
CATCGAGGTCCGGGTGCTCGAGCGGGGTGGCTGCCATGTACCCATCCCAGCAGAGCCCACCGACATCGAGAGGGCCCAGAACCCTGTATCCACAAGGATCTGGGAACTCCGAAAGTAAAATCTGACGCCGGGCCAGGTGGGGTGAGTCGGCAGGCGGGGTCCCGGGTCGTAGGCGACGACCACAGCACAGCAACCCACCACGATCTGATGCCCAAGCGCGGACGGTGACCACCCGCGGTGACCACAGCGCACGGCGACCACCCTCCCTCGTTCTTCACCCACGACGACCCGAGCGCACCCGCAGGCCGACCTACAGCTCGCCGCCCTGCCGAGGCTGCGGGGGTCTCGACGAGCTCGACCAGCGGTGGTTGGCGCCCTGCGCGGGTTGCGGTGGTTTCGAGGCTCGTCGCTAGCGCTCCTCGCACCTCAACCACCGTGTCTCACTCAGCGCCCTGCCGACGCTGCGGAGGACGGGCTCGCCCCACGTGCGCGAGACCCCCGCACCCCACCGTGGTGGGTGGGGTGCGGGGGTCTCGATCTGCGATCAGCGCGAGGTGCCGACCTTGACGGTCATCACCTTGGTGCGCTTGTTGACGTTCAGCACCTTGATGGTGGTGCCGGTCTTCGGCACGTCCACGCCGTACCACTCGGGCTCGTAGAACCCGGGGTGGTCACCGGTGCCGTGCTCGTCGCTGCTGAACCACCAGTCCATCGTGTCGTCGAACAGCGGCTCGGCCGGCTGACCCTTCAGCGTGTAGGCCTTGCCCTGGTAGTGCAGCTTCTGCGACGGAGTGGCCAGCCGCGAGAACGCCGAGTCGGCCGTCAGCACCTTGGTGCGCAGGATCGACTGGTCGAACGCGTGCTGGAACACCGGGTGCGCGTCCACGGGGAGCACCTCACCGTGACCGGGGTGGTCGCCGACGTTGTTGTCGGTGTAGGAGGTGTCCCAGTAGCTGATCAGCGCGCCGGGCTGGTAGGCGAAGAAGTCGACCCAGTCCGGGCGCTCCTTGTCACCGGTGAAGTTGTAGACGTGCTCGAGCACCTTGTCGCGCCCGACGTACTGCCGGTTGTCCACGAAGTAGGTGTTCAGGAACGCCTTGGTCTCCTCGGAGTGGACCGCCTCGAACCCGTCGAGCACCCAGCCCTCGGAGCCCGCCTCGGCCGTGCCGATCGGCTCGCCGTCCAGCGTGATGTTGTCGACCTGGAAGCCGGCCTCGGCGGCCGCGCCGTCGGTGAGGTAGCGCCAACGGACGGCGTTGGTGCCGGCGGGCACCGTGGCCGTCAGGTCGACCCACTGCCCGTCGGTGGTGCCGGTGATGCCGGTGCCGTCGGGGTTGAACGAGCCCTGGTCCTCACCCTCGTAGCTCTCGCTCGTGGGGATCGAGGTCCAGGTCTCGCCACCGTCGCTGGAGACCTCGAGGAACGCGTAGTCCCAGCCCTCCTCGATGGCGTAGCGCACCTTGGCGGTGAGCTCACCACCGTCGGCGACCTCGCGGGTCATGGTGTGGTCGAGGTTGTCGCCGGAGCCGGAGAAGTAGAACTTCTCGCCGCAGTCGGCGCAGGGCGCGCCGTACTGGAACGTGACGTCCTTGTCCGGCAGCAGCACGATGAGCCCGTTGGACTGTCGGCCGCTGGTCGACGCACCCGGACGCAGCTTGAAGGTGCCGGTCCGGCCCGCGCGGATGGTGTCGTAGTCGAGCCACCCGAGCTGGAACTTCTCCCACGCGCCCATCGGCTGCGGGCGGTCACCGATGCCCGGGTCGCCCTTGGCGGTGCCGCGGGACTGCGCCATCAGCGACCAGTGCTCGACGCTGTTGCTGGCGCCGCCGGTGTTGCCGGAGGTGTCGTAGAGGTCGGGCAGTTCGAGGTCGTGGGTGTACTCGTGGGCGAAGACGCTCAGGCCGCCGTTCTCGGGCTGCATCGTGTAGTCGCTGACCCACAGGCCGGTCGGGTTGTCCGGGAACGTCACGCCACCGTCGGGCGCGCCCGTGTCGCTCTTGCCACCCTCGCCGACCTGGATGCCGCCGACCGCAGGGCCGGGGCCGGTGCCGAGGCCGTGCAGCGCCGCGTTGCCGCGGTGGCTCCAGATGGCGTCGGAGCCGTAGATCGGGTCGCCGTCGGCCTCGTCGCCGCCCGCGTGGACGATCTGGAAGTGGTCGATGTAGCCGTCCGGCTCGCGGAAGTCGCCGTCACCGTCGTAGTCGTAACGGTCCTGGACGTCGAAGGTCTTGAGGTAGTCCTGGATGCGCTGCATCGTCCAGCCGTCGTCGAGCCGGCCCTGCACCCACTCCGACAGCGCGTCCCGGATCAGGAAGTTGACGTTGCTGCAGACGATGTCGCCACAGTCCTTGTTGCTGCCGTAGCGGGCCTCGTTGAACGGCACCTTCACCCAGGCGGTGACGTCGCCGGCGATGGAGTACTGCCCGCTGGACTGGTCCTCGAAGAAGTCCTTCATCCGGCTGAAGTACATGTTCTTGAAGTACGCCGTGCTGAAGTCGGCGTTCCAGATCGTGGTGTTGTCGACCTTGCGGTCGGGCTTGGGGATCTGGTTGTGCAGCGGGCCGTCGAACCGCTGGGCGCCCGAGTCGGGGTCGTCCTGGTAGGCCTGGTGCCGGCGATCGCCGAACTCGGCCAGCACGACGAAGATGCGGTCCTTGCCGGTCTGCGCGACGCGCCCGTAGACGCCCTTGCCGAGCTTCTCGGCCTGGCCCTTGCCGCCGGTGCGCAGCCGCTTCTCGAGGGCGGCCTGGTTGCGGGCGTGGTAGTTGGACTTCCACCCGGGGGTGAGCACGTCCGTGGGGCGGCCGCGGTCGGACTTGGCCGCGGGGCCGTCCGCGGGCGGCGTGGCGCCGGCCTGCGGGGTGGTGAGCGACAGCGCCGTGGCGGCCGCGATCAGAGATGCCGTCGCCATCGCGGCGACGTGGGTCCTTCGCAAGAGAGTCCTCCCAGTTGTCAGGGCGTGGTCCGCCCGAGAGCCCGAGGGCACGCTCGACAACCGGGTCAACGGCGCCGAGATCACCGTCAGGAGGAGAGCAGTCGACACGTCCGAGCGGGGTGAGCGGAAGAGCCGTCGCCGTTCGTTACCGGACCGTTATCTGTTCGATGATCGGGACCGCGTGGCCGGAGTGCGGTCGTCTGCCTCCTGACGCACCCGCATCTCCCGGTCCCCGAACCGCACCCGGTCGCCGTCGAGCAGGGTGGTCGCGCGACCGACCGGCAGCTCCCGGGCCGCGCCTTCTCGTAGCAGCGTCGAGCCGTTCGTCGACCCGCGGTCGGTCACGACGAGCCGGCCCCGCCCCGTGAGCCGGAGCTGGGCGTGGGTCTTGGACAGGGACAGGTCCGCCGATCGGAGCTGCACCAGGTGGCGCACGGCCTCCCCCGGGCGCGCCTCCGGATCGCGGCCGAGGAGCACAGGCCCGTCGATCTGCAGGGTCTCGCCGGTGTCGAACTCGACCCTCCACGGCCCGTCGTGCCGGCCGGCGTCCGGGCCATCGGCCGCGCGGACGCGGGGCGGCTCCCGCCGGGCCCGGCGCGTGCGCGCTGCGTGGGAGGCAGCCGGCACGACCGGCGCG
>NZ_JANINT010000215.1 GCF_024509035.1 Nocardioides sp. | reverse complement strand
CGGTGCTGACCACGACGCACTGCTCGGGGTAGCCCGCCTCGTTCTTGTCGATCCCCAGCACCAGCGCCAGGAGGTCCATGACCTTGAGCGTCGGCGTCTGGAAGTTGACGTTGACCAGGTCCTGCCCGGCGGTCGTGAAGGTCTGCAGGTGGATCGTGCCGTACCCGTCCTTGGTGATGTACGGCGTCACCTCGGCCCCGTCGGGCACCTCGAGGGCGTAGGTGCCGTCGTCGGCGACCGTGGTGGTGAGCGAGGGGTCCTCGACGACGTGCACGACCGCGCCGGCCAGCAGGTTCTTGACGGTGTTGAACTCATACGCCGTGCCGCTGATCGTGACGGTCGCCCCGTCACGGGCTCCGTCACGGGCCGCGTCCGCGGTCGCCGTCGAGGTGCCGGCGAACGGCAGCAGGGTGATCCCGAGAGCGATCGTGGTGAGCGCGGCGGCGCGCGTGCGTGACATGGATCCGGACCCTAGCGACGCGGGGACGGGGTGTGACCGGAAATCGACAGTTTCGCGACCGAAAACCGCCTGCCCGATGTCGGTGGTGGTCCCTAGCCTGGGCAGGTGACGAGTACGACGACCCCGCCGACCGCGACCGCCGCGACCGCCCCGCCCGCTGCGTGGCTGCCGGTCGCGGCCGTGGCGGTGACGCTGGTGTTCTGGGCGTCGGCGTTCGTCGCGATCCGTCACCTCGGCCACGACTTCTCCCCCGGTGCGCTGTCCCTGGGCCGCCTGCTCGTGGGCGCTCTGTGCCTCGGTGCGGTCGCGCTCAGCCGCGGGCTGCCCCGTCCCACCGGTCGCGAGTGGGTCTCGATCACGGTCATCGGCGTGCTGTGGTTCGGCGTCTACAACGTCGCTCTCAACGAGGGCGAGCACCGCATCGACGCCGGCACGGCCGCCATGCTCATCCAGGTCTCGCCCGTGCTCATCGCGTTCCTGGCCGCGACCTTCCTCCACGAGCGGTTCACGCTCTACCTCGGCATCGGCCTGGCCCTCGCGTTCGGCGGCGTCGGGCTGATCAGCCTCGCGTCCTCCGAGGGCGGCGGCAACGACGTCCTCGGCGTGCTGCTCTGCCTGCTGTCGGCGGCCGTCTACTCGGTCAGCCTGATCCTCCAGAAGCCGCTCGTGGCCCGGCTCTCCGCGCTCCACGTCACCTGGCTCGCGTGCACGGTCGGCGCGGTCGCGTGCCTGCCGTTCCTCGGCCAGCTCATCGACGAGGCCGGCGACGCCCCGACGTCCTCGATCCTGTGGGTCGTCTACCTCGGGGTCTTCCCGACCGCGATCGCCTTCACCACCTACGCCCACGCGCTGCGCCACATGTCCGCGAGCAGCCTGGGCGTGACGACCTACCTCGTCCCGCCGATCGCGATCGCGATGGGCTGGCTGTTCCTCGACGAGACCCCCGCCGCGATGGCGTACGTCGGCGGCGTGCTCGCCCTGGTCGGCGTGGCGGTCGCCCGGCGCAAGCCGCGCACGATCGCCGAGGAGGTCTCACCGCCCGCCTGACCCGAGCGCGCGTGACCCGCGCCGCTCCCCGCCCGGGCATCGAGATCGCGGCCAGCGGGAACGTCAGGTCCATGAGCTCAACCACGCACGGCCCGGTGGCGCGCTACACGGCACTCGCCCGCCTCCTGGTCCGCCACCGACGCGCCGACCTGCTCACCGGCCTGGGGTTCGACGGCTTCCCGCGCGACGACGAGGACGTGCCCGAGGGCGACGAGGAGCTCGCGGAGCGGTTCGCCGCCGACCTCGAGGAGCTCGGCCCGACCTTCGTGAAGCTCGGGCAGCTGCTCTCCACGCGGTTCGACCTGCTGCCGCCGGCGTACACGACGGCGCTGAGTCGGCTCCAGGACGACGCGGAGCCGGTCGAGTTCGAGGTCGTGCGGGAGGTCGTGGAGGCCGAGCTCGGGGGTGACGTCTCGGACCTGTTCGGCTCCTTCGACCCCGAGCCGGTGGGAGCGGCGTCGCTGGGCCAGGTGCACCTCGCGACCCTGCGCAACGGCCGCGAGGTGGCGGTCAAGGTGCAGCGTCCCGGCATCCGCGACCAGGCGCGCGAGGACATGGAGACCCTCGCCCGGCTGGCCGGCCTCGCCGACCGGCACACCGACGTGGGGCGGCACTTCGGCTTCGAGCGGCTGCTGGCGCAGTTCCGCCGCTCGCTCAGCGGCGAGCTGGACTATCGCCGCGAGGCGCGGAACCTGCAGCGGTTCCACGAGCTGACGGCCGACTACGACCTGCTCATGGTCCCGGCGCCGGTGCCGGAGCTCTCCACGTCACGGGTGCTGACGATGGACCGCGTCGACGGTCGCAAGGTCACCGACGTCGGGCCGCTGGGGTTGCTCGACCTCGACACCCGCCCGATGGTCGAGCAGCTGTTCACCTGCTACCTCGACGCGATGCTGCGCCACGGGTTCCTGCACGCCGACCCCCACCCGGGCAACGTGCTGATCACCGACGACGGCCGGCTCGCGCTGCTCGACCTCGGCATGGTGAGCTCGATCGCCCCGCGGCTGCGTGACCAGGTCATCAAGCTGCTGGTGGCGCTCGGGGACGGCGACGGCGAGGAGGCCGCGGCGGTGCTCGCCGGGCTGGGGCACCCGCTGCCCGACTTCGACGCCGCGTCGTTCCGCTCCGACGTGGGGCACCTGGTCTCCGAGGCGACCAGCGCCGGGCCCGACGTCCAGGCCGGCGCCACGCTGGTGCAGCTGAGCCAGATCTCGGGGCGCCACGGGCTGCGGCCGCCGGCGGAGATGTCGATGGTCGGCAAGGCCCTGCTGAACCTCGACCACACGACCCTGCACCTCGACCCCGACTTCGACCCGGCGGCCGCGGTGCGCGACAGCCTCGGGACCCTGCTGCGCAGCGGGCTGACGATCAGCCCGGCCGGCGTGATGAGCGCGGCCCTGGAGGCCAAGGAGTTCACCGCCAACCTGCCGCGCCGGGGCAACCGCATCCTCGACGCGCTCGCGGAGGGCGAGCTCAGCATCCGGGTGCACGCCATCGACGAGGAGCGGCTGCACACCGTGCTCCACCGGGTCGCGAACCGCCTCACGATGGGCATCGTGATCGCCGCGACCGTGCTGGGCGCGGCGATGATGATGCGGGTCCGCACCGACCACCAGGTGCTGGGCTATCCCACGGTGGCGATGGTGTTCTTCGTCTTCGCGGTCCTCGGCGGGGTCGCCCTGAGCGTGTGGGTGCTGCTCACCGACCGCCGGGTCGCCCGCGAGCGGCGTCAGGACCCCGGCGGCTGATCCATCCCCCCGTTGATTCGGGACTTCTGACGGTCGAGTCGGGAGTTGTGACGGTCGAGTCGGGGATTGTCGCCGTCCGCCGCACCGGAAGTCACGACTCAACGTGCAGAGGTCACGACTCAACGTGCAGAGGTCACGACTCGCGGTCGGAGGTCGGGTGGTCGCCGGACTCCAGCCAGCCGCGGAACGCCTCGAGGTTGTGGGTGGGCTCGCCGCGCAGCGTGCGCCACTCCCACTCCTTGCGGATCGAGGAGCCGAAGCCGAGCTCGAGGATCGTGTTGAACGACTCGTCGGCGTAGGTCAGCACCGAGCCGAGCAGCCGGTC
>NZ_JANINT010000214.1 GCF_024509035.1 Nocardioides sp. | reverse complement strand
CGCGAGCAGCTCGTCGAGCGCCCGAACCCCTAGGCTTTCGCGGCATGGGAGAGCGGAGCCGCCTGAGGCGCACTATCAGCCGCTGGGCCGACACCGGCGACCAGCACGCGCGCGACATGCGGCGGGCGTACGCGGACGACGCCCTCGACAAGATCGGGGAGGCTCCCGAGCGCGAGCAGGTCCGGCTGCGCGGCACGCTGCGCACGGTCACCCTCCGCCCGCGCGGCGGGGTGCCGGCCCTCGAGGCCGAGCTGTACGACGGCACCGGCACGCTCACGGTGATCTGGCTCGGTCGCCGGCGGATCGGCGGCATCGTGCCCGGCCGGTCGCTGGAGATCCGCGGCCGGATCGGCCGCCACGACGGGCACCGGATCATCTACAACCCGCGCTACGAGCTGATGCCGTGACGGCCGCAGCCGACCAGCCCGGACACTCGCCGCCGAGCGTCGACACGGTCGAGGCCGTCGTCCGGGCCCAGATCTCGCGTGCCCTCGGCGGTCGGCGCGGCATGATCGAGGCGGCGGTGCCGACGATCATCTTCACGGCGCTGTGGCTCTCGACCAAGGAGCTGCGGCTCGCCCTCGCCTCCAGCATCGCGGTCGCCGTGGTGCTGCTGGTCGTGCGCCTGGTGCAGCGCTCGACCGTCCAGTTCTGCCTCAACGCGCTCTTCGGCATCGGGATCGGCTGGCTGTTCGTCACGATCTCGGCACGCCAGGGCGGCAGCGCGAACGACCAGGCGCTCGCCTACTTCCTGCCCGGCCTGATCTACAACAGCGCCTACACGGTGGTGCTGTCGCTGACCTGCCTGATCGGCTGGCCGATGGTCGGGTTCATGGTCGGCAGCGTGACCGGCGATCCCACCGCGTGGCACCAGGACCGCCAGATCGTCCGTCTGTGCACCACGCTGACCTGGCTGCTGGCGGTCCCGTGCTTCGTCCGCGTCGTCGTGCAGGCGCCGATCTGGTTCGCCGGCAAGTCCGGCTCGCTCGACCCCGACTCGGCGGTCGCGGCGCTCGGCATCCTCAAGATCGGCATGGGCTGGCCGCTCCAGCTCGCCGCGCTCGCCGCCATGGCGTGGGTCCTGACCCGCAACAAGACCCCGGTCGGCCCGGTCAGCGAGGCGTGACCGGACGGCGCACGTGCGCCGCGGTGCGCCACCACACGACGAGCTGCAGCAGCCCGAGCACGAGGGCGATCGGCAGCAGCGTCCAGGCGCCGACCTCCTCGCCGACCAGGCCCGTCGCCCACGGCAGTGCCGCACCGCCGACCACGGATCCGGCGTTGACGACGCCGACCGCGGTCGGCACCAGCCGCGCCGAGGTGAGCTGGGGGAGCACCGCCATGGTGGTGGGGAAGATCGGCCCCAGGAAGAACCCGAGCAGCGCCAGCCCGACGGCCGCGACGGCGGCGTACGGCGCCGCCCACGTCACGAGGGCCATCGCGCTGATTCCCCCGAGGCACAGGTAGGTGGTGCCGACCGGCGTGATCCCACGGCGGGCGGCGGCCGGGCTGATCAGGAACCGGCCGAGCGTGAGTCCGAGCCAGTAGCCGCTGACTGCGTAGCCCGCCTGGAGGTCGGAGAGGTCGCGCGCCTCGACGAGGTAGCCGTACGCCCAGTTGCCGACGCCGAGCTCGAGCCCGACGTACAGCGTCAGCATGGTCGCCGCGAGGAGGACCGCCGGCTGGCGCACGGCCGCGGCCACGAGCGCCCACCCGCCGCGTCCGTGCTCGACGTCGACGGGCGTGGTCGCTCCGGCGGGCTCCGCGGGCTCGGTGGCCCGCGGGGGATAGGTGGCGCGGACCGCGACCGCCAGCGGGGCCGCGACGCCGGCGAGCGCGAGGACGACCACCGGCCAGGAGGCCACGGTCAGCAGCGCCGCGGCGGCCAGCGGCCCCAGGAGCGCGCCGACGCCGAAGAAGGCGTGCAGACGGTTCAGCAGCGTGGCCGCCCGCGGCAGCTCGGCCAGATAGGCGTTGAGCACCGACTCGAGCAGGCCGGTCGCGTAGCCCACGCCGAGCTGGAGCAGCACGAAGACCACGAACGTGGGCCGGGTGGCCACGGCGATCCCGGCGACGACGTAGACCAGCGCGCCGGCGACCAGCGTCGTGCGATACCCCCACCGGTGGACCAGCGGACCGGCCATCGCGCTCGCGACCACGAACCCGGCGGACCCGGTGAAGAACGTCGCCCCGATCGTCGTCCGGTCCACGCCGTAGTCGTCGATCTGGGCGACCAGCAGCACGCCGTTCACGCCGGCTCCGAGGCCGACCAGCACGAACAGCGCGTAGGCCACCAGGACGGACGCCGCCAGGGGTCGTGGCGGCTGCGGGGGCCCGGGCCGCGCCGCGCGACCGACGTCCGAGGTCGCTACCTCAGCCCCTGTGGGCGCCGGGGGCGAGGATCTGCTCGAGGCTGTCCTCGATGTCGGAGGAGACCACGAACAGCAGCTCGTCGCCCGCCTCGACCGGCTGCTCGGCGTCGGGGACGTAGACCTGGCCGTCGCGCAGGATCGTGACCAGCGCGCAGTTCTCGGGGAACGGGATCAGGCCCGCCGGCTTCCCGACGTACGGCGAGTCGGCTGGCAGCGTCATCTCGACGAGGTTGGCGTTGCCCTGGCGGAACGTGAACAGCCGCACCAGGTCGCCGACGGTGACCGCCTCCTCGACCAGCGCGGACATGATCCGCGGGGTCGACACGTTGACGTCGACGCCCCAGGCCTCGGTGAAGAGCCACTCGTTGTTGGGGTGGTTGACCCGGCCGACCGTGCGCGGCACGCCGAACTCGGTCTTCGCGAGCAGCGCGGTGACCAGGTTGGCCTTGTCGTCGCCGGTCGCGGCGATCACCACGTCGCACTGGTCGAGGCGCGCCTCCTCGAGCGAGGACATCTCGCAGGAGTCGGCCAGCAGCCACTCGGCGTCGGGCACCCGCTCGGGCTTGATCGAGTCGGGGTTCTTGTCGATCAGGAGGATCTCGTGGCCGTTCATGATCAGCTCACGGGCGATGGACCGGCCCACGGCTCCGGCCCCGGCGATGGCGACGCGCATGGCTCACTCAGCTTTCGTCAGGTCCGCTGTCGATGACCGTGTAGGCGCGGGGGGCGTTCTCCTCGCGCATGACCACGTGGAGGATGTCGCCCTCCTGGATGACGCTGTCGCGGTGGGGGAGGATGCCCTCGCCGAGCCGGTCGATCCACGCGATCCGGCAGCCGACCTGCTGCTGGAAGAGCACCGTGCGGTGCCCCACCCACGCCTCGGAGGCGGGCAGCTGGTCGAGCCGGATCGTGCCGGACGGGTCGCGGAAGTTGGGCTCGGCCCCGGCGGGCAGCAGCCGGCGCAGCACCTGGTCGGCGGTCCACTTCACGGTGGCGACCGTGGTGATGCCGAGCCGCTGGTAGACCTCGGCGCGGCCGGGGTCGTAGATGCGGGCCACGACCTGCTGGATGCCGAAGGTCTCGCGGGCCACCCGGGCGGCGATGATGTTGGAGTTGTCACCGCTGGAGACCGCGGCGAACGCGTCGGCGCGGCGGATGCCGGCCTTCTCCAGGACCTCCTGGTCGAAGCCCTGGCCGGTGACCTTGTCGCCGTTGAAGCCCGGCC
>NZ_JANINT010000213.1 GCF_024509035.1 Nocardioides sp. | reverse complement strand
CTGCGCGCGCAGGCGCTCGATCTCGGCCGCGGCGTCGGCGACCGCACCGGCGCGGACCGCGCCCGGCGGCAGCGGCACGCGCGCGAACCTCCGCAGCCGCGTGCGCCGTCCGCCCGGGGCCAGCTCGGCCGCGCGCACGCCCGTGCTGCCGATGTCGAGTCCGACCAGGTTCCGGGACAAGGGGTCACTCCGAGTAGGCGCCTCGCACTGGCCGACGGGCGCAGTGCGTCACCGAGGTCATCGGACGGAACCCCCGCGCACTTGAGGTTCCGCCCGCAGATCGCGCCAAGATCGCTCCCCGATCGTCGGGAGGTCCACACCAGCGCCGCACCGGACCCCCTCGGTGCCCGCCGCGCGCGCGTACGCCGGGCGCGGGCGTGGTACATCTGGGGCATGACGAGCTCCCCGGAGGCGACGACGCTCCAGATCGCGCCGTACCTCCAGGCGGTGGTGGTCAACCGCGGCTCAGACCTCCACATCAAGGTCGGGAGCGCCCCGCGGGTGCGGATCTCCGGCTCGTTGGTGCCGCTGCAGGTCGACCCGATGACCGCCGAGGCGGTCGACGCCCTGGTGCGCGAGACGATGCCGGCCGACGTCGAGCGGCACTTCGACGCGACCAACGAGGCCGACTACGCCCTCGCCGTCGCGGGCATCGGCCGGTTCCGCGTCAACGCGTTCCGCTCGCGAGGCACGGTCGGGTGCGTGCTGCGCCTGGTCGGCGACGAGCCGCGGACGCTGGCCGACCTCGCCCTCCCCGACGTGATCCGGTCCCTCGCGCTCGAGCCTCGCGGCCTGGTGCTGGTCACCGGCCCGACCGGCTCGGGCAAGACCACGACGCTGGCGGCGATGGTCGACGCGATCAACGAGGCGCGCGCGGTACACATCCTCACGATCGAGGACCCGATCGAGGTGATCCACCGCGACAAGGTGGCCAGCGTCAACCAGCGCGAGCTCGGCACCGACACCGCCGACTGGTCGGTGGCGCTGCGGGCCGCGATGCGCCAGGACCCCGACGTGATCCTCATCGGCGAGATGCGCGACCCCGACACCGTCCGTGCCGCCCTCGCCGCGGCCGAGACCGGCCACTTCGTGATGTCGACGCTGCACACCACCGACGCGAAGGAGACGGTCAACCGGGTGATCGACTTCTTCCCGCCCCACGAGCAGAAGCAGGTGCGCCTGGGCCTCGCGGCCTCCCTGCGCGGGATCGTCTGCCAACGACTGGTCCCCCGCGCCGACGGCGAGGGCCGGGTGGTCGCGATGGAGATCGCGGTCAACACCCCTCGACTCGCCGAGGCGGTCGCCGACCCCGACCGCACCGACACGATCCCCGACATCGTCGCCGACGGCGCCTACTCCGGCATGCAGACCTTCGACCAGCACCTGGTGCGCCTGGTGCTCGACGGCTCGGTCTCGGTGGCCGACGCCAAGCTCGTGAGCTCCAACACCCACGACTTCGGCGTCATGCTCAAGCGGGCCGGGGTCGACCCCGCGCTGGTCGACGCGGAGCCGGCCCGATGAGCCGCGGCGAGCCTCGTCGGCGCCCGGTCGTCGACGCGATGTCCTCGGAGCTGCTCGCCGGCCTGCAGCTCGACGAGCTGCGCAGCTACCGCCACCGCCTCGAGGCCGAGGAGGACCGGGTCTCCTACTGGCGGCGGCTCGTGCACGCCCGCCTCGACCTGCTCGCCGCGGAGTCGGCCTCCGACCACCCGCTCTCGGTCGACGACCTGGTGCGGATCCTCGGCGACACCGGCACCGGCGGCACCCGCCGGGCGCTGGTCAGCATCCGCGCGGCCGACCCGCTCCCCGAGCTGCCGGAGCTGGCCTCGATGTGGGGCGACGAGATCGATCCCCGCGACCCCGACCAGGTCGCCGACGCCGTCGAGCGGCTCACCGCCGCGGAGCAGCAGCTCACGACGTACCGTCGCGCGCTGCACGAGCGCATCGACGAGGCGACCGCCGAGCTCATCACCCGCTACCGCGCCAACCCGTCCGCCGCCCTCACGCTGATCCCGGAGGGCTGAGCGGTGGCGCGTCGCGGCGACACCGTGTCGGCACTGGAGGCCGCCGGCCTGGTCACCTCCGCCCAGGTGGAGGAGGCGCGCCGGCTCGCGACCGAGCGCTCCCAGACGGTGCTCGAGGTGCTCGTCGACGCCGGCTGGGTCGACCGGGCCACGGTGATGCGCACCGCGGCGGAGGCCGCGGGCGCGGAGTACGTCGAGCTCACCGACTTCATCGTCGACATGGCCGCGGTCAGCGCGGTGCCCGCCGAGTTCGCCCGCCGCGCCGGCATCCTGCCCCTGGCCCGCGAGGAGGACGAGATCCTGGTCGCCGTCGGGCTCCGGCAGGCCGGCGACATCGAGCTCAAGGACGACCTGAGCCGACTCACCGGCGCCCGCGTCCGCTTCGCCGTCGCGAACCGCGCGGACATCGAGACCCGGATCAACCAGGTCTACCGCGCCGAGGGCGAGCTGCACGACATCACCTCCGACCTCGAGGCCGAGGACGAGTCCGACGACCTGGGCAACCTGACCGAGGTGACCGACGAGGCGCCGGTCGTGCGCTTCGTCAACCTGCTCATCTCGCAGGCGATCACCGACCGGGCCTCCGACATCCACATCGAGCCGACCGAGCGCGACCTGCGCGTGCGCTACCGCATCGACGGGGTGCTGCACGACGCCCATCGATCTCCGAAGAACATCCAGAACGGCGTGATCTCCCGGCTCAAGATCATGGCCGAGATGAACATCGCCGAGCGGCGGGTGCCCCAGGACGGCCGGATGTCGGTCACCCACCAGGGCCGGCGGATCGACCTGCGCATCGCCACCCTCCCGACCGTGTGGGGCGAGAAGGTCGTCGCCCGCATCCTCGACACGACCAACACCCAGCTGGGCCTGGACGACCTGGGGTTCAGCGACCGCAACTTCGAGCGCTTCCGGGCGTCCTACAGCAAGCCCTACGGGATGATCCTCGCCACCGGCCCGACCGGGTCGGGCAAGTCCACGACGCTCTACGCGACGCTGAACATCCTCAACCGGCCCGACGTCAACGTGATCACGGTCGAGGACCCGGTGGAGTACCGCCTGACCGGCATCAACCAGGTGCAGACCAACGCCAAGGCCGGACTGACGTTCGCCTCGGCGCTGCGCTCGATCCTGCGCGCCGACCCCGACATCGTGCTGATCGGCGAGATCCGCGACCACGAGACCGCCCAGATCGCGGTCGAGGCGGCGCTCACCGGCCACCTCGTGCTCTCGACGCTGCACACCAACGACGCCCCCTCCGCGGTCAGCCGCCTGATCGAGATGGGGATCGAGCCGTTCCTGGTCGGGTCCGCGCTCGATGCCGTCCTGGCCCAGCGGCTGTGCCGGTCGCTGTGCGAGCGCTGCAAGGAGCCCTACGTCCCCGACGAGGCCGAGCTCGAGCGGACCGGGTTCGTCTGGGACCACGCGGACGGCCTGCCCACGATCTACCGGGCGGCCGGGTGCGGCTCGTGCTCCTACACCGGCTACCGCGGGCGGATGGCCCTGCACGAGGTGATGACGGTGTCCGAGGAGGTCTCCCGCCTCGCGGTGGCGCGCGCCTCGACCGACGAGATCGCCCGCGTCGCCCGCGACC
>NZ_JANINT010000212.1 GCF_024509035.1 Nocardioides sp. | reverse complement strand
AGGACGAGATGGGCATCGGCCGCCCGCCGTCGTACACACCCCTGCTGCAGATCCCCGACCTGCTGATCATGGCGTGGGGCGCGACCGTGCCGATGATCGCGCACGCCGCCGGCATCGAGCTCGACGAGATCACCACCACCTGGGAGAAGTGGGTGACGCCCAGCGACCGCACGACCGCCAAGGGCGTCATCGAGGCCGGCAACGTGGCGGCGATCCGGTTCACGATCAACGGCGTGTACGACGGGCGCGAGGTCATCACGCTCGAGCACGTCAACCGCATCGGCCTGGACGCGGCGCCGGACTGGCCGGCCGGCTCGGCCGACGACGTCTACCGCGTCGACATCATCGGCTCGCCCTCGATCAGCCAGGAGACCGCGTTCCGGTTCACCGACGGGTCAGGCCGCGCCCCGGCGGTCGCAGGGTGCCTCGCGACCGGGCTGCGGGCGCTCAACGCCGTACCCGCCGTCAACGAACTGCCGCCCGGCTGGGTGACCGCGCTCGACCTGCCGCTGATCCCGGGGGTCGGCACGATCCGTTGAGCGCGCGACGCAAGCAGCTGTCCCGCTACCGCAGAGTCAGCTGAGACGCCGGGATCTTCGCAGCGAGGTATCCGTAGCCACTGCCGTTGTCGACCAGGGAGTCCGGGTCGACTCCGTCGACCTCCCAGACATCGACCGGCCCGCCGGTGTTGTTCATCCTCGCGAACCACCCCACCTCGAACTCGTCTCGACACAGGAACACGCCCGCGACCTCCGGCGTCGGGCTTCCGGCGATCCCGGGTGCCGCGCCCATGCGCTCCCAGTCCAGGCCGTGCTCGGCGATCGACGCCCGGTTGAGGCGCGACGTCACGTGGTACAGGCGCACGGCGTCACCGTAGCCGCGAACGGCGTGGAGCACCGGCCTGCACAGCGATGAGGTCGTGAGCTCAGGCGCTCCCAGCGAGCCAGCCGCGCAGCGCCGGGAAGGTCCCGGTGCGCTGCTGCGCGGTCCGAGCTGGTCGGAGTGGCTGGCGACCCGGGGGCCTGAGGGGCACTACTCCCGGTCTGGAGGGGTGGGCAGGTCGGCGCTCCAGCGGGCGCGGCGCTCCTCGTCGGACTGCTCCCACCAGGGCGTTCCCCGCTCGCCGAGCGCGATCTTGGCGGCCTGCACCATGGCGCGGGTCTCCGACTCGGCCGGGGTGTCGCGGGTACGGCGTACCTCGCGCCGCCAGGCCATCAGGATGCGGGTGAGCTCTTCGCGGCGCTCGTCGGGGATCGCCGGGTCGGTCGCGCGCCAGCGTCGACCGTCGACCACGATGTACCGGCCGTCCGGGGTGTGCTCGGGCGTGGCCATGCCGCCAGGCTACGAGGCGGCGTCAGCGGGCGGCGACCACGCGGATCGTGTCGCCGGGTGCGACGACCGAGCCCACCGACGGGGTCACCTCGAGCACGGTCCCCTGGTCGAGGCCGCCGCCTTTGCCAGTGCTGACCTCGACCTGGAGGCCGAGCCCTCGGAGTCGCCGTGCGTAGGCGGCGGCCATCGTCTCGTTGCCGCCTCGCCGTGTGGCGATGTCCCCGATTCCCGGCACGGTGGTGTGGTCGCGCAGCAGCGTGAGGCTGTCGAGGATGCCGTCGACGACGTCGACCCCGTCGGCCGACGACGACTCGGCTACGAACATCACCTCTCGCGCTGTGAGGAGGACGCTCTGACGGGCCACGCCGTCGGTCACGATGACACGGGACCGCAGCGCGGGCTCACCCGCCACCTCGGTCTGCTCCCACCCTGCGGCGACGTTGACGGGGGTCCGTCCGGTAAGCACCGTCAGGCTGTCGACGTCCGCGGGCCGCGGCACGAGCATCAGGCAGGTCGGTCCCGGGTCGATGATCACCGTGTCGGCGGTGGGGGTGCCGCAGTTGGTCTCGTTCCTCGTCCAGCCCTGGGGTACGGCGGCGACCACGTCTCCTGCGCCGACATAGGTGTAGCCGTCGGCCAGGCTGTCGAAGTCGCTCGGCCCCTCGGAGGCGATCGGCGTGCGGGAGCCGTCGTCCGAGCCGCCCGTGCCCTGCCAGGCCAGGCCCGCGGCGATCGCGGCCATGGCGGCCGCCGAGGCCAGCACGGCCACCCGGCCCTGACGCCGGCGGCGGGCACGGGCGCGCATGAGGCCGATCGGCGGCGGGCCCACCGGGATCTCGGCGGCGCGCTCCTCGAGTCGGTCCATCAGCTGCTGGGCGTCCATGGGTCCTCCTGCTGGGATCACGGGTGGGTCAGGTTGGCGTCGGCGCCCAGCGCGGTGAGCGCCCGGGAGAGCCGGCTCTTGACGGTGCCGGGCGCGACGCCGAGCACGGCGGCCATCTGCGCCTCGCTCAGGTCGAGGTAGTAGCGCAGGACGACGGCGATCCGCTGGTCCTCGACCAACCCGGCCAGGGCCCGGTCGACGCCGATCTGGTCGATCACCGCGAGGCTGCCGTCGGCCTCCATGTGGTCGGGCGTGCGGTCGGGCAGCCGCTCGGTCGGGACCTCGCTGCGCCACATCCGGCGCCGGTGGTCGATGAAGGTGTTGACGAGGATGCGGTGGACGTAAGCGTCCCGGTCGTCGGCGCGGCTGACCCGCGACCACTTCACCAGGCAGCGCGTCAGCGCCGACTGCACGACGTCCTCGGCCTCGTGCGGCGTACACCCGAGCAACACGGCCGCGCGCACCAGCCGGGGCCAGCGCGCGGCGACGTACTCCCCGAACTCGTCAGCCTCGGGGTCGTGGGGTCGGTCCTGTGCCATCGGCACCTCCTCACCCCTCCGACGGGCCAGGGGCCCGCGTCGGTTCCGCGTTGACCCGCCCGAAAGTTTCGGGCGGGTCAACGTCGAATCGGCCCCGCGAGTGCCACGCTCATGTGATCTTGGGCCCATGAACCCCACCGTCAGGGTGATCCCGACCGGGAGCCGGTCGACGTCCAAGCAGGGGCTCGACCAGTTCGAGGGCGTCTCGGCGCAGAGCGTCGGGTCGGTCGGGCTGTGCGCCCACCTGCTGGCGATCCCGCCCGGCGCTCGCGCCAACGCGCACCGGCACGCCGGCCACGAGACCGCGATCTACGTCATCGAGGGCGAGACCGAGGTCTGGTTCGGCGAGGACCTCCGGTCGCACGCGATCGCGGTCGCCGGCGACTTCGTCTACATCCCGCCCGGGGTGCCGCACGTGCCGGTCAACACCAGCGCCACGCTCTGGGCTCGTGCCCTGGTCGCCCGCACCGACCCCAACGAGCAGGAGAGCGTCGAGCTGCTCCCCCACCTCGACGACCTGCCCCACCTGACCGGCGAGCACTGAGCGGTACGGCGGTTCAGCTCTCGCCCGCCGCTGCCCGGGCGGCGCGCTCGGCGACGGCGTACTCGTCGGTGCTGGCGTCGTAGCTCCAGAAGTCGCGCAGGATGCCGGCGGTGACGACCACGCCGGCGACGCAGGCCAGGCCGCCGCTGGTGATCGCGCCGCGCACGGTCCACAGGTCGGCGGTGACGCCGGCGCGGACCTGGCCACCGAGCGGGCCGAGCGAGTAGGACAGCATCTCGATTCCGGCCAGCCGGCCGCGCATCGCCTCAGGGATCGTCTGGCTCCACACCGTGGAGCGGAAGATACCGGAGATCATGTCGGCCG
>NZ_JANINT010000211.1:3380-3653 GCF_024509035.1 Nocardioides sp. | reverse complement strand
TGAGCTTCTGTGCCGGGATCGCCAGCGCGATCGCGATGCCGCCGATGACGAAAGCCGAGATCCGTGCCACGCGCACCTCGTCGCGCTCGGTCGCCTTGCCCTTCTTGAACACCGTGGCGTAGAGGTCGTGCGCCACCGACGAGGCCGACGTCAGGGTCAGTCCCGCGACCACGGCGAGGATCGTCGCGAACGCCACCGCCGAGATCAGTGCGAGAAGGACGGCGCCGCCGGTGGTGCCGTCTCCGCCGCCGACGGCTTCGGCAAGCAGGGGGG
>NZ_JANINT010000211.1:0-3370 GCF_024509035.1 Nocardioides sp. | reverse complement strand
CGGTGTCGAGCAGCGCCGCTGCGCCGAAACCGAGGGCGAGTGTCATGAGGTAGAACGCGCCGATCAGACCGATCGCCCAGAGCACGGAGGTCCGGGCGGCCTTGGCGGTCGGCACCGTGTAGAAGCGGATCAGGATGTGCGGCAGGCCCGCTGTGCCCAGCACGAGCGCGAGACCCAGGCTGAGGAAGTCGATCTTCGACGTGGTGTCGATGCCGTACTTCAGGCCGGGCTGCAGGAACGCGTCACCCTTGCCCGTGTTCGACGCTGCGGCCCCGAGCAGCTCGGAGAAGTTGAAGTCGAACTTCGCGAGCACCAGGATCGTGATCAGGATCGTGCCACCCATGAGCAGCACCGCCTTGACGATCTGCACCCACGTGGTGCCCTTCATGCCGCCGACGGTCACGTAGAAGACCATCAGCAGACCGACGCCGATGATCGTCAGGTTCTTCGCCGACTCCGATTCCGCCCCGAGGAGCAGCGCGACGAGTGCACCGGCCCCGACCATCTGGGCGAGCAGGTAGAAGATCGAGACCACCACGGTCGACGTGGACGCGGCCGTTCGGACCGGCCGCTGCCGCATCCGATAGGCCAGCTGGTCGGCCATCGTGTAACGGCCGGAGTTGCGCAGCAGCTCCGCCACGAGCAGCAGCGCCACGAGCCAGGCCACGAGGAACCCGATCGAGTAGAGGAACCCGTCATAGCCGTAGAGCGCGATCGCGCCGGAGATGCCGAGGAACGAGGCGGCCGACATGTAGTCGCCGGAGATCGCCATGCCGTTCTGGAATCCGCTGAAGGACCGGCCGCCGGCGTAGAAGTCGGCGGCGCCCTGGTTGTGCCTGCTCGCCCAGAACGTGATGCCGACCGTCAGGAGGACGACGGCGATGAACAAGATGGCGGTCAAGGTGTCGGAGCTCATCGCGCACCCCCGCCGAGCCGGTCGTCGTACTGCTTCTCGAGGGAGCGAGCGATCGGGTCGACGTTGCGGTTCATGTAGCGGGCGTAGAGCCAGGCGATCGCGAACGTCGTCAGGAACTGCAGCAGCCCGAACAGGAGGGCCATGTTGATGTTGCCGCCGATCGTGGTGTCCATGAAGCCGCTGGCCCAGTTGCTCATGACGACGTAGAGCAGGTACCAGGCGAAGAACGCGACGGTCGCGGGGAACGCGAAGCCGCGGTAGAGCGAGCGCAGCCGGTCGAACTCCGGTGACGCGTGCAGCTCGTCGTACACGGGGTCGTGCCGATGGGCTTGGCCCGTCGACTGGTCGATGTCTGGCACTGGAGGCACCCTTCTCCGGGAGGGATGTGATCGGCGTCACCGTAGGTGGCGACTTGCGCCAGTGGTGAGAGGTGGATCACGAGGACGCGACGAGCGGACTCGGGTCGTCGGTGAGCGGTCGGTCATGGACGACGAACGGTCGAGGCGGACGTACGCCGTCCGGTGGCCGTGGTTTCGAGACGGTGGCAGCGCCTCCTCCTCGACCACCGAGATCGTGAGGTCGTGAGGGCCGTGAGGTCGTGAGGGGAAGTTGACGTCTCCGGTACGGCGACCTGAGCCGGGCGTTACGTGCGCCGCCGAGGGTGGGACGCATGACGACGACACATCCCGGGCCGGACGCCGCCTCGACCACCTCGGCAGCGCCGGCCGCGAGCGCGCACCGCACCGGGCGCTGGATCGACGACTGGCGGCCCGAGGAGCCGGAGTTCTGGGAGAACGGAGGCCGCCGGGTCGCCCGCCGCAACCTGATCTGGTCGATCTTCGCCGAGCACCTCGGGTTCTCGGTGTGGCTGATCTGGAGCGTCAGCTCGGCGTTCCTGGTCTCGATGGGGTTCGGCTACACCCCCCAGCAGCTGTTCCTGCTGGTCGCGCTGCCGAACCTCGTCGGCTCGCTGCTGCGGCTGCCCTACACGTTCGCGGTGCCGAAGTTCGGCGGCCGCAACTGGACGATGGTCAGCGCCGGTCTGCTGCTGGTGCCGACGCTCGGCTTCGCGGTCGCCGTGCAGAACCCGGACACCCCGTTCTGGGCGTTCTGCCTGATCGCCGCGACGGCCGGTCTCGGCGGCGGCAACTTCGCCAGCTCGATGGCCAACATCAACTTCTTCTATCCCGCCGCCAAGAAGGGCGCCGCCCTGGGCCTCAACGCGGCCGGCGGCAACCTCGGCGTCTCGCTGATCCAGCTGTTCCTCCCGGTGATCGTGGGCGGCGCCGGCATCTTCGGGCTGGTGAAGGCGGCTGACAGCGGCATCAGTCTGCAGCGGGCCGCCTACGTGTACGCCGGGCTGGCGGTCGTGGCGACGCTCGCGGCGTACTTCTTCATGGACAACCTCACCTCCGCGAAGTCCAAGCCGCGCGAGCAGCTCCAGGTGGTCAAGGAGCGGCAGACCTGGGTGATGGCGTTCCTCTACATCGGCACGTTCGGCTCGTTCATCGGCTACTCCGCGGCGATGCCGCTGCTGATCAAGCTGAACTTCTGGGTCGCGGACCCGGCACCGCTCGGCACCGGCATCTACTTCGCCTACTACGCGTTCCTCGGCGCGCTGGTCGGCTCGGCCACCCGCCCGCTCGGCGGCTGGCTCGCCGACCGGTTCGGCGGCGCGCGGGTCACGTTGGCGGCGTTCGCCGCGATGATCGTGTTCACGCTCGCGGTGCTGTGGACGCTCACCCAGCTCACGCCGAACCCGAACCAGAGCGCGGTCATCGCCGAGGACAACCGGTCGTGGTTCCCGTGGTTCCTGGCGTTCTTCCTCTGCGTGTTCGCCGCCACCGGCATCGGCAACGGCTCGACGTACAAGATGATCCCGGCGATCTTCCGCACCCAGGCCGAGCGCGCGACCCCGGCCGGCACCTCCGAGCGCGAGGCCGCGCTGCACACCGGCACGAAGAAGGCCTCGGCCGCGATCGGTGTCATCGGCGCGGTCGGTGCGATCGGCGGGTTCCTCATCCCGATCGCGTTCAGCTCGCCGTGGGTCGACCAGCCGATGGAGGCGACCAAGGGCGCGTTCGTCGTGTTCACCGCGTTCTACGTCGTCTGCGCGGTCGTGACCTGGGCGGTGTTCCTGCGTCGTCCCCACGAGGCGAAGGCCCACGTCAGCCTGGCCAACGCGGGCATCTGATGGCCCGGACCCACTGTCCCTACTGCTCGCTCCAGTGCGGCATGACGCTCGTCCGCACCGGACGCAGCCTCGAGGTGCAGCCCTGGCCGGAGTTCCCGGTCAACGAGGGCGCGTTGTGCCGCAAGGGCTGGACGGCGACCGCGCTGCGCGGCCACCGGGAGCGGCTGACGACTCCGCTGCTGCGCGACCGGGAGAGCGGCGAGCTCCGCGCGGCCGGCTGGGACGAGGCACTCGACCTCGTCGCCGGCCGGCTGCGCGAG
>NZ_JANINT010000210.1 GCF_024509035.1 Nocardioides sp. | reverse complement strand
CTACACGACCATCCAGAACTGGTCGAACAACGTCTACAACCTCGTCACCAAGCGCGCGGTCTGCGAGGCCGGCGCGACGATGGAGTGGGTCGACGGCAACATCGGGTCCAAGGTGACGATGAAGTACCCCGCGGTCTACCTCATGGGCGAGCACGCCAAGGGCGAGACGCTCTCGATCGCGTTCGCGGGCGAGGGCCAGCACCAGGACGCCGGCGCGAAGATGGTGCACGCGGCGCCGCACACGTCTTCTTCGATCCTGTCCAAGTCGGTGGCTCGTGGGGGCGGCCGTACGTCCTACCGCGGCCTGATCCAGGTCAACGAGGGCGCCCACGGCTCGAAGTCCAACGTGCTGTGCGACGCGCTGCTGGTCGACCAGATCAGCCGCTCCGACACCTACCCCTACGTCGACATCCGTGAGGACGACGTGTCGATGGGTCACGAGGCGAGCGTCTCGAAGGTCTCCGACGACCAGCTCTTCTACCTCATGTCGCGCGGCATGGAGGAGGACGAGGCGATGGCGATGATCGTGCGTGGCTTCGTCGAGCCGATCGCCAAGGAGCTCCCGATGGAGTACGCCCTCGAGCTCAACCGCCTCATCGAGCTGCAGATGGAGGGCGCAGTCGGCTAGCGGGCACGACCCCGCCCGGACCGATGGCCCACACGTAGAAAGAGAAGCAGTGACAGTCACCGATGTGACGCGCGAGAGCGTGTCGTCCGCCCTCGAGCAGGGCCAGGGGCACCTGGTCGTGTCCCACCTCAACCCGCCGCCGTCGTACGACCTCGACGACCACCCGGTGCCGACCGGGCGGGAGGAGATCTGGCGCTTCACGCCGCTCAAGCGGCTGCGCGGGATCCTCGACGGCGAGGCCTCCGACGCCCACCTCACGTGGGAGACGACGCTCCCGGCGGGCGTGACGCTGCGCGAGGTCGGGGCGGACGAGGCGGTGGCCCTCGGCGAGCTGGCACCCAACGACCGACCCTCGGCCCTGGCGGCGGCCAACGCCGGCGGCGCGATGCTGCTCGACGTCCCTGCCGACGCGGTGGTCGCCGAGCCCGTGGTCCTGCACCTGCACGGAGAGTCGGTCGACGACCTCGTGTGGGGGCGGCTGATCATCCGGGTCGGCACCCACGCCGATGTCACGGTCGTGCTCAACCACACCGGTTCCGCGCGCTACTCGGCCATCACCACGGTCGTCGTGGGTGACGGCGCCCGCGCCAACGTGCTGACGCTCCAGGACTGGGACGACGACGCGGTCCACCTGGGCCGCGACGCCATCCGCGTCGGCCGGGACGCGTCGGTCAAGCACACCTCGATCTCCTTCGGCGGTGACGTGGTGCGCATGCACGCCAATGTCGAGTACGCCGGCCCCGGTGGCGAGGCCGAGCTCCTCGGTCTCTACTTCGCCGACGAGGGCCAGCACCTCGAGCACCGGCTCTTCGCCGACCACAATGCGCCCAAGACCAAGAGCCACGTGCTCTACAAGGGCGCGCTGCAGGGCCAGGGCGCCCACACCGTCTGGATCGGCAACGTGCTGATCCGCAAGGTCGCCGAGGGCATCGAGACCTACGAGGAGAACCGCAACCTCGTGCTCACCGACGGCTGCCAGGCCGACTCGGTGCCCAACCTCGAGATCGAGACGGGCGAGATCGAGGGGGCGGGCCACGCCTCGGCGACCGCCCGCTTCGACGACGAGCAGCTGTTCTACCTGCGCTCGCGCGGTGTCTCGGAGAAGGAGGCCCAGCGCCTGGTCGTCCACGGCTTCTTCAACGACCTGATCCGCAAGGTCGGCATCCCCTCGATCGAGGACCGGCTGCTGGAGACCGTCGAGACGGAGCTCGCCAAGAACGTGCTGAAGGAGCTCGCCTGATGGCCTTCGAGCGCGCTTGCGCGGTCGCCGACGTCCCCAGCGACGAGGCACTGGCGGTGACCGTCGGGGCCTACGACGTCGCCGTGGCCCGCCACGAGGACGAGTTCTTCGCGATCCAGGACCTCTGCTCGCACGCGGCCGTCCCGCTGAGCGAGGGCGAGGTCGCCGACTGCACCGTCGAGTGCTGGCTGCACGGCTCGCGCTTCGACCTGCGCACCGGCAAGCCCACCGGCCTCCCGGCCACCGAGCCCGTCTCCACCTTCCCGGTCGAAGTGCGGGCCAATCCCGACGGCACCAGCGACATCTACGTCGACACCACCACCACCCTGAACGGAGTGACCCCCTCATGAGCACCCTCGAGATCAAGGACCTGCAGGTCTCGGTCGACACCGAGGACGGTCCCAAGCAGATCCTCAAGGGCGTCACGCTGACCATCAAGGACGGCGAGACCCACGCGATCATGGGACCGAACGGGTCGGGCAAGTCCACGCTGGCCTACTCGATCGCCGGCCACCCCAAGTACACGGTCACCGGCGGCACCGTCACGCTCGACGGCGAGGACGTCCTCGCGATGAGCGTCGACGAGCGCGCCCGCGCCGGCCTCTTCCTCGCCATGCAGTACCCCGTCGAGGTGCCCGGTGTGTCCGTGTCCAACTTCCTGCGCACCGCCAAGACGGCCCTGGACGGCGAGGCGCCCAAGCTGCGCACGTGGGTCAAGGACGTCAACGCGGCGCTCAAGAACCTCGACCTCGACCCGACCTTCGGCACCCGCTCGGTCAACGAGGGCTTCTCCGGTGGCGAGAAGAAGCGCCACGAGATCGCCCAGCTCGAGCTGCTGAACCCCAAGGTCGCGATCCTCGACGAGACCGACTCCGGTCTCGACATCGACGCGCTCAAGGTCGTCTCCGAGGGCGTCAACCGGTTCCGTGCCCAGGAGGGCAAGGGCGTGCTCCTGATCACGCACTACACCCGCATCCTGCGCTACATCCAGCCCGACCACGTCCACGTGTTCGTCGCCGGCCGCGTCGCCGAGTCCGGAGGCCCTGCGCTCGCAGAGGAGCTCGAGGCCAACGGTTACGAGCGCTTCCTGACGGCGACGGTCTGACCATGACCACCACGCAGCTGCCCGGCCTCCTCCCCGAGCTGGAGGTGATCCGCGCGGACTTCCCCATCCTCGGGCGGACCCTCGCGGGCGGTCTGCCGCTGGTCTACCTCGACAGCGCCAACACCTCGCAGAAGCCGCAGGTGGTCATCGACACGATGGTCGACCACCTCGAGCGCCACAACGCGAACGTCGCCCGCGCCATGCACCAGCTCGGCGCCGAGTCGTCGGAGGCCTTCGAGGACGCCCGCGACAAGGTCGCGTCGTTCCTGCACGCCAGGTCGCGCAACGAGGTCGTGTTCACCAAGAACGCGACCGAGGCGCTGAACCTGCTCGCACGCACGATCGAGCTCGGCCCCGGCGACAACGTCGTGATCACCGAGATGGAGCACCACTCCAACATCGTGTCGTGGCAGCTGGCCTGCGAGCGCTCCGGTGCCGAGCTGCGCTGGTTCGGTCTCACCGACGACGGGCAGCTGGACCTGTCGAACGCCGATGAGCTGGTCGACGAGCACACCAAGGTCGTGGCCTTCACCTGGGTGTCGAACATGCTCGGCACGATCAACCCCGTGGCCGACCTCGTCGCCCGCGCGAAGGCGTTCGGTGCCTACTCGGTCATCGACGCCTCCCAGGCGGCGCCGCAGCTCCCGGTGGACGTGGCCGCGACCGGCTGCGACTTCCTGGTCTTCACCGGTCACAAGA
>NZ_JANINT010000209.1:754-3683 GCF_024509035.1 Nocardioides sp. | reverse complement strand
TGCCCGACGGCCGTGGGCATCGCCCGGGTCCCCGAGGAGACGCTGCGCGCGGCCATCCTCGAGGTCGACGGCGAGGAGGTCGACGCGATCGTGCAGGTGGGCACCAACCTCTCGATGGTGGGCCTGGCCGACCAGATGGAGCAGGTGCTCGGCAAGCCCGTGATCGCGATCAACGCCGCGACGTGGTGGATGGCGCTGCGCGACAACGGTGTGACCGACCAGCTCCAGGGGCACGGCTCGCTGCTCCGCGACCACTGAGGCGCGCGCCGGTGCGCCGGCACTCGACGCACCACAACCAATGACCGGTATCGACATGACCGGCATCGAGAGGGGAGTCCCGTGAACAGCACAGCCGACATCGTGGTCGTCGGGGGCGGGGTGATCGGCACGTCCGTCGCGTACTTCGCTGCCGCGGCAGGGGCCAGCGTCCGCGTCCTGGAGAAGGAGCGGATCGCCGCCGGGGCCACGGGCCACGGCCCGGGGTTCTTCAACGCCTTCGGAGGTGACTTCTCGCCCGGGCCGCACCTGGCGCTCGGCCTCGAGAGCATCCGGCTGATCCGCGAGCACATGGCCGAGCTCGAGCAGTTCCAAGAAGCGCCCGGCTGGTTCAACGATCGGCCGGGACTGGCGCCGGCGTACTCCGCCGAGTCGCTGGCCCACCACCAGCAGATGTACGCCGCCAGCGGCGCGCAGCTCGAGGCCGCCGGAGCGGGCGCCGAGTGGCTGGACGCCGACCAGATCCGCGAGCACGAGCCGCTGCTCGGCCCCAGCGTGCTCGGTGGCTACCTGTTCCCCTCGGTGATCCAGGTGGACGGCTGGAAGCTGGCCCAGATGTACATGGCCGCCGCCGAGAAGCGGGGCGCCCGGCTCGAGACGGCCGAGGTGACGGGACTGGTCTGGGAGGGTGAACGGGCCTCGGGCGTGCGACTCGCGGATGGCTCGGAGGTCTCGGCCGGCCACGTCGTCATCGCCATGGGGTCGTGGACACCCGCAGCGTCGGTCTGGCTGGGCTTCCCGTTGCCGATGTGCAACCTCAAGGGCCAGCTGCACGTCCTGCGCGTGCCCGGGGACGTCGTGCTGAAGCACCACGTGATCGAGCGGATCGCGCTGATGCAGTACCCCGACGGCGACTTCCTGCTGGCCGCGACCCCGGACCCGGCACCGGGCGGAGGCCTGCGACCCACCGACGCCTACATCCGGCCGTTGGCCGAGCGGCACGCTCTTCCCGAGGACACCCAGCTGCTGCTGGACACCGGGATCTCCCGGTTCCCCTTCCTCGAGGCGGCCGAGGTGGTGGAGGACCGCGCGGGCGGACGTCCCATGTCGGTGGACCTCCTGCCGATGATCGGCACAACCCCGGCGTTGAGCAACGTCCACATCGCCTCCGGACACGGCCGCAAGGGCATCCACCTCTCGGCCGCGACCGGCCGGCTGGTGGCCGACACGGTGCTGCACGGCCGCACCGACCTGGCGGTCGACCCTGCGGCGTACTCGCCGATGCGGTTCATGCCCCCCAGGCTCTGAGGCAGGGGCTCACCGCTCCGGCGCCAGCCGGACGTGCTGTGGCCCCAGCTCGGCGACCGTGCGGACGCCGAGCAGGGCCATGGTGCGGCGTGTCTCGGCCGTCAGGATCGTCATCATCCGCTCGACCCCGCGCTGACCGCCGGCCATCAGCCCGTAGAGGTAGGCCCGGCCGACGAGGACCGCGTCGGCACCGAGGGCGAGAGCCGCGACGACGTCGGTGCCCGACATCACCCCGGTGTCGAGCAGCACCTCGGTGCCGCCGCCCAGCGCATCGCGCACGTCGGGGAGCAACCGCAGCGGCACCGGCGCCTGGTCCAGCTGCCGTCCGCCGTGGCTGGAGACCACGATCGCGTCGGCGCCGGCCGCCACCACGCGGCGGGCGTCCTCGACGGTCTGGATCCCCTTGACGACCAGCGGGCCGTGCCAGTGAGCGCGGATCCACTCGAGGTCATCGATCGTCATCGACGGGTCGAGAAGCTCGTCGATCGCCTGGGCATCGGTGTCCCACGAGCTGAGCGAGGCAAACGTGAGGGGCTCCGTCGTGAGCAGGTTGACCCACCAGCCCGGGTGCCGTGCCGCATTGAGCATCGTGCGGCCGGTCAGGGTCGGGGGGATCGTGAAGCCGTTGCGGACGTCGCGGTGCCGCGCCCCCACGACGGGGACGTCGACGGTCAGCACCAGTGCCTCGTACCCGCTGGCCTCGGCGCGGCGCATCAGCTCCTCGGCGCGCGACCGGTCGCGCCACACATAGAGCTGGAACCACCTGCGACCCGACGGCACAGCGTCTGCGACCCGCTCGATCGACGTGGTCCCGAGGGTGGCCAGGCAGTAGGGCACGCCCTGGCGCTCGGCGACGCGCGCGACGGCCAGCTCGCCCTCGTGGTGCATGAGCCGGGTGAAGCCGGTGGGTCCGAAGACCAGCGGCAGGGCGGCGGGGCCGCCGAGGACCGTGGTCGAGGTGTCGAGCTCGGACACGTCGCGCAGCACCGACGGCCGGAGCTCGAGGGAGGCGAAGGTGTCCCTGGCCCGGTGCAGTGTCGACTCCGTCCCGGCCGCCCCGTCGGTGTAGTCGAAGACCGACCGCGGCGACGTGCGCCGCGCGACCTCCCGCAGGTCGGTCACCGTGAGGGCTCGCTCGAGCCGGCGCGCGACCGGGTCGAGGGTCAGCGGCCGGAACCTGATCGACTCCCGCAGCTGGGACCACCGCGGCAGTTGGCGGGTGCTCATGGCGCTACCAGGTCCGGGCGGGCGGCGACTTGATCTCGAGCCAGGTCGCACCGTCTCCGAGGGCGGTCATGCTGTGCTCGGCGCCTGGGGGGTGCCGGAACCCGTCGCCGGGGTGCAGCTCGTGCCGCACTCCGTCGATCTCGGTGACGGCACTGCCGGAGACGAGGTATCCGACGCT
>NZ_JANINT010000209.1:0-744 GCF_024509035.1 Nocardioides sp. | reverse complement strand
TCGTGGACATGGGCCGGCGACCCCTGGTGAGGAGGCATCTTGACCTCGAGCAGGATCATCACGTCGCTCTCGGAGAGAATCCGCACGACGGCCGGGCTACTGAGCGGGCGCTCCTCGACATGGGTGATGTCGTGCCGCTCCGCGTCGGCGTTCGTCACGATGAGGGGTCGGGATGCGTCAGCCATGTCTTCCTTCGGTCGAGAGACAATGACTGTATACATTAAGTGTCCGAGGCGCACGGTTCAACGCACCATCCGCATCTCGTAGATGTCACGAGTGAGCGTCTTGATTCACAGAGTCGAGGTCTTGTATACATAACGGAACTGTCGGCGCGCGTGGACGAGGTGACCCGTGAAGTTCCATGAGGTGGTCGGGCGCGCACTGGTCGAGCAGGGCCTCACGACGGCGTTCGGTGTGATCGGCGACGCCAACCTGTTCATGATGGACAGCTTCGAACGCGTCGCGGGCGGGACCTATGTGGCGATGGCCAACGAGGCGGGTGCCGTCATGGCCGCGACCGGCTACGCCAGCGTCACCGGGACGCCGGGACTGGCCACCGTCACCCACGGCCCTGGGTTGACCAACACCGTGACCGCCCTGGTCGAGGCAGCCCGATCGCGTACCCCGCTCCTCCTGGTCGCGGGCGACACCCCGGTCGCGGACGGGGAGCACCTGCAAGACGTCGCCCAGCGAGAGGTGGTCCTCGCGACAGGCGCCGCCTTCGTGCGGGTGCGGGATCCGCAG
>NZ_JANINT010000208.1 GCF_024509035.1 Nocardioides sp. | reverse complement strand
CGACGGGACGCTGGCGAGCGCCGACGCCGCGGGCCCCGCGGCCAGCACGTCGCGCACCCGCGCCATCGACCAGCGCTCGGCGGGCTCGCGGCACATCGTGGCCTCGAGCAACGGTGCGAGCCAGCCGGAGTTCGGGAGCCGGGGCGGGTCCTCGTGGACGATGCGGTAGAGGGCGCCCAGGACGTTGTCCCCGACCTCGTACGGCGGGTGGCCGGCCAGCGCGTGGAAGAGCGTGGCGCCCAACGACCAGACGTCGCTGGCGTCCGTCGCGAGCTGCCCGGAGGCGACCTCGGGGGAGAGGTAGGCCGGCGATCCGGTCACCAGGCCGGTCTGGGTCAAGGAGGCGTCCGCCTCGGCACGAGCGATCCCGAAGTCCGAGAGCTTCACCTGCCCGTCCGGCGCGACCAGGATGTTCGACGGCTTCACGTCCCGGTGCACGATGCCGGCCGCGTGCGCCGCGGCGAGCGCGTCGGCAGCCTGGCCGAGGACCTCGGCGGCCTCGTCCGGCGCGAGCGGGCCGCGCTGACGGACCAGCTCGGCGAGCGTCGAGCCCGCGACGTACTCCATCACCAACCACTGCTCGGTGTCGTCGGGGCCCTCGGTCACGAGGTCGTAGACCGCGACGACGTGGGGGTGGTTGAGCCGCGCGGCGAGGCGCGCCTCCCGCTCCGCCCGGGCCAGGTCGGGCGTGGCGACGCCCGGGGCGATGCCGACCCGCTTGAGGGCCACCTGTCGCCCGAGCACCTCGTCGAGGCCGAGCCAGACGGCGCCCATGCCGCCGCGCCCCACCTCGCGCTCGAGGGTGTACCTACCACCGATCACGTGCCGTCCTCTCCCGGATCCGCGCCAGCCTAACCAGCCCTCCCAGGACGCCTGTTCGGTCACCGCGAGCCGGACGGTGGGCAACCGGGTGGGCGCCGGCGGGGGAGATGGGGCAGGCTTGACCCGCCCGTACCCATCCAGGGACAGCTCACTTCGAAAGGTCCGCCGTGCCCATCGACCCGACTCTCCTCGACGACCTCGAGTGGCGCGGACTCATCGCCCACTCGACGGACCTCGACGCTCTGCGCGAGGCACTGGCCGGAGGAAGCGTCCGGTTCTATGTCGGCTTCGACCCGACCGCTCCGAGCCTCCACATGGGCAACCTCGTGCAGATCCTGACGGCCAAGCGACTGCAGGACGCCGGGCACACGCCGTACGCGCTCGTCGGGGGTGCCACCGGCATGATCGGCGACCCCAAGGAGTCGGGCGAGCGCAGCCTGAACTCCCTCGACACCGTCAAGGAGTGGGTCGAGCGGGTGCGCCGCCAGATCGAGCCGTTCCTGTCCTTCGAGGGCGAGAACGCCGCCACCATGGTCAACAACTACGACTGGACCGCGAGCCTGTCGACGATCGACTTCCTGCGCGACGTCGGCAAGCACTTCCCCGTCAACCGGATGCTGTCGCGCGAGGTGGTCCGCAGCCGGCTCGAGGCCGGGATCAGCTACACCGAGTTCAGCTACGTCCTGCTGCAGTCCATGGACTTCTTGAACCTCTTCCGCGACCACGGGGTGACGCTGCAGTTCGGCGGCTCCGACCAGTGGGGCAACCTCACCGGCGGCGTGGAGCTGATCCGGCGCTCCGACGGGGGCAAGGCCCACGCGTTCGCGACGCCGCTCGTCACGAAGGCCGACGGCACGAAGTACGGGAAGACCGAGGGCGGTGCCCTCTGGCTCGATCCGGAGATGATGTCGCCGTACGCCTTCTACCAGTTCTGGCTCAACGTCGAGGACGAGAAGGTCGGGGAGCTGCTGCGCATCTTCACCTTCCTGCCGCGCGCCGAGATCGAGGAGCTCGAGGCCCAGCACGCCGAGAAGCCGTTCCTGCGCGCCGCCCAGCGTGCCTTGGCCGAGCACGTCACGACGCTCGTGCACGGGGCCGAGGAGACCGAGCGCATCAAGGCAGCGTCGGCTGCGCTCTTCGGCGGCGGCGACCTCGCCGCGCTCAGCGCCGCCACCCTCGGCGCCGCCCTGCGCGAGGCGGGCAGCACGCGCATCGACGGCGACGAGGAGATCCCGCCCGTGGTCGACCTGCTGGTCGCGACGGGGCTCGCGAAGAGCAAGGGCGAGGCCAGGCGCACGATCACCGAAGGCGGTGCGTACCTCAACAACGTGCGCGTGGAGGACCCCGACGCCGTACCCGCGGCCGACCAGCTCCTCGACGGGACGTGGATCGTCCTGCGCCGCGGCAAGAAGAACTTCGCCGGGGTCGAGGTCCACTGACCGTGGGACCCGGCGCGCGCTGGTTGGACGAGCTCGAGGAGCGGGCGCGCGACGTGCTGCCCGCACCGGTCTTCGAGTACGTCGTCCAAGGCGCCCGCGACGGGGTCACCGCGGCCGAGGCGACCGCGGCGTGGAGGTCGGTCCGGCTGCGCCCACGCGTCCTCCACGACGTCACTCACGTGGACACCTCGGTCGAGCTCTTGGGTCGCACCTACCGGGTCCCCTGGGGCGTGGCGCCCAGCACGCTCCAACGCGCCATCCATCCCGACGGCGAGCTGGCGATGGCGCGAGCCTGCGCCGACGCGGGGTCCCTGATGGTCGTCTCCAGTAATGCGGGCACCTCGTTCGCGGAGATCGGCGCCACCGGCGTCGAGTGGTGGCTGCAGGCCTACCTGCCGGCCGACCGCACCCTCGCCGAGCCGATGCTCGAGCGCGCGGTCGCCGCCGGCGCGGGGGCGGTGGTGCTCACGGTCGACACTCCCGTGGTCGGGACGAAGTACGCCACCCCCGGCACGGCGGCCGTGTGGGAGAGCGTCGACCCGAGCATCCTGCGGGTGAACTTCGACGCGGGCTACGACGAGATGCCCGGGGCGGAGAAGGCCCTCGACCTCGGTCCGCACGACATCGGCTGGGTCGCGGCGCACACGGGGCTCCCCGTCGTGGTCAAGGGGGTGCTCCGGGCCGAGGACGCCGTGCGGTGCGTCCAGGCCGGCGCTGGAGGGGTCTGGGTCTCGAACCACGGAGGTCGCCAGCTCGACCGGACGGCACAGACCGCCGGCTGCCTGGGGGACGTGGTCGCCGCCGTCGGCGAGCAGGCCGAGGTGTACGTCGATGGCGGCATCCGCAACGGGCTGGACGTGCTGACCGCCCTGGCGCTGGGTGCCCACGCCGCGTTCCTGGGCCGATCGCCGCTCTTCGCGCTGCTCGAGGGGAGCAGGGGAGTGGCTCAACTGCATGCCGAGCTGGGCGACCAGGTGGTCGAGGCGCTGCGCCTGGCCGGTGCGCGCACGGTGGCTGAGGCACGTGGGCTCGCCGGCACGACGCGGGCGACCCCGCTCTGACCTGCGCAAACGCGATTGTGGCTGGGGTCACGCCGCCTCGATTTGAACTCCCCGGACAGGTCCCCTAATGTTCTCCGAGTCGCCAGGGAGCGGCGGGAGGCAAGACCGCGAGGTCGGGCCTCCGGCCCCGGTGGCCACCTCTCTCACACCACCCTCACGGGTGTCCATGTGCGCGCATCAGCGGCCAACGGACATCGCCGAGGTCTATCGGTGTGCGACGGTGAGGCGAGAAAAACGCGGATTTGCGCCGCGGAATTCGAACCGCTAAGTTTTACGAGTCGCCGCAGGCGAAGGCCGAAAAAGCCGGAGCACGGTGTGCGTCTGATTCTTGAGAACTCAACAGTGTGTCATAGTCGACGAATTAGTTTGT
>NZ_JANINT010000207.1 GCF_024509035.1 Nocardioides sp. | reverse complement strand
GAGCTCGTCGACGGCCTTGATGATCGCGGCCGCCTGGTCGGGGAGCAGCTCTCCGGCCTTGAGGGCCTCGTGCACGGGCTGGTGGTGCACGAACGCCTGGGCGAGGTGGGTCTTGCGGTGGGACTCGCCTCGGGTCATCCGGGTGGCGTGGGCCCACCAGTTCGCCACCGAGGTCGCGCCGACGGCCTCGGCGACACCCACGCTCGTGGCGTGGCCGGCGAGTCGGGCCTCGAGCTCAGCACCCCGGGCGAGCACTCGGGTCAGCTGGACGAGCGTGGAGGCGGTCTCGCGGACGTCCATGGACCACAGCGATGCGTCGGCGACCTCGTCGAGGACTTCGGTGAGCTGGGTGATAGCGCGCGTGACCCGGTGTGATGGGTGAGCTTGTGCGGTCATCGCCACTCCCGAGATGAAGTCGTGGCGGCAGTCTATCGAACACACCTTCGGAAAGTCAACAGCGATCGCGAGACTCCGGCGCGCGCGGCGGTCCGCAGGCCGGGAAGAGGCCCGGGCAACGGCGGACCACTCCCCGCTTTGGTGCCGAAGGACCGCCACCACAGGCAGCCCGCAGCCCGACGTACCTCCACCGCCGTGCGCAGGTTGCGGGAGTCTCGACAAGCCCGACCGACGGCGACAGGTTCGGCCTGAGGCACGGACCTCAGGGGAGCAGCATCGAGTAAGCGCCGGGCTCGACGCGCCAGGTGCGGCGTCGCTCGGGGCCGTAGATCTCGCCGTCGGCGCTGCACCAGAACGGGCCGCCGGAGATCGAGACGGTGCGGCCGCGGAGGTAGAGGACGTCGTCGCGCTCGGGATGGGTGCCGAGACCGAGGCGAGCGGCGTACTGCAGGCGGGCCAGCGGCCCGACCGAGCGGGAGATCATCACGTCCACGCGGCCGTCGCGGGGGTCGGCCTCGGGGGTGAGCTCGGCCCCGCCGCCGACGGAGGAACCGTTGCCGACCGCGGCCATCAGCACCGGTTGGTCGAGGTCGTTGACGACCGTGCCGTCGACCTCGATGCGGACCCGGATGATCGGCGGCTTCCAGGCGGTGAGGGCCGCGCCGATCGGGTAGCCGAGCTTGCCGAGGTTGACCTTGCCGACGCCGACGGCGTGCAGCCGGTCCTTCCAGCGCTGCCCACGGCGGCTCGCGTTGGCGCCGGCGCCGACGTGCACGCTGTTCACGACGACCTCGCCGACCTCGTCGACGACCAGGTCCATCGGGCGCGGCCGGTCGCGCAGCACGACGCGGGCGGCCTCCTCGATGTCGAGCGGGATGCCGGTGCCCCGGGCGAAGTCGTTGCCGGTCCCGAGCGGCAGCAGCCCGAGCACGGCGGCCTCGAGCTCCTGGCGCCGGTGCAGCGCGGAGATCACCGCGTGGAGGCTCCCGTCGCCGCCGGCCACGACGATCCGCCGCGATCCCGCGCGGTGCAGGACGCCGTCCAGCTCGCCGGGGTTGGACGTGGCCGCCACCTCGACCGAGGCCTCCTCGCGCAGCACGGCGAGCGCCGCCGCGAGCGTCTCCTCGTCGGCGGTGCCGGCTCCGCTGTTGGTGATCACGAGGAGGGGGTCCACGCCGCGGACACTATCCGAGGCCTCGAAGCCGCAGGCCCCGCTTTGGTAGCGTGTGGTCGCAAGAGCTCCGGTGCCTTGTGCCGGAGCTGTTTCTTTTTGGCACGTCTCACCGACGGGCCACGGCAAGGAGCGAGATGCCCGCGATCGCCATCATCGGTGCCCAGTGGGGCGACGAGGGGAAGGGCAAGGCGACCGACCTCCTCGGCACGAGCGTCGACTACGTCGTGAAGTTCAACGGCGGCAACAACGCCGGCCACACCGTCGTCATCACCCAGCCCGACGGCAGCACGGAGAAGTACGCGCTGCACCTGCTGCCGAGCGGCATCCTCACCCCTGGCTGCACCCCGGTCATCGGCAACGGCGTCGTCGTCGACCTGGCCGTGCTCTTCGAGGAGCTCGAGGCGCTCGAGGCCCGCGGTGTCGACGTGAGCCGGCTGCAGATCAGCGCCAACGCGCACGTCATCGCCGACTACAACCGCACGCTCGACAAGGTCACCGAGCGCTTCCTCGGCTCGCGGCGCATCGGCACGACCGGGCGCGGCATCGGTCCGACGTACGCCGACAAGATGAACCGCATCGGCATCCGGGTGCAGGACCTCTTCGACGAGAAGATCCTCACCCAGAAGGTCGAGGGCGTCCTGGACCTGAAGAACCAGATCCTCACCAAGATCTACAACCGCCGCGCGGCCACGGTCGAGGCGACCGTCGAGGAGCTGCTGGCCTACGCCGACCGCCTCCGCCCGATGGTCAGCGACACCGGCCTGCTGCTCAACCAGGCCCTCGACCGCGGTGAGACCGTGCTGCTCGAGGCCGGCCAGGCGACGTTGCTCGACGTCGACCACGGCACCTACCCGTTCGTGACCTCGTCGTCGGCGACCGCCGGCGGTGCGTGCACCGGCTCGGGCATCCCGCCGCGGCGCCTGGACCGCATCATCGGCATCGTCAAGGCCTACACGACCCGGGTCGGCGAGGGCCCGTTCCCGACCGAGCTGTTCGACGACGCCGGCGCCCACCTCAGCAAGGTCGGCGCGGAGTTCGGCACCACCACCGGCCGGCCGCGGCGCTGCGGGTGGTACGACGCGGTGATCGCGCGCTACGCCGCCCGGGTCAACGGGGTCACCGACTTCGTGCTCACCAAGCTCGACGTGCTCACTGGTCTGGAGCAGGTGCCGGTCTGTGTCGCCTACGACGTCAACGGCGTCCGCCACGACGAGATGCCGGTCAACCAGAGCGACTTCCACCACGCCGTCCCGATCTACGAGTACTTCCCCGGTTGGTGGGAGGACATCTCCGGCGCGCGCACGTTCGAGGACCTGCCGGCCAACGCCCAGGCGTACGTCAAGGCGGTCGAGCAGATGTCGGGCGCCCGCATCTCCGCGATCGGTGTCGGACCGGCTCGCGACGCGACCATCGCCATCCACGACCTGATCTGAGAGGGTCCGGGTCATGACCGACCCGACTCACCTCGATCCGGTCGCAGCGATCGACCGCCTGCGGGCGGCGTTCCGGGGTCCCGCCGCGCACCGTTCCCTGCACGCGAAGGGCCGGTTCTACGCCGGCACCTTCACCCCCACCGCGGAGGCGGGTGCGCTCGGGCGCGCCCGTCACCTCCATGAGCCGACGCCGGTGCTCGTGCGCTGGTCGAACGCCGGGGGCAACGCCGCCGTGCCCGACCGGACGCCGGACATCCGGGGCATGGCGGTGAAGTTCCGTCTCGCCGACGGCACCGCGACCGACCTGCTGGGTCAGACCTCGCCACGGTTCCCGACCGACGACCCGGAGGAGTTCGTCGCGATGACCGAGGCGTCGGTCAACAAGCTGACGTTCCCGCTCTTCCTCGCGCGGCACCCGCGGATGGTGCCGGCGATCCTCGCCGGCGTGCGGGGCAAGGCGATCTCGACACCGGTGAGCTTCGCGGAGACGACGTTCTACCCGATCCACGCCTACGGCTGGCGAGACGACGAGGACCGGCGTACCTGGGTGCGCTACACGTTCGTGCCCACCGCGACCCGGGCCGACCGGCTCGACCAGCGCTTCTCGGGCGCGGATGCGCTGTTCGAGGAGATGGCCGCGCGACTGGAGCGCGGGCCGGTCGCCCACGAGGTGCGGGTGCAGGTCGCCGGGCCGGGACACGACCCGCACTCGAGCACCTCGGTGTGGAAGGGGGCGGAGGAGCTCCTCGCCGGCCGGATCGAGGTGACCGAGGCACTGCCCGACCAGGAGTCGGACCAGCCGGTGGTGTTCGACCCGACCCGCGTGGTCGACGGCATCGAGCTCTCCGAGGATCCCATCCTGCGATACCGACCGGTGGCCTACACGGAGTCGGTGTCGCGACGCCACTAGCCTTGGGGTCCGTGAAGGTACTCGTCATCGGCACCGGCGGCCGCGAGCACGCGCTGGCCCGGGCGCTCGCGCTCGACCCGGCCGTGACGGAGGTCCACGCCGCGCCCGGCAATCCCGGCATCGCCGCGGTCGCGACCCTGCACGAGGTCGACCCGATGTCGGGTACGGCGGTCGCCGCCCTGGCCGCGGAGCTCGGCGCCGACCTCGTGGTCGTCGGCCCCGAGGCGCCGCTGGTCGCCGGCGTCGCGGACGCCGTGCGGGCGAAGGGGATCGCGGTCTTCGGCCCGTCGCGCGCCGCCGCCCGGCTGGAGGGGTCGAAGGACTTCGCCAAGGGCGTGATGAACGCCGCCGGCGTTCCGACGGCGGGCTCGCGCACCTGCACCACGGCCGACGAGGTCGCCGCGGCGCTGGAGGCGTTCGGTGCGCCGTACGTCGTGAAGGACGACGCGCTGGCCGCCGGCAAGGGCGTCGTCGTCACCCGCGACCGCGACGAGGCGCTCGCCCACGCCGCGGGCTGCGATCGGGTCGTGGTCGAGGAGTTCCTCGACGGACCCGAGGTCTCGGTGTTCGCGATCTGTGACGGCACGACGGCGTACGCGCTGCAGCCGGCCCAGGACTTCAAGCGGATCTTCGACGGCGGACGCGGCCCCAACACCGGCGGCATGGGCTCCTACACCCCGCTGACCTGGGCGCAGCCCGACCTGCCCGACGTCGTGCTCGAGACGATCGTGCGACCGACGCTGGCCGAGATGGCCGGTCGGGGCACGCCGTTCGTCGGCTGCCTGTACGTCGGGCTCGCGCTGACGCACGCCGGACCGCGGGTCATCGAGTTCAACGTGCGCTTCGGCGATCCCGACATCCAGCCGGTGCTGGCCGTGCTCGACTCGCCCCTCGGCCAGCTGCTGGCCGCCGCCGCCGAGGGCCGGCTGCGCGACGTGCCCGCGCCCGTCTTCCGCGACCAGGCCGCGGTCACCGTCGTGCTCGCCTCGGCCGGCTACCCCGAGTCGTCCTCGAAGGGCGACGTGATCACCGGTGCCGACCTGGCCGAGCAGCAGCAGGACGTCGACGTCATCCACGCCGGCACCGCCCTGCAAGACGGTGACCTGGTCACCGCCGGCGGCCGGGTCCTGGCGGTCCGGGCCGTGGGGGCCGACGTCGCCGCGGCGCGCCGTACGGCGTACGCCGCCGCCGACCTGGTCTCCTTCCCCGGCATGCAGCGCCGCTCCGACATCGCCGCCGAGCCGCTCGGCGTGGTCGAGGGCGCGTCCCTGCGCTGACCCGCTCCGCCAGCTGTAACGCCGTGTTACCCACTCCTCCCACGGTGTCGGAACATGGGGGGTAGCAGGGGTAACAGGGCGTTACAAGGGGCGGGGCGCGGCCCGTGGGAGAATCACCACCCGTGACCGTCCCGAACGTCCTGGCCACCCGCTACGCCTCGGCCGAGCTGGCCCGCATCTGGTCCCCCGAGCACAAGATCGTGCTCGAGCGGCGGCTGTGGATCGCGGTGCTGGAGGCCCAGCGCGACCTGGGGATCGACGTCCCCGACGGGGTGATCGAGGCCTACCGCGGGGTCGTCGAGCAGGTCGACCTCGACTCGATCGCGGCCCGTGAGCGGGTGACCCGCCACGACGTGAAGGCGCGCATCGAGGAGTTCTCCGCGCTCGCCGGCCACGAGCACATCCACAAGGGCATGACCTCGCGCGACCTGACCGAGAACGTCGAGCAGCTGCAGGTCCGCCAGAGCCTGGCGCTGGTCCGCGACCGGGCGGTCGCGGCGCTCGCGCGGCTGGGCCGCCTGGCCGCGGAGCACGAGGCGACCGTGATGGCCGGGCGCAGCCACAACGTCGCCGCGCAGGCGACCACGCTCGGCAAGCGGTTCGCGACCGTCGCCGACGAGATGATCATCGCGCTCGAGCGGGTCGAGGAGCTGCTGGCCCGCTACCCGCTGCGCGGCATCAAGGGCCCGATGGGCACCGCCCAGGACATGCTCGACCTCCTCGACGGCGACGACGCGAAGCTCGCCGACCTCGAGGAGCGCGTGGCCCGACACCTCGGGTTCGAGCGGGTGCTGACCAGCGTCGGCCAGGTCTACCCGCGCAGCCTCGACTTCGACGTCGTCAGCGCGCTGGTGCAGCTGGTCTCCGGACCCTCCAACCTCGCGACCACCATCCGGCTGATGGCCGGCAACGAGCTGGTCACCGAGGGGTTCAAGGAGGGCCAGGTCGGCTCCTCGGCGATGCCGCACAAGATGAACAGCCGCTCCGCCGAACGGGTCAACGGCCTCTCGGTCGTGCTGCGCGGCCACCTGTCGATGGTCAGCGAGCTCGCCGGCGACCAGTGGAACGAGGGCGACGTCTCCGACTCCGTCGTCCGCCGGGTCGCGCTGCCGGACGCGTTCTTCGCCGCCGACGGCCTGTTCGAGACGTTCCTGACGGTCCTCGACGAGTTCGGCGCGTTCCCCGCGGTCATCCAGCGCGAGCTCGACCGCTACCTGCCGTTCCTGGCCACCACCAAGGTCCTGATGGCCGCGGTCCGCAACGGCGTGGGCCGCGAGGCCGCCCACGAGGCGATCAAGGAGGCCGCGGTCGGCACCGCCCTCGACATGCGGCGCGGCCAGGCCGAGAACGACGTCTTCGCCCGGCTCGCCGCCGACGCGCGGCTCGGGCTCACCGCCGATCAGCTGGCCTCGCTGGTCGCCGAGCCGATCACGTTCACCGGGGCCGCGGTCGCGCAGGTGCAGGAGGTCGTGCGCCGGGTCGCCGAGGTGACGACCCGACACCCCGCGGCCGCGGCGTACTCGCCCGGCGACATCTTGTAGAAGAGGCCTGCAACGCTCGGGCCGGTGCCGGACATGACCCAGACATGACCGACGGCCGCGAGGAGACCTTCCGGCGGCTCTACGCCGCCCACTTCGACGCGGTCCTCGGCTTCGCGCTGCGGCGCACCGACCGCCCGGAGGACGCCGCGGACGTCACCGGCGACACGTTCCTCGTGGCGTGGCGCCGGCTCGCGCACGTGCCGGCCGGCCAGGAGCAGCGGCCCTGGCTGTACGGCGTGGCCCGCCGCGTGCTGGCCAACCACCGGCGCGGTGACCGGCGGCGCACCCACCTCGGCGAGCGGCTGCGCCGCGAGCTGGCCGCCGCGGTGCCGGACGTCAGCGACGGCGTCGTCCAGCGCGCCGACGTCACCGCCGCGATGCGCCGGCTCAGCGCCCGCGACCAGGAGGTCCTCGAGCTGCACCTGTGGGAGGGACTCGAGCCACGCGAGATCGCCGAGGTGCTCGGCCTGACCACCGTCGTCGTACGGCCGCGGCTCTCGCGGGCCCGGGCGCGACTGCGAGAGCTCCTCGGCAACGATCCCGAGCCGCCCGGACATGACATCTCCAGACACCCGCAGCTCACCCGGAAGGAGCGGCCATGAACCCCAAGCTCAGCGACGACACCGTCGCCGGTCTGCCGCTCTCCCTCGGGCGGGCCGAGCTCCTGGAGGAGATCATGAGCACTCCCGTCCTCGACGACCGACCGGCACCCACGGTCCGCGACGAACGACGCCCGCGCGGCTGGCTCGTCCCCGCGGCCGCGGCGGCAGTCGTGGCGGTCCTCGCTGCCGGCACCGCGTGGTGGGCCGGCAGCACGGGCCGGGCGCCGGAGTCGACGCCGCCGGTGGCGGCCGTGCCAGAGCCGGGGAGCTTCCGGGTCGTCCTCGACGCCCCGGGCTGGACGATCGAGAGCGCCTACGAGGACAGCAAGAACCACTCGGGCGAGGTCGGCTACGTCCGCGGTGACGCCTCGCTGCAGGTCAACTGGTACCCCGCCTCGAACTACGAGGACCGCTTCGAGGACCGACGCCACATCACCGACCCGCCTTCGGACGGGACGCCGGTCGAGGTCCTCGGGCTGACGGGCAGCATGTGGGCCTACTCCGCCGACGACCACACCACGATCCTCCCGGTCGAGGAGCGCCACTTCCTCGAGGTCCGGGGGAGCGGGATGGACCAGGAGGAGTACCTCGCGCTGCTCGGCCAGCTGCGCCCCGTCGACGTCGCCGGCTTCGACGCCGCGCTGCCCGAGGAGTTCGTTGCGCAGTCCGAGCGGGGCGACGCCATCGGCGCGATCCTCGACGAGATCGCTGCGACAGCCGGACGCGCGCTGCCCGCGGGAGTGAGCCGCTCCTCGGTCTCCTCCGACCAGTCCGACCCCTACCAGCTCGGCGCCGAGGTGACCGGGCAGGTCGCGTGCGCGTGGGTCCGGCAGTACGCCGAGGCCCGCGATGCCGGCGACCAGGACCTCGCGCAGCAGGCCGTCGACGTGATGGCGACCTCGCGCGACTGGCCGGTGCTGGACCGGATGGACCGCACCGGTGACTGGCCCGAGTCGATCTGGGAGATCAGCGACCGGATCGCCGCGGGCGACGTGCCCGAGGACTACACCCAGTGGCTGGGCTGCGAGCGCTGAGACCGCTCGTCGCGCAGGGCTCGGATCGCCATCAGCAGGGCCAGGGACAGGAGCACGACCGCGGTGAGGAGGGCCGCGCGCAGCGCGGTGCCGTCCGATCCGGCGCCGGCGCTGACCTGGTAGACGGTGACGAGCACGGCGGCTCCGATCGAGGCGCCGATCCGCTGACCGGTCTGCAGCGCGCCGCCCGCCGCACCGCCCATCCGCAGCGGCACCTCGGCCAGGGTGAGCGTGATGTTCGGTGACACGACGGCGCCACCACCGAGACCGGTGAGGAACAGGGTCGGGACCAGCCACGGCCACAGCGGGTCCCGACCCGGAACCAGCACCGCGACCAGCAGGACGCCGGTGATCGTCGCGACCAGCGCTCCCACGGTCAGGCGCCGGCCGGCGTCGGAGACCACCCGGCCGGCGAGCGGCGCGCTGATCGCCGACCCGAGCGCGAAGGGGATGATGAGCAGGCCGGCCTCGAGCGGGGTGTGGCCCAGCCCGTCCTGCAGGTAGATCGAGCACACGAGCAGCAGGCCCGTGAACCCGGTGAAGTACAGCCCCCCGACCAGCAGCCCGTTGAGGTAGCCCGGCAGTCGACGCAGCAACGCGATGTCGAGCAGGGGCGCGTGGCCGCGCCGCGCCGTACGCCGCTCCCAGCGCACGAAGCCCCACGTGAACAGCGGGACGCCGGCGAGCAGCACCAGGGGGAGCCGGGCCCCGCCCTCGACGCTGACCACGGGGTAGAGCAGGCACAGCACCGCCGCGCCCAGCAGCAGCGCGCCGGGCACGTCGATGCGGGTGCCGGCGGCGATCGTCTCCGGTGGGCGGCGCGGCACCAGCCGGGCGACGGCGACGAGGGCGATCAGCCCGATCGGGGCGTTGACCCAGAACAGCCAGCGCCAGCCGTCCTGGTCACCGGCCAGCGCGATGATCAGGCCACCGAGCACCGGCCCGGTCGCCGAGGACACCGACACCGTGAACCCGAAGACGCCGAACGCGCGCGCCCGCTCGCGGCCACGGAACAGCTGCTGGATGAGCCCGGAGTTCTGCGGGGTCAGCACACCGGCCGACGCGCCCTGCAGCAGGCGGGCGGCGATCACGCTCTCGACGTTCGGTGCGAACCCGACCGCGACGCTCGACACCACGAAGCACACCAGGCCGATGAGCATCATCCGGCGCCGGCCGTAGGCGTCGCCGAGCCGGCCGCCGGCCACGAGCGTCAGCCCGAACGCCAGGGCGTAGCCGGACACCACCCACTGCACGGTCGCTGAGGAGGTGTGCAGCCCGGTGCGCATCGAGGGGATCGCGACGTTGACGATCGAGACGTCGAGCAGCGCCATGAAGCCGACGACCAGCGAGACGCCCAGGATCCGCCAGCGGTGGGGGTGCGGCTCGTACGCCGGCTCCTCGTCCCCATGCTCCTGCGGCCCTCGGGATGTCATACGGAGCGTGCGTTCTCTGAGCGTGGCGGTGTATGACGTCCCGGGGGTGGCCAGCGGGTCGGCGTCAGACGCGGGCGTGCCCGCCCCAGTTGGCCAGCTTGGTGGCGATGGTGTGGAGGTCGGCGCGGCGGGTCTCCTCGGGCACCGGCGGGAGGATGTCGTCCCACTCCACGGCGTAGGAGCCCTTGATCTGGGCGAACCCCTCGGGGCGGGCGAAGAACCACACGTGGGAGTGCGCGGAGCCGTCGCCCCAGCGGTTGACGTGCGCCCGGCCGATGCCCGGCATCGCCTCGATGATCCGCACGAGACGGTTGGCGATGCGTCCGAGCTCGGCGGCGTGCTCGTCGTCGAAGTCGCCGACGTCGAGGTGCTCGCGGGTCCACAGGGTCAGCACGACCGGGAGGCCGGTGGGCTCGGGGGAGGTGGTGAGGACCCAGTGCTCGTCCTCCCAGACGATCCGGCCCGGCTCGAAGCCGGTGCAGGCGAGGCAGTCGCTCCCGCCGGGCTCGCCCTGCCGTGGCTTCTCCGCGCCGGGGGAGGCCAGGACCTTGGGCACGACGGCGCCGTCGGCGACCTCCCACGGGAAGACGTCCCAGTCGGCCATCGCGGGAGCGGGCAGGCGGCCCTCCTCGGCGGCGGCGGTGATCCGTGCGTACATCTCGGCTGCAGACTCCGGCATGACGACACTGTGCCAAACCGGATTTGCGCGCGCGCCCGCGGCCCCCGGACGATCACCCGCATGAGCGCACCCGTCACCGTGTCGATCACCCGCACCGTCGCGCCGGGCCACCGCGACGAGATGCAGGCCTGGATCCGTGCGGGCTCCGCCCTGGCCAGCCGGTTCGACGGGTTCCTCGGGCACGGCTGGGTGCGGCCGGCGTCCGAGGCCGAGGAGTGGCACATGCTCTACCGCTTCGCCGACGAGGCCTCGCTGGCGGCGTGGGAGGCCTCCCCGCAGCGCGCGTGGTGGCTGGGCGCCGCGCAGGGGCTGGTGGGCGAGTCGCGCGTGGAGCGGCGTACCGGCATCGAGGGCTGGTTCGACCCGCCCGTCACCCACGACGCGCAGGACCTGCGCCCCGCGCCGCCCGCCCCGCCGCGGTGGAAGCAGATGGGCGTGATCTTCCTGGTGTTCTTCCCGCTCAGCCTGGTGGTCAACTGGCTGGGCAAGGAGTACCTCGCCGACTGGCTGCTGCCGCTGCGGGTGCTCGTCTCGGTGCTCGTGATGACGCCCGTGATGACCTACCTCGCGCTGCCCTGGATGACCCGACGGCTGGAGTGGTGGTTGCAGGGCGACCCGCCGCCGTGGCGGCGGGTCTCGGGCTGACAGGTCGGCCATCAGAGGGTTTTCCCTCTTGCCAGGCCCGGCCGCGCCGTGGGCAGGGTGGAGCACATGAAGCGAATCTCGGGAACGATCCTCCTCACTGTCCTGCTCACCCTCCTCTCGGCCCTCGGCCTGACCGTCGGCGCCACCGCGCCCGCCTCGGCGGTCACCCAGTCCAGCGCCGCGTCGCAGCTCTCCGCGGCCGGCATCGGCTGGACCTCCTCGGGCGGCTGCACCGACCGCTACACCCCGACGTGCACCTCGTTCGAGGGCATCCGCCAGGCCACGATCGACGGTGCGATCACGCTCGAGCGGGCCAGCGGCTGCGGCCTGACCATCACCGGCGGCACCGAGACCGGCCACGCGTCGGGCACCTACAGCCACTGGAACGGCTACAAGCTCGACTTCTCACGGACCACGTGCCTGACGTCGTGGATCCACTCCACCTACACCTACATCGGTCAGCGCAGCGACGGCGCCGCGCAGTACCGGGCCGCGTCGGGCAACGTGTACGCCGACGAGGGCAACCACTGGGACGTCACGTACTACAGCTGCGGGTGCTGAGCGCTCGGGCCCCTAGGCTGCGGGTGTGCCCGAGCTGAACATCCCCACCGCCCCGGCGATCCCCGGCGCCACCCACCTGCACTCCGGCAAGGTGCGCGACCTCTACGAGCTGCCGAGCGGCGACCTGCTGATGGTCGCCAGCGACCGGATCTCGATCTTCGACTTCGTGCTCGACACGACGATCCCCGACAAGGGCGAGATCCTCACCCGGATGTCGCTGTGGTGGTTCGACCAGCTCGCCGACCTGGTGCCCAACCACGTGATCTCCACCGACGTCCCCGACGTCGTGAGGGGCCGCGCCGTCGTGTGCCAGCGGCTCGACATGTATCCCGTCGAGTGCGTCGCCCGCGGCTACCTCACCGGCTCGGGCCTGCTCGACTACCAGGCCTCGGGCGCGGTCTGCGGCATCGCGCTGCCCGACGGGCTGGTCGACGGCAGCCGCCTGCCCGAGCCGATCTTCACCCCTGCCACCAAGGCTGAGCTCGGCGAGCACGACGAGAACGTCTCGTACGACGCGGTCGCGGCGACGGTCGGCGAAGAGCGTGCGGCCGAGCTGCGCGACCTGACGCTGCGGGTCTACGCCCGCGCCGAGGGCATCGCCCGCGAGCGCGGCATCATCCTGGCCGACACCAAGCTCGAGTTCGGGGCCCGCCCCGACGGCACCACCGTCCTCGCCGATGAGGTGCTCACGCCGGACTCGTCGCGGTTCTGGCCGGCGGCGGAGTGGGAGCCGGGCCGTGCGCAGCCGTCGTACGACAAGCAGATCGTGCGCAACTGGGCGCTCTCCCCGGAGTCCGGCTGGGACCGCAGCTCCGGCGAGGCGCCGCCGCCGCTGCCGCCCGAGGTCGTCGAACGCACCCGCAGCCGGTACGTCGAGGCGTACGAGCTCTTGACGGGCGAGACGTGGTAGCGGTCGCGTTCCCGGTGTCGCGGGAGGTGGCGTTCGACTACCTCGCCGACCCGCACAACCGCCCGGCCTGGCAGTCCAGCCTGGCGCGGGTCGAGGACGTCGACGGCGAGGTCCGGGTCGGCCAGACCTGGGTCGACGTCACCAGCCCGGGGCTGCGTCCGCTGATGGAGACCACCGAGCTCGACCGGCCGCGGCGCTGGTCCGAGCGCGGCACCTGGCGCGGCTTCGACGCCGTGCTCACCCTCGACTTCGCCGAGACGGCCACCGGCTGTGACGTCGCCGCGACGATGCGGGTCACCGGTCGCGGGATCGCGGCGCTGCCGGCCCGGGTGCTCTCGCTGGTCGCACCCCGCGCCGTCCGCTCCGACCTGCGCCGGGCGGCGCGGGTCCTCGGCGCCTGAGTCGCCCGGGCCGTCGCGACGCCCGTCGGGATTCGGACCCGGTGTGGTCGCCCTCACGTGACCGGTGAGTAGGTTGGGTCCACACCCGCAGTGATGGAGGCCACGCCCATGACGACGTACAACCTGGCGACCCTGCTCGAGGACGGCGCCGCGTCCTACCCCGACCGCACCGCGATCGTGCTCGGGGACACCCGGCTCAGCTACGGCGAGGTCGACACGTTCTCCAACATGGTGGCCAACCTGCTGGTCTCGCGCGGCATCCGGCCGGGCGACAAGGTCGCGCTGACGTGCCCCAACCTGCCGTACTTCACCGTCGTCTACTTCGGCATCCTCAAGGCCGGTGCGACCGTCGTGCCGCTCAACGTGCTGCTCAAGGGCCGCGAGGTCGCCTACCACCTCGCCGACTCCGACGCGAAGGCGTACTTCTGCTTCCAGGGCACCCCCGAGCTCCCGATGGGCGAGGCCGGGCACGCCGGCTTCTCCCAGACCGAGGGCTGCGAGCACTTCTTCGTGATCACCGCCGGGCTGGGCGACCCCTCGCCGATCGAGGGCACCGAGACGATGGCCCAGGCGATGGGCGGCCAGTCGGCCGAGTTCGAGACGGTCGCGACCGACGAGGACGACACGGCGGTCATCCTCTACACCTCTGGCACCACCGGGCAGCCCAAGGGCGCCGAGCTGCGGCACCGCAACATGCGTGACAACGCGCTGCTCGGCGAGCCGCTGTTCGGTGCCGACCCGGCCACGCCCGACACCTACCTGTGCGTGCTGCCGCTGTTCCACTCCTTCGGCCAGACCGTGAGCCAGAACGGCGCGTTCGCGTACGGCGGCACCGTGGTGATGCTGCCGCGCTTCGAGTCGCACGCGGCCCTCGAGCTCATGCTCAAGGAGAAGATCACGTTCTTCGCCGGCGTCCCCACGATGTACTGGGGCCTGCTCGGCGCGCTCGAGGACGGCATCGACGTCTCGGCGCTGCGCGACAACCTCCGCGTGGCGGTCGCCGGCGGCTCGGCGCTGCCGGTCGAGGTGCACAAGGAGTTCGAGAAGCGCTTCGGCATCACGATCCTCGAGGGCTACGGGCTCTCGGAGACCTCGCCGGTCGCGAGCTTCTCGCGGTACGGCGAGCCCGCGCGTCCCGGCTCGATCGGCACGCCCGTGCCCGGCGTCGAGATGCGGCTCATCGACCCGCAGTGGCAGACGGTCGAGGGCGCCGACGAGATCGGCGAGATCGCGATCAAGGGCCACAACGTGATGAAGGGCTACTACAACCGCCCCGAGGCGACCGCCGAGGTGATCCAGGACGGCTGGTTCCGCTCCGGTGACCTGGCCCGTCGCGACGAGGACGGCTGGTACTACATCGTCGACCGCTCCAAGGACATGATCATCCGCGGCGGCTACAACGTGTACCCGCGCGAGATCGAGGAGGTCCTGCTCACCCACCCGGCCGTCTCGCTGGCCGCGGTCATCGGGGTGCCGGACGAGAGCCACGGCGAGGAGATCAAGGCCGTGGTCATCCGCAAGGAGGGCGCCGACCTCATCGAGGCCGAGCTGGTCGCGTGGTGCAAGGAGCAGATGGCGGCCTACAAGTACCCCCGCAAGGTCGAGTTCGTCACCTCGCTGCCGATGACGTCGACCGGCAAGATCCTCAAGCGCGAGCTGCACTGACACCGGGTGGTCTCGAGGCTCGGGCCTGGCGGCCCTCGCACCTCGAAACCACCGCAGCGTGCCTACGCGAACGGGTTGGGCAGCGCGCCGGGCAGGCCGGCGAGCAGCTCGCGGGCCCGGGCGGCCACCTTGTGCTCGACCAGCACCTCGTACTTGGTGGCCACGACCTGGGTGACCGAGGAGAAGTCGCGCTGGCCGCGGGTGAGGGCGTAGCCGAGCAGGGCCCAGATCAGGCCGAAGACCGCGCCGAAGAGCACGGTGGAGACGATCATCGCGAACGCGTTCTCGTCGACGAACATCGCGAAGATCAGCCCCACGAACAGGCCGAGCCACAGGCCCGAGAGCACCCCGCCGAGGGCGACCCGTCCGGTCGTCAGGCGGCCCGTGATGCGCTCGACGCGCTTGAGGTCGGTGCCGACGATCATCAGGTGCTGCACCGGGAAGTGGTTGTCGGAGAGGTAGTCGACGGTCTTCTGGGCCGCGGCGTAGTCGTCGTAGACCGCCAGGGACTGGGGGAACTCCAGCTTCAGCGGGGAGGCGCCCGGCATCGGGGTGCGCATGCTCATGCCTCCAGTGTGCCCTCCCGAGGCGCAGCCCTCCGGGCCCAGCCCTTCGTCCATGGCGCGGCGGCGCGGGGAGGGCCCCGCGGGCGGCCCCCTAGACTGTGCCCCGTGCCGCGCGTAGTCGTCGATGTCATGCCCAAGCCCGAGATCCTCGACCCCCAGGGCAAGGCCGTCCTCGGCGCCCTGCCCCGCCTGGGGTTCAGCGGCGTCACGGACGTCCGCCAGGGCAAGCGCTTCGAGCTGGAGATCGACGGTGACCTCACCGACGAGGTGCTCGAGCAGGTCCGGCAGATGGCCGAGACCCTGTTGTCCAACCCGGTGATCGAGGACTTCACGGTCTCCGTCGAGACCACCCCGGCCGCCGTGGAGACGGTGCAGTCGTGAAGATCGGGGTCGTCACCTTCCCCGGCTCGCTCGACGACGTCGACGCGCAGCGCGCCGTCCGCGTCGGCGGGCACGAGGCCGTCGCGCTCTGGCACGGCGACCACGACCTGCGCGGTGTCGACGCCGTGATCCTTCCGGGTGGCTTCTCGTACGGCGACTACCTGCGCTGCGGCGCGATCTCGCGCTTCTCGCCGGTGATGAGCGAGGTCGTCGAGGCCGCCCACCGCGGGATGCCCGTGCTCGGCATCTGCAACGGCTTCCAGATCCTGTGCGAGTCCCACCTCCTGCCCGGCGCCCTGATCCGCAACGACCACCGCAAGTTCGTCTGCCGTGACCAGCGGCTGCGCATCGAGAACGCCAGCACCCCGTGGACCTCGGCCTACGAGACCGGCGCCGAGATCACCGTCCCGCTCAAGAACGGCGAGGGCGGCTACGTCGCCGACGCGGCGACCCTGGACCGGCTCGAGGGCGAGGGCCAGGTCGTGGCGCGCTACCTCGACGGCAACCCCAACGGCTCGCTGCGCGACATCGCCGGCGTCACCAACGAGCGCGGCAACGTCGTCGGGCTGATGCCCCACCCCGAGCACGCGGTCGAGACGCTGACCGGCCCTGGCACCGACGGTCTCGGGTTCTTCACCAGCCTCGTGGAGCGTGTGCTCGCGTGACCCCGCTGCGCCTGTTCCGCCGGTTGGCCCTCGCCGAGGCGGTGACCTGGGCCCTGCTGCTGAGCGGGATGTTCCTCAAGTACGTCACCGACACCACCGAGCTCGGGGTCCGGGTCTTCGGCATGGCCCACGGCGTCGTCTTCATCGGCTACTGCCTGACGACCGTGCTCGTCGCCGTCGACCAGCGCTGGACCGTACGCCGGCTGGCGCTCGGCCTGGTCGCCGCGGTGCCGCCGTTCGCGACCGTGCTCTTCGAGCGCCACGCCGAGCGCCGCTCGGCCCTCGGCGAGACCTGGCGGCTGCGCGGCTCGATCGGCTCCGGCCCCGCCGACCGGGTCGCCGGCTGGCTGCTGCGCAACCCGCTGCACGGCACCGTCGCCGGCGTGGTCGCGGTCGGCGCCCTCACGGGTGTCGCGCTGGTGGTCGGTCCGCCCGCGGGCTGAGCCCGTCCGCAACGGCTGGGGTCAGCGGCGCACTCGCGCGGAGTTGAGCGCCCGCCACGTCTGGTTGCCGGCCACGCCGGTGACGTCGAGGCCGACGAACTTCTGCCAGGCCTTCAGCGCGCTGGTGGTCCGCGCGTCGAAGACGCCGGTGGCCTTCACCGGGACGTCGCGGTCGGTGACGGCGTTGAGCGCGCGCTGGACGCGACGCACGGCCGGACCGACCGACCCGAACTTGACCAGGGTGGGCTCGCCTGCGCTCAGCAGCGACACCCAGTTGCGCCGCGACCAGGTCGTCGACACGGTCAGCCCGACCTGGGCCTGCCAGGCGTTGGCCGCCTTCTGGGTGCGCGTGGTGTAGAGGCCGTTGACCTTGCCGGCGTACAGGCCCTGCTCCTGCAGGAGGCACTGCAGCGCCTTCACCTTCGCGGGCGGCGGGGTCGCGCCGGTGGTGGGCGGCTGCAGCGTGGGGTAGACCCCGTAGCCGATCTTCACGCCGCCGCAGTGGGTCTCGGGCACCGCCACCGACCCGCGGCCGACGTCGAGGAAGTTGCTGTCGATGTTGATCGTGACGCCGCCCCACCGCTCGTCGTGGCCGCCCTGGTACTGCTTGATCCGGGCGTGCGGGCGCCAGCCGTCCTCGCGGAGGTACGACGTGGAGGTGTTCGCCACGCCGTCCCAGCGCGCCACCCAGATCTGGTCGGGGAGCACGACCTCGTCGGGCCGGTTGACCCGGGCGTCGTCGAGCATCTTGATGCCCGAGCCGGCGCTGGAGTAGACGCCGGAGACGTAGCCGAGCTGACGGATCTGCCAGGTCCAGCCACTGAGGAACGCCAGCGCGGACTCGCGACAGTTGGTGTTGCGCAGGTCGAAGCCCTCGAGGTCGTACCAGAGCGTGCTGCCCGGGGCGATGCCGAGGTCGGTCGCGGCCTGGACGGCCGTGATCGCCTCGGCGTTGCCCTGCTTCTTGGCAGCGCTGTAGCCGCCGTTGGCGCCCGGTCGCGGGATGATCGTCTCGTCGTCGCCGTACCGCGGGAAGCGGGGCTGGCAGGAGGCCTGCGGTCCGAGCGTGATCGGCAGCAACCGCCAGCCGTTGGCCAGCTGGGTGCTCACCCAGGTCGGGGTGAGGTTGGGCTGCTCGCGGCAGGCCCGGGAGTCGCCGGAGATGTAGATGCCGACCGCGAGGAACGGCGAGCTCTGCAGCCAGCGGTTCATCTTCCACTGCTCGGGGGTGCGGCACTGGTCGAAGCCGTAGCCGGTGAAGTCGCCGGGGGTGACGACGTTCGTGGCCCGCTTCGCCGCCGCGGAGGTGCTCGCCGCGGCACGCGTCGTGCCGGCGTCGGCGGAGCTGCCGGCGCCGACGATCGCCACCGTCGTGACGGCGAGCGCACCCCCGGTCGCGGCGACGAGCAGACGGCGTAACAGGGCGCGCGGGGTCCGGGCGGACGGGCGGAACATGGTGGTCTCCAGGGGTTGGGAAGCTGGGGGAAGCAGCGGCGCATCCCATCGAGGCCACGCCACCATAACCTCAGTTTTCACACCCGTCACAGGCTTCGTCGGAACTACAGATCTGTAATTCAGCGGCGCCGGCGCAAGGTTCCCGCAAGCCACAGCGGGCGTCCGGTCGATCGGCTCAGGCTGGGGTGGAGAGTGCCGATCGAGCGTCCGAGGGGGAACGACATGGACGACACCTGGACGAGCCCGCCCTGCCTGGGGCCGGTGCCGCACTTCCACGCCGACCCGGCCGAGGGCGGCGTGCCGCTCGCGAGCGCCGACGGCCACTGGTGGTGGGACGGCACGCGCTGGACGCCCGTGCACGCACCCACCCTCGAGGAGGCCGCGGCCCACGACGAGACGGGCCAGCCGACCTCCGCCTGGGCGGAGGCCAGCTGACCCGTCGGGTTCCCTGTGCGTAGGTGCTGCGTGAGAGCGCTGCGTCAGGCGGCCTCGACCGCCACCCCCTCGGCGGCCACCCCCTCGACGGCCACCGCCTCGAGCTCCTCCTCGGCGATCTGCACCGGGCGCGGGGAGCGGGCGGGCAGGGCGAGGGCGGCCACCACGACCGCGGCCGCGGCGAACGCCGCCGAGGTCAGGAACGCGGCCTGCAGGCCGGGCACGAACTCGCCCGGTACGGCGCCCGCGGCGTAGACCGACACGATCGCGGCCACGCCCACGGCGCTGCCGAGCTGCTGCGTGGTCTGCAGCAGGCCGGAGGCCGATCCGGCGTGCTCGGGCTCGACGCCGCCGAGCACCGTCGCGGTGATCGGCATGAACACGACGCCCGTGGCGAGGCCGGCGATGAGCATCGGACCGAACACCGCCGCGAGGTAGGTGTCGTCGGTGCCGATCGTGCTGAGCCAGGCGTAGGCGACCGCCAGCGCCGCGCTGCCGGCGAGGATCATCATGCGAGCCCCGAGGCGGGGGAGCAGCTGGGGGGTCACCCGCGAGATCGCGAAGATGCCGAGGCTGAACGGCAGGAACGCCGCGCCGGCCGTCATCGGGCCGAAGCCGAGCACACCCTGGACGTACTGCACGACCAGGAAGAACATCGACAGGTTCGCGCCGATCACCAGGGCCATCACCGCGAGGGCGGCGACGCGGGCCCGGTTGCGCACCAGGTGGGGCTGGACCATGGGGTGCGGGTGGCGCACCTCGGTGCGCGCCAGGAGCGCCAGCAGTGCGAGGCCGACGGCGAACCCGCCGATCGTGCGCGCGGAGGTCCAGCCGTGCTCCGGCGTGCCGATCAGTGCCCAGACGAGCGAGACGGCGCCGAACGTCGCGGTGAAGGCGCCGACCACGTCGAAGCGGCCGGGGCGGCGAGCGGTCTCGTCGACGTACCGCGGCGCGAGGAGCAGCACGGCGATGCCGATCGGGACGTTGATGAACAGCGTCCAGCGCCACGAGCCGACGTCGGTGAGGAGCCCGCCGAGCAGCAGGCCGATGGAGGCGCCGCCGGAGGAGACCGCCCCGAACAGGGCGAAGGCCCGGTTGCGAGCCGCCTCGTCGGGTGCGCTGGTGGTGAGCAGGGCCAGCACGCCGGGGGCGGCGAGCGCTGCGCCGACGCCCTGGAGCGTGCGGGCGGCGATCAGCTGGCCCGGGGACTGGGCGAGGCCGCCGAGGGCCGAGCCGAGGGTGAACACGGCCAGGCCGGCCTCGAAGACCTTGAGCCGGCCGAAGACGTCGCCGAGCCGGCCGCCGAGGAGCAGCAGGCCGCCGAAGGCGAGCGTGTAGGCGTTGAGGATCCACGACAGCGACGCGGGGCCGAAGCCCAGGTCGGCGTCGATGCGGGGGAGTGCGACGTTCACGACGGTCGCGTCGAGGACGAGCATGAGCTGGGCGACCAGCACGATCGCGATGCCGGTGGCCGCCCGTCCCGCGTTCGGCGGGAGGTCGGTGGGGAGCTGCGGGGAGCGAGTGGTGGGGCGAGTGTCACGCGAGGACATGTGATGAGTCCTGTTCTGGCCCGGCGGGCCGAGGTACAGTAGATCCGGAGGATGGCTCCGCTTCCTCCACCACGATACGGAGACGGTCTCCGGTTAGCAAGACTTTTTTCGAAGAGGTGAGATCTCCGTGCGTGCCGATGCCAGGCGCAATTACGACCGGATCGTCGAGGTCGCACGGGAGGTCTTCCGTGAGCAGGGCTATGACGCCTCGCTCGACGAGGTCGCCAAGCGGGCCGGCGTCGGCCCGGGCACGCTCTACCGCCACTTCCCCAAGCGCGAGAACCTGCTCGACGCGATCATGCAGTCCTGGGTCGCCAAGGTCTCCGAGACCGCCGACAAGGCGCTCGCCCACGAGGGCTCGGATCGCGAGCTGCTCCTCAACTGGTTCCAGGAGTACGTCGGGCTGATCAGCCAGCACCGCGGCGGCCCCGCCAAGATCACCTCGGCGATGGGCGACCCGGCGTCCCCGATCATGACCAAGTGCCAGGTCCTGGCGCAGGCCAACGAGCGGGTGATCGACCGGCTGCGCGAGGACGGGTGCCTGCGCGCCGACGTCGACACCCTGCAGGTCTGCCGACTCGTCGGTGGCGTCGCGACCGTCGCCGACCAGGGCGAGCTCGACCCCGAGGCCGTCCGGCCCATGCTCGAGGTCGTCGCCGACGGGTTGCTGAAGTAGGGCTGGATCCAGGCTCAGCGCTGGGCCAGCACCACCGGCGGAGGCTCGTAGTACAGCGACGGCTCCGAGGGCAGCGGCACGTCCCACACCCGGCTCGCCCGCTCGCACGCACCGGTGAGGTCGCAGCGGACGATCGCCGCACCCCCGGCGTCACCCTGGGCCAGCGCGAGGACGTGGCCGTCGTCCTCCCAGACGGCGGTCCAGTCGAGCCGGCCGGTCACCTGCGCCTGCCGGGTCGCGGTGCGCCCGTCGACGACCCACCAGCGGTCGGTCCCCGCCGCGTCGAAGTAGGCCCAGGTCGCGAGCGCCCGGGTCCCGTCGGGTGACCACGCGTGCACCGCGGTGTCACAGCTGCGCCACAGGGTCCGGGCCGGGTGGGACAGCGGCGCCACCCGGGTGCAGAACTCGCCGGCGCCGGGGGTGCCGAAGACGATGCGGTCGTGGGCGACGTCCGCGCGGACGGCGGCCTGGTCGTGGATCGTGCGCATCCGGTCGCGCGCGAGGCTCCACCACTGGGTGACCGGGTGGTGCCAGTGGGAGCGTCGGGCGAGCAGGACGCGGCCGTCGGTGACGGCCACCAGCGTGGCCAGCCGGAGCGTCTTCGTGGCGACCACCTCGCCGGTCGCCGGGGCGATGACGGTGATCTCCGAGCGCAGGCCGGTGGGGCCGAGCGGCCTCCGGACCGCCAGCACCGTCCCGGTGTCGGAGACCGCGACGTCGATCCAGTCGTGGGACGACGCGAGCGTGCGGCGCTCGCCGGCCGGGTCGATGAACGTGAGGCGGACCAGGCGGCGCGGGCCCACGTTGTAGTCGCGCACCACGTAGCCCCCCGCGACCGCCCACAGCGCCTCGTGGCGTCCGCGGACGGTGGCCGGGACGCGGAGGTCGCCGTCGCGGATCGTGTCGCGGACCAGGTGCGCGATCGCGGGGTCCGCCCCGCGGTCGAGCGCTGCCGGATCCAGGCGGACCGGGCTGCTGGTCTGCGCCGCGGGCGCAGCCAGCATCGAGGCGATCGTCACGAGCGCGGCCGCGAGGGCGAGCCGCCGGAGCCTGCGCAGGCCCCCTGGTGTGAAGGCCATGACCACTCCTCGGTCATTCGGATCCACTAATCCTCGGTCGAGGCGGGGAACGGCACCAGAGGCGATCGTCCCGGGTGCCCCGGGATCCGCCGCGGACGCCGGGCGTGCCGACGTACGGCCCACGCGCGCCCGGGTGGGGGCGGCTCGGTAGATTGACGCCGTGCTGGACACCGTCGCCGTCGCCGCCGAGGACCCTCACCACGACCAGCCGTGGGCCGATCTCGGCCTCAAGGCCGACGAGTACGCGCGGATCCGCGAGATCCTCGGGCGCCGGCCCACCAGCTCGGAGCTGGCGATGTACTCGGTGATGTGGAGCGAGCACTGCTCCTACAAGAGCTCCAAGGTCCACCTCAAGCAGTTCTCCGAGCTCGCGGACATGCTCGCCGAGCGCGAGTCCGACTCGGAGTCGGGGGGCCGCCTGCTGGCCGGTATCGGCGAGAACGCCGGCGTCGTGGACATCGGGCACGGCTACGCGGTCACGTTCAAGATCGAGTCGCACAACCACCCGTCGTACGTCGAGCCCTACCAGGGTGCCGCGACCGGCGTCGGCGGCATCGTCCGCGACATCCTCGCGATGGGTGCCCGCCCGGTCGCGGTGATGGACCCGCTGCGCTTCGGCCCGCTCGACGCCGAGGACACCCACCGGGTCCTGCCCGGGATCGTGGCCGGTGTGGGCGGCTACGGCAACTGCCTGGGCCTGCCGAACATCGGCGGCGAGGCGGTGTTCGACGAGACCTACCTCGGCAACCCGCTCGTCAACGCGCTCTGCGTCGGCGTGCTGCGCCACGAGGACCTCCACCTCGCCAAGGCCTCCGGAGTCGGCAACCAGGTGATCCTGTACGGCGCCCGCACCGGCGGCGACGGCATCGGTGGCGTGTCCGTGCTGGCCTCGGAGACCTTCGACGCCGACGGTCCGGCCAAGCGGCCCAGCGTGCAGGTCGGCGACCCCTTCATGGAGAAGCTCCTCATCGAGTGCACGCTCGAGATCTTCGCCGCGGGCCTGGTGGCCGGCATCCAGGACCTCGGCGGCGCCGGCCTGTCCTGCGCCACCTCCGAGCTGGCCAGTGCCGGTGACGGCGGCATGCACGTCGAGCTCGACCGGGTGCCGCTGCGCGACTCCACGCTCGCTCCCGAGGAGATCCTCATGAGCGAGTCGCAGGAGCGGATGATGGCGGTCGTCGAGCCCGACGACGTCGCGGCGTTCCTCGCGATCTGCGCCAAGTGGGACGTCGAGGCCGTGGTCGTCGGCGAGGTCACCGACACCGGTCGCCTGCAGATCGACTGGCACGGCGAGCGGGTGGTCGACGTTCCGCCGCGCTCGGTCGCGCACGACGGTCCGACGTACCACCGCCCCTTCGAGCGCCCCTCCTGGCAGGACGAGCTCCAGGCCGACGCCGCCGAGTCGCTGCCGCGCCCGGCCTCCGGCGACGAGCTGCGCTCGACGCTGCTCACGCTGGTCGCGAGCCCCAACCTCTGCGACAAGTCGTGGATCACCGACCAGTACGACCGCTACGTGCGCGGCAACACCGTGCTCGCGCAGCCGAGCGACAGCGGCATGGTCCGGGTCGACGAGGAGACCAACCTCGGCGTGTCGATCGCGACCGACTGCAACGGTCGCTTCGCCAAGCTGGACCCGTACGCCGGCGCGCAGCTCGCCCTGGCCGAGTCCTACCGCAACGTGGCGACCGGTGGCGCGGTGCCGCTGGCGATCTCGGACTGCCTCAACTTCGGCTCGCCCGAGGACCCGGCGGTGATGTGGCAGTTCGCCGAGGCCTGCCGCGGCCTCAAGGACGGCTGCCTCGAGCTCGGTGTGCCCGTGACCGGCGGCAACGTCAGCCTCTACAACCAGACCGGCGAGACCGCGATCCTGCCGACCCCGGTGGTCGCGGTCCTCGGCGTGATCGAGGACGTCACCCGTCGTACGCCGTCGGCCTGGGCGGCCGGCGGGGAGCGGGTGTTCCTGCTCGGCGAGACCCGCGAGGAGCTGTCCGGCTCCGAGTGGGCCCACGTCGTGCACGGGCACCTCGGCGGCCAGCCGCCGCGCGTCGACCTCGCGGCCGAGCGCGACCTCGCGGCCCTGCTGCACGACGCCGTCGGGCTGGTCTCCTCGGCGCACGACCTCTCCGACGGCGGGCTCGCGCAGGCGCTGGCCGAGTCGGCGCTGCGCCACGGCATCGGGGTGTCGGTCGAGGTGGCGGGCGACCCGTTCGTCGCGCTGTTCAGCGAGTCCACGGCCCGGGTGGTCGTCACCGTCCCCGACGGCGAGGCGGGCCGCCTGGTCGAGCTGGCGGAGCGGCACGGCGTCCCGATCGCCCCGCTCGGCGTCACCGGCGGCGACGCGCTCGTGGTCGAGGGGCAGTTCGAGGTGCCGCTCGAGGAGCTGCGTGCCGCCTGGACCGCCACGATGCCGGCGGCGCTGTCCTGATCGTGCGCGCGGGAGCAGTCCACCGGGGCTCGCACTCCGAATGCCCGGCATGCGCCGACGTTCCTTCCTCGCGCTGTCCGGGCTCGCGGCCGCCGCGGCCTGCGGCTCGGCCGGATCGGACGGCGAGCGCCCGATGAGCACCGAGGCCCGGCGGGTCGCCTACGGCGACGACCCCGCGCAGTACGGCGAGCGCACCGACCCGGACGGCACCTCCCGCGGCGTCGCGGTCGTCGTGCACGGCGGCTTCTGGAAGCCGGAGTACGGCATCGAGTACGCGCGACCGCTCGTGCCGAGCCTGGTTGCCGCCGGCTGGACGGTGTGGGCGATCGAGTACCGGCGCGGCACCGGCGAGGCCGACACGCTCGGCGACGTCCGCGCCGCGATCGACGCCCGCCCGGACACCGGTGGCCCCGTCGTCGCGATCGGCCACTCGGCCGGCGGGCACCTCGCGACCTGGGCCGCCGCCGGCGGCGGGCTGACCCACGTCGTCTCGCAGGCCGGGGTGCTCGACCTCCGCGCCGCCCACGAGCTGGGCCTGGGCGGTGGTGCGGTCGAGCGGTTCCTCGGTCACCCGCCCGGCCCTGCGGACGACGGCGTCGACCCCATCCGCCAGGTCCCGCTCGCCGTACCGGTCTGGTGCGTGCACGGTCGCGACGACGAGATCGTCCCGATCAGCCAGTCGCGCGCGTACGTCGGGGCAGCCCGGGCGGCCGGCGCGACCGCCGAGCTGGTCGAGGTCGACGGTGACCACTTCGCGGTCGTCGACCCGGGCGCGACGGCGTGGGCGCGGACGCTGGAGATCGTCGACGCGATCGGTTAGCTCAGCGCACGTGCATGCGCTCGCCCTGGGGGCCGAACAACGCCAGCGCCTCGGTCGGGTGCGGGCCGGGGTTGCCGAGCCAGTGCGGCGTGCGGGTGTCGAACTCGACGACCTCGCCCGGGCCGAGGGTGAGGTCGCGGTCACCGAGCAGCAGCCGCAGCTGCCCGGACAGCACGTAGATCCACTCGTAGCCCTCGTGCGTGCGCAGGTCGGTGACGGCGTCCGGCTCGGGCAGCATCACCATCTTGTAGGCCTGCAGGCCGCCCGGGCGCCGGGTGAGCGGCAGGAACGTCCGCCCGTGCCGGCGCACGGGCCGCAGCTGCACCCGGGGATCGCCGGTCGCGGGTGCGTCCACCAGCTCGTCGAGCGAGACCCGGTGGGCGCGGGCCAGAGGCAGCAGCTGCTCGAGCGTGGGGCGGCGCTGCCCGGACTCGAGCCGGGAGAGGGTGCTGACCGAGATGCCGGTCTCCTCCGCGAGGTCGCGCAGCGTGGCGCCGCGCTGCTGACGCAGCGCCCGGAGCCGCGGACCCACCTGGACGATCTCGTCGCTCATGGCACCAGTTTGCCGGAACGGCAACGAACGTTGTCGATCCGACGTAGCACCGTCGACACTCGACGCATGACTCACGAGATCACGCCGGAGATGTTCGAGCAGCCCTCCTGGGACGAGCGGTACGGCGGTCCCGGGCGCGTGTGGAGTGGTCGCCCGAACGCGGTGCTCGCCGCCGAGGCGGCGGGGCTGACGCCCGGACGCGCCGTCGACCTGGGCTGCGGTGAGGGCGGCGACGCGATCTGGCTGGCCGAGCAGGGCTGGCAGGTCACCGGCATCGACTTCTCCGAGGCCGGGCTGGCGCGGGCGGCCGCACACGCGACCGAACGTGGCGTGGCGGACCGGATCGAGTGGCGCCAGGCCGACCTGCGCGGCTGGGCGCCCGACGGCGAGCAGTGGGACCTGGTCACCTCGCACTTCCTGCACCTGCTCGACGACGGCATGCTCGCGGCCACCCGGCAGATGGCGAGGGCAGTGGCGCCCGGCGGGACACTGCTGGTCGTCGGCCACCACCCGGACGACGCGCACACAGGACTGCGGTGGTCGATGCCGGGCGTGCTGTTCACCGCCGAGGAGCTGCGACCCGCACTCGATCCGGAGCTCTTCGACGTGCAGGTCGAGGCGCGGCCGCGTCAGGAGACGCGGGACGGCGTCGCCCACGACGTACAGGACGCGGTGCTCCGCGCCCGACGGCGTGCCTGATCCGGTGCGCGCCGCCGGCCGCGGTCAGGATGCCGACGACGCCAGCTGAGCCACTTCGTCGGTCACCTGCTGGGTGGTGGTCGCGACCGCCTGGATGGTGGCGCGCGCCGAGTCGGCTGCGCCCCGCTGGGCGGCCGCGGCGCCGGAGATCGTCGCCTGGGCCGAGCTGACCTCCGCGACGACCGCGGCGATCTGCTCGGAGTGGGCGAGCACGTCGTGGGTCCCGCTGCGCACCTCGGCCACCACGCGCTCGATCAGCTCGGTCGCGCGGGCGGTCTCGGTCGCGAGCTCCTTGACCTCGGCCGCGACGACCGCGAACCCGCGGCCGGACTCGCCGGC
>NZ_JANINT010000206.1 GCF_024509035.1 Nocardioides sp. | reverse complement strand
CTCGACGACACCGGCAACCGCGTCTACCGGCGCGAGGTCCACACCTGGGACGGCCGCTGGCACCTCGCGTTCGTCACCCCGCCGGCCAGCCGGGCCGCCCGCACCCGGCTGCGGGCCGGGCTCACGTTCATCGGGTACGCCGAGATCGCCGACCACGTGTGGGTCAGCCCCTACGAGCGGGCCGAGCTGCCCTCGGTCCTCGAGCGCGATGCCGCCACGGCCAGCACGGCGCGGGCCGACCACTTCGACCCTCCCCCGATCGCCGCCTGGGACCTCGAGGCCCTGCGCGCGGCGTACGACGGCTGGATCACGGCGGCCGGCGACCTCGTCGCCCAGCACCTCGCGGCCCACGAGGACGAGGACGAGGCGGCGTTCGCGGCCCGGTTCCACCTCGTGCACGAGTGGCGCAAGTTCCTCTTCACCGATCCCGACCTGCCGCCGGCACTGCTGCCGTCCGGCTGGCCGGGCCACGCGGCCGCGGAGCTGTTCACCGCCGAGGCGACGCGTCTCAAGCCCGGCGCGGACCGCTTCGTCGCGCGGTGCCTGGGAGACTGCTGACCAACACGCTCTGCTGCGACGAACAGTTGTTCAGCAGTCTCCCGGCTCCTGACAGGATGCGCCCATGACCGAGCCTTCCCAGCCGTCCGTCCTGCTCGACGTCACCGACGGCGTCGGCACCATCACACTGAACCGGCCCGAGGCCTACAACAGCCTCGACATCGCGACCAAGGAGCTGCTGCTCGAGACGATCCGTGCGGTCGCCGACGACCCGGCGGTGCGCTGCGTCGTCCTGACCGGCACCGGCAAGGCGTTCTGCACCGGTCAGGACCTCAAGGAGCACATCGAGCTGCTGGAGAACGGCGGCAGCGACCTGCTGTTCACGACCGTCGACAAGCACTACAACCCGATCGTCACGACGCTGGCCGGCATGGCCAAGCCGGTGATCGCGGCGGTCAACGGCGTGGCGGCGGGCGCCGGCGCGAGCCTGGCGTTCGCCTGCGACCTGCGGATCGTGGCCGACACGGCCGGCTTCAACCTGGCCTTCGCCAACGTCGCGCTCTCGTGCGACACCGGCGCGAGCTACACCCTGCAGCGCCTGGTGGGCCGGGCGAAGGCGATCGAGCTCCTCTACTTCCCCTCCACGGTGCCCGCTGCCGACGCGCTCGAGCTCGGGCTCGCGACCAAGGTCGTGCCCGCCGACGAGCTGGCGGCCGAGGTCGGCGCGCTGGCAGCGCGCCTGGCCGCGGGGCCCACGGTCGCCCTCGGCGCCATCCGGCAGTCCGTGGCGTACGCCGCCGGGCACTCCTTCGAGGAGGCCGTCGAGGTCGAGAGCGCGATGATGCAGAAGACCGGCGCCACCGCCGACCACCGGGCCGCCGTCGCGGCGTTCGTGGCCAAGGAGAAGCCGGTCTTCGAGGGCCGATAGGCCGGGGCCCTACCTCTCGCAGCCGCGCATCCGCTCGGCGTCGCAGGTGTCGGTGCCGCCGTTGCCGTAGACCACGTCGCGGCCGGCGCCACCGACCAGGCGGTCGTTGCGCGGGCCGCCGACGAGGAAGTCGTTGCCGCCCCGGCCGTCGGCCAGCAGCCGGGCCCGGCTCTCGACCGTCACCTCGTCGGGCCCTTCGCTGCCGAGGTAGTCGAGCCGCGCCCGGGGCACCGAGAAGGTGAGCGAGGACCAGCCGAGCAGCCTGCCGTGCTGGTCGTCGCGGCTGATCGTCCCGGCGACCAGGTCGACCGCGAAGGGCCCTCCCGGCACCGGACGCAGCGCGCTGAGGTAGAGGCTGTCGGTGTCCCACTCCTCAGGCCCCGGAGCACCCGAGTCGAGGACGGCGCCCGTGAGGCTCGAGGCGGCCGTGAGCCAGACGAACAGCAGGTCGCCACCCGCCCCGGTGTCGACCCGGTCGGCGCCGCCCCGGTGCAGCGAGACCACGTCGTCGCCCGCGCCGCCGCTGATGGTGTCGCGCCCGCCGCGGCTGGTGATCTCGTCGGGGCCGGCCCCTCCCGAGACCGTGTCGTTGCCGGCGTCGGCGCGGATCGTGTCGCGTCCACCGCGGCCCTCGAGGAGGTCGGCCCCGGCCCCGCCGGTGAGGTGGTCCGGTGCGCCGGTGCCGATCAGGTGGTCGTCGCCGGGTGAGCCGACGACGCCGAGCGTGCGCCGCCAGACGATCCGGTCGGTGCCCTGGCCGGTGGCCCGGCGCGCCCCGAGGTCGACGGTGACGCCGTCGGCGCTGGCGAAGACCAGCAGGTCGGGCTCGACCAGCGCGGCGCCGCGGATGCGCGGGCCGGGATCGAGCAGGTCGTCGCCAGGGCCGCCGTCGAGGCGGTCGCCGGTGGCGATCGTCTGGAACTGGTCGTGCCAGCGCCGGTCGGCGCCGCCGTACAACCGGTCGGAGCCGGCGCCCCCGCACAGCACGTCGGACCCGCCGAGGCCACGCAGGACGTCGTCACCGCCCAGTCCGGCGATCACGTCGCGGCCGGACGTCCCGACCAGCACGTCGTCGCCGGGCGTGCCCACGATCGTGGCGCGCAGGCCCTGGCACGTCGGCGCCGCGACTCCGGCCGCGGGCGGCAGCGCCCACAGCGGCGCCGTCAACGCCAGCACCAGCACCGCCCGCTTCATCGCCGGGCGCCCCAGATCGAGAGCACCTGCCCGGGAGCGATCTTCCTCATCAGCCGACGCGGCGGGTGTGAGCCGTACTCGGCGGTGAGCGCGGAGCCGCGGAACTGGTGGTTGAACCAGCCGGTCATCGTGCCGTGGCAGACACCGCCGCAGTTGAACGACTTGCGCGGCAGGTTCAGCTTGTCGGCGACCCGGCGGGAGAACCGCTGGCTCTTGGTGTCGGTGTCGACGCCGTGCAGCGGCTGGTGGAAGCTGATGATCCACTGCGGCCGGATCGTGCGCAGGAACCGCATCGCCGCCCGGGTCTCGGGCTCGGAGCCCGCCCGCGGTCCCGACTCGTAGCTGCCGTCGAGGTCGGCCCAGTGATAGGGGAAGTTGCGGTTGAGGTCCACGCCGTGGGCGTTCTTGCGGGTGTGCCGGGCCAGCCCGTCGGGGTTGTAGACGGGAAGCACCCACAGGTTGATGCCGTGGATCGGCCGCCCGTCGCGCAGCGAGGCGAGGATCTGGCGGGTGTGGCCCTCGTTGCCGTGCATCGTGGAGATCAGCAGCACCTTGGGCTTGCCCCGCTCACCGAGCCGGAAGGCCTTGATCGGCCGACCCTGGACCGAGTGGCCGATGGTCCGCGCCTCGACCACGGCCGGCCGGTCGGCCGGCGGGCGCCCGGCGTACGTCGTCGCCGGGGTGCCGAGGGCGAGCCCGGTGGCGAGTGCGGTGACGAGCGGGCCGGCGAGGAGGGATCCGAGGCGCATGATCCTCGACCCTACTCGCCCCGGATCGGCTCAGAGCCGGCTCAGACGTGGGCGTAGAGGTAGGCCCAGGTGAAGACGCAGACGCCCACCAGCATGCCGACGTGGGCGAGGATGGAGAGCCCCGGGCCGTCGGACCAGCTGTCCTCGCGGCCCTCCGAGGCGTGCCGGCCGCGGCTGGGCAGCCAGCGCACCAGGATCAGCAGGCCGGCCGCGACCACGATCCACCACAGGGCGATCGCGACGATGCCGGTGAGGTCGCCGCCGAGGGTGGTGTCGTCGGGGGCGAGGAGGAAGGCCAGCCAGGTCACGATCGCCAGCACGCCGGCCACCGTGTGCACGTGGAGTGCGGTTCGT
>NZ_JANINT010000205.1 GCF_024509035.1 Nocardioides sp. | reverse complement strand
CGCTCTCCCATGCCGCGAAAGCCTAGGGGTTCGGGCGCTCGACGAGCTGCTCGCGGGGCGGCATGGTCAGCGGGAGCGCCGCACCCACCGGCATCGCCTGCGCACCCCGGCGCACCACGATCTTCTCGATCGCGTCCTCCCAGGTGCCAGCGGACGCCGGGTCCTGCGCGGGCCTGCCGAGGAGCGTGGCCCGCAGCATCCACCGCGACCCGTTGACGCCGATCACCCGCGAGGCCTGGGTGCCGGTGCGACCGTCCTGGGTGCGGACGGTCAGCTCGCAGAGCAGCTCGGTGCCGAAGCGGCCCTCGCGCTCGGTGGCGGTGCCGCCGCGCTGGGCGTAGTCGGCGGCCAGCCGCGGCCGGATCTCGCTCCACAGGTCGCCGTTGCGCGGCGCGGCGAACGCCCGCAGCTCGAGGGCACCGTCGGGTCCGGCGAGCACGACCGCCTGGACGGCCTCCTCGTCCTCGTCGACCTGGAGCCGGAGCTCGAGGCCGTCCGCGGGCGCGACGAGCATCGAGCCCAGGTCGACGCGCTGGACCTCGTCGTGGTCGGGGAGGTCGTCGATGTCGAACGGTCCGGACGACAGCGCGGCCGCTGCCTCCGCGGCGTCGGCCTCGACCTGCGCCTCCGTCGGGGCATCGTCGGACTTGCGACGGAACTTCACGAACACTCCTCGGTGGATCTGTGGGTCGAGCTGGTGGACGGACGGGAGGCGGCGGTCAGGGTCGGCCGAATCCTCCGGTAGAACCGTAGCCCCCGGCCCCACGCACCGAGTCGGGGAGTTCCTCCACCTCGCGGAAGCCGGCCACCTCGACCCGCTGCACGACCAGCTGCGCGATCCGGTCGCCACGGCGCAGCTCGATCGGCTCACGGGGGTCGTGGTTGACCAGCATCACCTTGATCTCGCCGCGATAGCCGGCGTCGATGGTGCCCGGCGTGTTGACGATCGACAGGCCGTGGCGTGCGGCCAGGCCCGAGCGCGGGTGGACGAAGGCCGCATAGCCCTGGGGCATGGCGATCGCGATGCCGGTCGGGACGAGCGCTCGCTCCCCGGGAGCGAGCGTGACGTCGACGGTGGTCAGCAGGTCGGCGCCCGCGTCGCCGGGGTGGGCGTACGCCGGCAGCGGGAGCTCGGGGTCGAGGCGCTGCACCAGGATCTCCAACGTGCTCTCCGGGTGGGTGGTCACGTTGCCGGACCCTACCGGCCGGTCCCGAGCGCGGGATGGAAGGATTCCGCCCGTGACCCTCACCCCCGCCTACCGCGAGCGCCTCGGCGTGCCGCTGCGCTGGTGGGTGCAGGGCACGATGCTGGTCGCGACGTTCTGGCTGGCCGTCGTCGTCGCCATGCCCGCGCTGGCCGCCTGGCTGGTCACGGCGGCGATGGTCGCGCTGCTGGTCTTCGCGCTGTGGTCCTACGGCTCCCCGCAGCTGGTCGTCTCCGACGGCACGTTCCGGGCCGGGCGGGCCCACATCGACGCCCGGTTCCTCGGCGCGGCGGCGGCGCTCGACCCCGAGCAGACCCGGCGCGCCGCAGGCGTCGACGCGGACGCGCGCGCCTACCTGGTGCTGCGGCCCTACCTCAAGCGCGCGGTCAAGGTCGAGATCACCGACCCGGCCGACCCGGCGCCGTACTGGCTGGTCGGCACGCGCCACCCCGAGGACCTCGCCCGGGCGCTGACAGCTCTGACGCACGCGCATTGAGCACCGGTGCCGGTGGGTACTGTTCGGCCATGGCATCTGGAGGATCCAAGGTCTGGACCGTCTTCTCGCTCGTGTCGGCGCTCGGCGCCGCCGCCGTCGCCAAGAAGGCGATCGACAAGTCGTGGACGATCGCGACGGGCAAGAAGCCCCCGGAGAACCCCGCCGACCCCGACGTCGACATCTGGGAGGCCGTCGCCTGGGCGGTCGCGAGCGGCACGGCCGTGGGACTCGCCCGGATGATCGCCCAGCGCCGCGCGGCCTCCTACTACACGCGGTCGACCGGCCACCTGCCTCCCGACCTGCGCAAGGACGACCAGGAGGCCTGAGACCGGCCCCGGACACGGCGAAGGCCGCGGCCCCCTCGGGGGTCGCGGCCTTCAGCGGTGCTGCTGGGCTCAGATGCAGTCGCGGCAGATCATCTTCTTGGCGTCCGCCAGCTGGCTGCGGTGGTGCACGAGGAAGCAGCTCATGCAGGTGAACTCGTCGTCCTGCTTGGGCTTCACCTCGACCTCCTCGGACTGCTCGTCCTCGTTCTTGCGCGGTGCGTCGTAGTCAGTCGCCATCCGTCACTCACTCCCCTGGAACCTGCTGCCCCACGTCTCGTACCTCACGTGCCATCGCGGCACCGTCGGCGCGGCAGATTGTGCACCATCAGGGCCGGATGACGCACACCGCCTCCACGTCGCGGGGCATGAACATCAGGTGACAGGCACCTATTCCCTGCTCCGATCCGTGTCGCACGCCTCAATCGGCGGTGAATCCCGATTCCTGAACGACGGCGACGAGCTCGTCGAAGCCGTGTGTCGGAGCGCACACCACGAGGTCGGTCCCGCCGACCCCGGGCAGGTGCTCGAGGCGGGCGCCCGCGAGCTCGGCGATCAGCCCACCGGCGGCGTGGTCCCACAGGTTCACGCCCTCCTCGACGTAGCCGTCCAACGCGCCTTCGGCGACGTGGCACAGGTCGAGCGCGCACGACCCGAGCCGGCGGACGTCGCGGACGCGCGTGATCAACCGCACGAGCGCCGCGGCCTGCAGACCGCGGATGCGGGCGTCGTAGTTGAAGCCGGTGCCGATCAGTCGCAGGTGCAGCGGCGCCGGCCCGCGCACCGCGAGCGGTACGTCGTCGCGGGTGGCCCGTGCCGGCGCTCCCCCGTGGTCCGGGCGGTCGGCGCGGTGCCCGACGTACTCGACGCGGCTGGCGACGTTGACGACCACGCCGGCCACGACCTCGCCGTCGCGCTCGGCGGCGATCGAGATCGCGTACTGCGGCAGGTCGTAGAGGAAGTTCACCGTGCCGTCGATCGGGTCGACGATCCAGCGGATGCCGCTGCGGCTGGCGACGTCGTCGCCCTCCTCGCCCAGGAATCCGTCGTCGGGGCGGCGGGCGGCGACCAGCCGGCGGATCAGCTGCTCGCTGGCACGGTCGGCCTCGGTGACGATGTCGACCTCGCTGGACTTGGTCGCCGCGACCGTGACGCCGGCCGCGCGGCGGCCCCGGACCAGCTCGGCCGCCTCACGGGCGACCTCGAGCGCCAGCTCGGCCAGCGCGGCGTTGGAGGGCGTCTGCCCCGCCGTCACGAGTCGGCACCCGCGAGCGCCGGTCGCTCGGCGCGCGGGTTGGGGCAGCAGCCGGCCGGGCAGCGGTCCCAGCACGCCGGCCACCGACCCACCGAGGCTCGCACCACGTCCTCGCCACGCTCGACCGCGGCCCGCTCGAGCAGCAGGTCGCGCACGGTGGCGACGAACCGCGGGTCCACCCCGGCGGTCGCGGCCCGCATGGCGGGCAGCCCCAGCTCGGCGGCGGTCGCCAGCGCCTCGGTGTCGAGGTCGTAGACGACCTCCATGTGGTCGGAGACGAAGCCGATCGGTACCAGCACCACGCCGGACGCACCGTCGGCGTGCAGCTGGCGCAGGTGGTCGTTGACGTCCGGCTCGAGCCACGGGATGTGCGGGGCGCCCGAGCGCGAGCAGAACACCAGCTCTTGCTTGTGGCGCCGTCCGGTCTCCTGGTGGATGCGCTCGACGACCTGCTCGACCACGCTGAGGTGCTGGTCGACGTACGCCC
>NZ_JANINT010000204.1 GCF_024509035.1 Nocardioides sp. | reverse complement strand
ACGGTGCCGGTCGGGTTGTGCGGGGAGTTCAGCAGCACGAACCGGGTGCGCGGCGAGACGGCGGCGCGCAGCTCGTCGGGGTCGAGGCGGTAGTCGGGACCGCGCAGCGTCACGGGACGGCGTACGCCGCCGGCCATCTGGATCATCGCCGTGTAGGAGTCGTAGTAGGGCTCGAGCACGATCACCTCGTCGCCCGGGTCGACCAGCCCGAGCAGCGCGGCGGCGATGCCCTCGGTGCAGCCGGTGGTCACGACGACCTGGCTGTCGGGGTCGAGCTCGAGGCCGTAGTGGCGCAGCTGGTGGCGGGCGACCGCCTGGCGCAGCGCAGGAGTGCCGAGCCCGGGGGCGTACTGGTTCTGCCCCGACTCGAGCGCGGCCACCGCCCGGGCGATCACCTCCGGCGGCCCGTCGACGTCGGGGAAGCCCTGCCCGAGGTTGACCGACTGGGTGCGCACGGCCAGCGCCGACATCTCCGAGAAGATCGTGGGCGGGATGCCCTCCAGCCGGTGAGCGAGCATGCGACCGACCTTAGCGACCGTGCCGACCCCTCGCTGTAACGCCCGTTTACCCCTTCTTCCCTCCCTGTTGCAGTGTGGTGGGAGGAGGGGGTAACCCGGCGTTGCAGCAGCCGGGCCCGGCTACGCTGCCGCCGTGACCCAGGACGAGACGCTCGCTGCCGACATCGACGCGATCTGCCGGCTCACCGGCCAGTTCACGCTGCGCTCGGGCCAGCAGGCGACGGAGTACTTCGACAAGTACCTCTTCGAGGCCGACCCCCAGCTGCTGCTCCGGGTCGCGCGCGAGATGGTCGGCCTGCTGCCCCAGGACACCGACCTGCTCGGCGGCCTCGAGCTCGGCGGGGTCCCGATCGCGACGATGGTCAGCAGCCTGACCGGCCGCCCGGCGCTGTTCGTGCGCAAGTCGGCCAAGGAGTACGGCACCTGCAAGCTCGCCGAGGGCCCTGACGTGGCCGGTCGGCGGGTCACGCTCATCGAGGATGTCATCACCACCGGCGGCGCCGTCCGCGACGCGACGCGCGCGCTGCGGGAGGCCGGTGCTCAGGTGGAGGTCGTCGTCTGCGCGATCGACCGCAGCCCGGCCGGCGAGAACCCGCTCGCCGACGTCGACCTCGAGGTGCGACCGGTGCTCACCAAGGCCCAGCTGGACGCCGCGCGCGGCTGAACCTCACCGGCTCAGGCGTCGGCGCTCTCGGGGGCGCCGGTGTGGGTCTCGTCGGTGACGGTGACCTGGGTCGCGTCCGCCGCGTCCCGGCCGCCCGTGCGGCGCAGCCGCTTGCGGAGGCCCTCGTAGGCCAGCGGCACGACGCTGAACGCCAGGATCGCGATCGTGACGTAGTCGATGTTCTCGCCCAGCCACGGGAACGCAGCGCCCAGGAAGTAGCCGAGCAGGGTGATGCCGATGACCCAGAAGACGGCACCGACCGCGCTCCAGACGAAGAACCGGCGCCGGTCCATCATCGTGACGCCGGCGACGACCGTGATGTAGGTGCGCACGAACGGCGCGAAGCGGCCGAGCACCAGCGCCATGTTGCCGTGCTTGTCGAAGAACGCGCTGGTCTTGTCGAGGTAGGCGCGCTTGATGATCCGCCCGTCGCGCTCGTAGAGCGGCGGGCCGATCTTGCGGCCTATCTCGTAGCCCGCGACGTTGCCGGCGAAGGCCGCCACGGTGAGCATCGCGATCGCGATGACCAGCTCGACCGGCTCGTTGTGGATGCCGATGACGGAGTAGCCGGTCGCGTTGCTGCCCGCGATGAAGAGCCCGAGGGCGAAGAGCAGGGTGTCACCGGGGAGAAAAGGGAAGAAGAGCCCGCACTCCACGAACACGATCAGCAGGGCCAGCCAGATGAAGGCCGAGCCGTACTGGTGCTGGAGCCACTCGGGGTCCAGCCACTTGATGCCGAGCAACAACGGCACGGCCGGCATCAGCGAGGTCACACGGCAACGGTACCTGCCAACCCGGAACCGCACGGCCTTGTCACATAACGTTCATGTCCGTGGAGGAGCTGGCGCCGTACGACCCCATGCCCTACGGGCAGCCCGTGGTCGGCGTCGGGCCCTGGGTGGGGGAGTGGCCGAGCGGCCCCCAGTGGGACCCCGAGCTGCTGGCCGCGGGCGATCGGCGCAATGTCGTGGACCGCTACCGCTACTGGACGTTGGAGGCGATCGTCGCCGACCTCGACACCCGGCGGCACGGCTTCCACGTCGCGATCGAGAACTGGCAGCACGACTTCAACATCGGCACGATCGTGCGCACGGCCAACGCGTTCCTCGCCGCGGAGGTGCACATCGTCGGCAACCGCCGGTGGAACCGTCGCGGCGCGATGGTGACCGACCGCTACCAGCACGTCCGGCACCACCCGAGCGTCGCCGACCTGGCGGCGTACCTGCGCGAGCACGCCGACGGACCGGTGCTGCTCCACGGCATCGACAACCTGCCGGGCTCCGCGCACCTGGAGACCGCCGAGGTGCCGCGGCGGGTGTGCTTCCTGTTCGGCCAGGAGGGCCCGGGGCTCTCCGACGGCGCGCGCGACCTGTGCGACGGCACGTTCTCGATCGCGCAGTTCGGCTCGACCCGCTCGATCAACGCCTCCGCGGCCGCGGCGATCGCGATGCACGCCTGGGTGCGGCAGTACGCCGACCTGTCGGGCGACGACGCCTGGCGGGGTTAGCGCGGGGTCAGCGTGGGTCTAGCGCGGCTCGCCGGCCAGGCTGCTGCGCAGCGCCTCCAACCCCCGCGAGGCGTGGCTCTTCACCGTGCCCTCGCCGATCCGCAGCTCGTGGGCGGTCTCGGTGATCGACAGGCCGAGCCAGTGCCGCAGCACCACGACCTTGCGCTGCATGAGCGGCAGCGCCTGGAGCGCGTCGAACAGCGCCGAGCGCTCCTCGACCGGGAGCGGGTCGCGGGCCGGGCGGTCCACGACCGGCAGGCCGGGAGTCTCGCGCCGCCACGGTCGCCGGCGCTCGTCGATGTCCGCGCGCACGATGATCGTGCGGACGTAGGCCTCCTCCCGTCCGTCGGTGTGGACGCGCGGCCACGCGACGTACAGCTTCACCAGCGCGGTCTGCACCAGGTCGTCGGCACGGTGCCAGTCGCCGCAGATCGCGTAGGCGACGCGCCGCAGGTGGAGCCGGCGGGCCTGGACGAAGTCCGAGAACGCCCGATCGCGCTCGGCAGCCCTCACAGCAGGCCACCGCCGCCCTCGGCGTAGCGCTCACGCGCGAGGTCGAGGAAGTCGTCGAGGGTCGCCCCGCCGCGGGCGGCCTTCACGGCGACGTACTGCGGCGTCGCGTCACCGGGGGTGCTGCGCGCGAGCACGTAGTAGCGGGTGTCCTCGAACACGACCTCGGCGACCGCGCTCCGGTCGTCGGGCTGCGCCCAGCTCGCCGGCAGGTCCGGATGGGCGCGCTGGCGCAGGAGCGTCACCGCGTCGAGCGGCTCCAGTCGCTCGGTGCCCTGGGTGAACCGGACCAGCTGGAGGTCGGTCATCCCCGGCCACCCGCCCGGCGGGGTGGCGGCCCCGCCCGGCTCGGCGCCCTGCCCGTCGGCTCGGGGGACGTAGATCTCCCGCTGCTCGGCGACCCACGCTGCGAAGGTGAGGCCGTCGGCCTGGTCGGCCGGGATGCTCGCCGACGAGCCCCCGCCGTCGAGGTAGCCCACCCACCAGGTGAGCGGGATCCCGGGTGCGTCGTAGGTCAGCGCGAAGGACCAGCCGCCGGCCGGCAGGTCGAGGTTCCACGGGTCCTCCCACGTGCGGTGGATGCGCAGGCG
>NZ_JANINT010000203.1 GCF_024509035.1 Nocardioides sp. | reverse complement strand
GGAGCAGCATGGAGGTGCGGGAGGGGTCCCGCCCGCCCGCGGCATCCAGGAGGCCGCCATGCGAGCCAGGATCGTCCACCACGCCGCCCCCACCACGCCGACCGCCCTCGTCGCCCGGCTCGACGACTGGGTCGCAGCGGGCCTGATCACCCCTGACCAGGGGCGTGCCATCGCCAGCCACGAGGCACAGGCCGATCGCCGGGCCCACCAGCTGCGCGTCGTACCTGCGAGCGACGCCGCCGACGCTCCCTCGCTGGTCACCGAGGCCCTCGGCTACCTCGGCGGGGTGATCATGCTGGTCGGCGCCGGCCTGCTGGTCGGGATGTACTGGGCCGACCTCTCCGTGGCTGTCCGCTTGGTGCTCGTCGGCGTCGCGGCCGTCGCTCTGGTGGCCGCCGGGTCGGCGGTGCCCGACAAGTTCGGGGCACCCGCCGGACGGCTCCGCTCGGTGCTCTGGGCGCTCGGGGTCGCCGCCACCGGCGCGTTCTTCACGATCTTCTCCGTCGACGTGCTCGACCGCACCGACGAGGATGCGTTGATCGTGCTCGCGCCGCCGACCGCCATCCTCGCCGCGGTGCTCTGGCGGCTGCGCCGGACGTGGCTCCAGCAGCTGGCCCTCCTCGTGCCCGTGCTGCTGTGGGCGGTCGCCGCAGCCCTGCAGATCTCGGACGCCGACTCGGCCCCCGGCCTCGCGATGTCGGTCGTCGGGGTGGCCTGGGCCGCCATCGCCTGGAGCGGCCGGCTCGAGCCCCGTGAGGTCGGCGTCGCGACCGGAGCGTTCGCAGCAGGGTTCGGCGCCGTGACGATGTCGGGTTCCCACATCGCCGGCGTCGGCATGCTGATGGCGATCGCCACGGCGTTCGCCCTGGTCGCCCTCGCCCTGCGCGAGCGCAACCTGGCCTGGCTCGGAGTCGGTGCCGTCCTGCTGCTGTGGACCGCGCCGCGCGCGATCGTCGAGTGGTTCCCCGGGCAGGCGTCCGCCGCACTGACGCTGCTGGTCACCGGTGGCTTGTTGGTCGGCGCCGCGGTGTGGGTGGCGCGGCACAAGGGGGCGCCACGCACCTGACGCAACTGTCGCCCGGAGCGCCCGTCAACGACAGTTCGGTCAGGTGCGTGGCGGAACCTCAGACGTTGAAGCGGAACTCGACGACGTCGCCGTCCTGCATGACGTAGTCCTTGCCCTCCATGCGGACCTTGCCGGCCTCCTTGGCCTTGAGCATGGAGCCGGCCTCCATGAGGTCGTCGAAGGAGACGACCTCCGCCTTGATGAAGCCGCGCTGGAAGTCGGTGTGGATGACGCCGGCGGCCTCCGGGGCGGTCGCACCCTTCGGGATCGTCCAGGCTCGGGTCTCCTTGGGACCGGCGGTGAGGTAGGTCTGCAGGCCGAGCGTGTCGAACCCGACGCGGGCCAGCACCTCCAGGCCCGGCTCCTCGACGCCCATCTCGTGGAGCATCTCGCGGGCCTCGTCGTCGTCGCCGAGCTCGACCAGCTCGGCCTCGAACTTGGCGTCGAGGAAGATCGCCTCGGCCGGTGCGACGATCTCGCGCATCTTCGCCTTGAGCGCCTCGTCGCCGAGCTCGTCGGCGTCGCAGTTGAAGACGTAGATGAACGGCTTGGCCGTCAGCAGCGACAGCTCGCGGATCAGCGACCGGTCGACGTTCGTGGCGATGATCGGCGTACCGGCCTCGAGGTGGCCCAGCGCCTGCTTGGCGGCCTCGAGGTTGGCGGCCAGCTCCTTCTTGCCGCGCGCCTCCTTCTCCAGGCGCGGGATCGCCTTCTCGACCGTCTGCAGGTCGGCGAGGATCAGCTCGGTCTGGATGGTGGAGATGTCACTGGCGGGGTTGACCTCGCCGTCGACGTGGGTGACGTCCTCGTCGCGGAAGACGCGGGTGACCTGGCAGATCGCGGCCGACTCGCGGATGTGGGAGAGGAACTTGTTGCCCAGGCCCTCGCCCTCCGAGGCACCGCGGACGATGCCGGCGATGTCGACGAACTCGACGGTCGCGGGGAGGATCTTGGCGGACCCGAACACCTCGGCCAGCTTCGCGAGCCTCTCGTCGGGCACACCGACGACGCCGACGTTCGGCTCGATCGTCGCGAACGGGTAGTTCGCCGCGAGCACGTCGTTCTTGGTCAGGGCGTTGAAGAGGGTGGACTTGCCGGCGTTGGGCAGTCCGACGATGCCGATGGTGAGTGCCACGGGCGGCGAGTCTACGGCGCGGGCGAGGCGCTCCCCGCATCGCCGGCGAGCAGCTCGGCCCGCCTGGTCCAGGCGTAGCGCAGCACCGTGACGGAGAACACCAGCGTGACCGTGACGATGAAGGCCTCGAAGGCGCCACCGCCGCCCGAGGTGAAGATGTCGTGCTCGAGGTCGTAGAGCAGGTCCATCCCGAACAGGTACATGCCCGACGAGCCCGCGGCGATCAGCCAGAACAGCGCCGACGGCGTACGCCGGGTCAGGGTGACGAGTGCGAGCAGGCACGCCACGCCCAGCCACAGGTCGGCGAGCGGGAAGGCGTTCTCGAAGTCGTAGTAGGCCTGCGTGTGCTCGCTCGCGAGGACGTCGCGGTCGGTGAACCAGATCGACCAGTACGCCACGTCGAGCGCGATCGCGCCGACCAGCAGCCACTGCACCGTGCGCCTCATGGCCCACCTCCTGGGCGCATCCAAGCAGACAGGCGGCCCCTCGACGGGCAGTTCGGCCCCTCGCGGCCTCCTCAGCGTGGCTTCGCCGTACGCCGACCCGAACTGCCCCGGCCGGTGGCCGCGCCCCTAGGGTGAGGTCCGTGCGCATCGCGACGTGGAACGTCAACTCCCTCCGCTCCCGGATCGACCGCGTCGAGGCACTGCTGGACCGCCACGAGATCGACGTGCTCGCCCTCCAGGAGACCAAGGCGCGCGCCGACCAGCTGCCGCTGATGGGCATCGAGGCGCGCGGCTACGAGGTCGCCGTGGCCGGGGTCAACCAGTGGAACGGCGTGGCGATCCTCAGCCGCGTCGGCCTGGAGGACGTCGAGACCGGGTTTCCCGATCAGCCCGGCTGGGCCAAGGAACTGCAGGGTGCGCCCGAGGTCGAGTCGCGCGCGATCGGCGCGACCTGCGGCGGGGTGCGCGTCTGGTCGCTCTACGTCCCCAACGGCCGCAAGCCCGACGACCCGCACTACGTCTACAAGCTCGACTGGCTGGCGCGGCTGCGCGAGGCCGCGCTCGGCTGGCGCGACCAGGACGTCGCGCTGGTGGGCGACTGGAACATCGCCCCCACCGACGAGGACGTCTTCGACGTCGCCCAGTTCGCTTCGTCGACGCACGTCACTCCGCCCGAACGCGCGGCGTTCCAGGCCTTCCTCGACGACGGGTACGTCGACGTGGTCCGCCCGCACGCGCCGGGCCCGGAGGTCTACACCTACTGGGACTACTACCGCCAGCGCTACGAGCGCAACCGCGGCATGCGCATCGACTTCGTCCTCGGATCGCCGTCGCTGGCGGCCCGGGTGACCGGCGCGTTCATCGACCGCGAGGAGCGTGCCGGCACCGGCGCCTCCGACCATGCACCGGTGGTCGTCGACCTGGCCTGAGGCGGCGCGGCATACCCGCGCCGCGCGCTGTAACGCCCGGTTACCTCCTCTACCCACCGCGTTTCACCATGGTGGGCAGGTCGGGTAACACGGCGTTACAGCTGCGCCGGCGAGCCACCAGGTCCGGTGTCGGTGGCCCCCGCCATGCTGAGGACATGGAGACCATCGCGCTCTTCCTCACCCTGCTCGTCGGGCTCGCGCTCGGGGCTCTCGTCGGCGTGCTGTGGTCGCGCTCCCGCTCCACCTTCGCCGAGGGCATGGTCGACCAGGCCGAGGTGATGCAGGGCCTCGACCGGCTCAGCGACCAGATGCGCGACCTCGACCACCAGCGGGCCACCTGGCAGGGCCAGCTCAACCAGCAGGTGCTCGACATGCGCCTCACCGCCGAGGGGCTGCGCCGCGAGACCCAGTCGCTGTCCACGGCGCTGCGCAAGCCGCAGGTGCGCGGCCGCTGGGGCGAGCTGCACCTGCGCCGCGCGGTCGAGCTGGCCGGGCTGGTCGACCGGTGCGACTTCAGCGAGCAGGTGCGGCTCGACGACGGTGCGCGCCGCCCCGACCTGGTCGTCCACCTGGTCGGCGGCCGGCGCGTCGTCGTCGACGCCAAGGTGCCGCTCGACGCCTACCTCGACGCCACCTCGACCGACGACGAGGACGCGCGACGCGACCACCTGCGCCGCCACGTCGCCCAGCTGCGCACGCACATCGACGTCCTCGGCTCCAAGCAGTACTGGCGATCGCTCGAGGAGAGCCCGGAGTTCGTGGTGCTGTTCGTGCCCGCCGAGTCCTTCCTCGCCGCTGCGCTCGAGACCGACGCCGGCCTCATCGAGTACGCCGCCGACCGACAGGTGGTGCTGGCCACGCCGACGACGCTGATCGCCCTTCTCCGCACCGTGGCCCACGGCTGGAGCCACGAGGCGCTCGCCGACCAGGCCCGCGAGATCCACCGCCTCGGCCGCGAGCTGCACGAGCGACTGGCGTCGATGAACGGCCACCTCGACCAGCTCGGACGCTCGCTGAACGCCGCCGTGGGGCACTACAACACAGCCGTCGGATCCCTGGAGTCCCGGGTGCTGGTCAGCGCGCGGCGCTTCGGGGACCTGCCCTCGCCGCGGCAGGTGGAGGCCCAGGCGCGGTCCATAGCACCCACCGAGCTGCGCGTCGTGGAACGGCGCGCCGCCGACGACGGCCCGGACGCGGACCATACCCTCGCCCTGTGAGCCGAGAGGTGAGCCAGCACCGCACCCTCTGGGAGGAGGGGCACGAGCCGGGCCGTCAGGTCGTCGCGCTCGGGCTCGCGCTCGCCTTGACCGCGGTCGTGCTCGACCAGTGGATCGTCGGCCACGTCGGCCTGCTGTTCGACGTCTGCTTCGTGCTGTTGTGCATCGCCACGGCGCTCGCGGTGCGACCGGCCGACTTCTTCACGGTCGGGGTGCTGCCCCCGATGCTGATGGTCGTCGTCTTCACGATGCTCGGGGCCACCCACCCCGACGCGATCGCCGACCCCGAGGACGGCGTCGTCCAGGCGGTCGTCTCGGGCCTCTCCCACCACGCGGGCGCGCTGGTGACCGGCTACCTGCTCTGCCTGGCGATCCTCGCCGTACGGCAGCGGGTTCAGACCTCGAAGCGGTCCGGGTCCCCGGCGCCGACGCGCACCACCTCGGGATAGCCCTCCGACCAGTCGATGACCGTCGTCGGCTCGGCGAGCGTCTCGCCGGCCTCCACGACGATGTCGACCTGGTGGTCGAGCTCCTCCTTGATCTCCCAGCCCAGGCTGCGCGGCTCGGTCTCGCCGGGCAGGATCAGCGTGCTGGTCAGCATCGGCTCACCGAGCGCGTCCAGCAGCGCCTGGTCGAAGACGTGGTCGGGGATCCGCACCCCGACCGTGCGCTTCTTGGGGTGCATCAACCGGCGCGGCACCTCCTGGGTGGCCGGGAGGATGAAGGTGTAGGCGCCCGGCGTGGCCGCCTTGATCGCCCGGAACGCGGAGTTGTCGAGCTTGACGAACTGGCCGAGCTGGGCGAAGTCCTTGCACATCAACGTGAAGTGGTGCTTGTCGTCGAGTCCGCGGATGCGCAGGATCCGGTCGCGCCCGTCGCGGTTGCCGAGCCGACAGCCCAGCGCGTAGCCGGAGTCGGTGGGATAGGCGATCAGCTGGTCCTCGCGCAGCGCGTCGGCGATCTGGCCGAGCAGCCGCGGCTGCGGGTTCTCCGGGTGGACGTCGAGGTAGCGAGCCATCTGCGTGCCGCCTCAGACCCGGCCCGCGGCCTTGAGGTCGCGCCGCAGCTCCGGGGGCAGCGCGAAGATCAGCGACTCCTCGGCGCTGTGCACGGCCTTCGCGTCGGGGTAGCCCCGCTCGGCCAGGAACGTCAGGACGCCCTTCACCAGCTCCTCGGGCACGCTCGCACCCGAGGTCACGCTGACCGTGCGCACCCCGTCGAGCCACGCCTCGTCGATCTCCGAGGCGTCGTCGACGCGGTACGACGCCCGCGCGCCGGCCTCGAGAGCGACCTCGACGAGTCGCACGGAGTTGGAGGAGTTGCCCGAGCCGACCACGATCACGAGGTCGGAGCCCTGGGCGATCTCCTTCACCGCGAGCTGGCGGTTCTGGGTGGCGTAGCAGATGTCGTCGCTGGGCGGGTCGAGCAGGTCGGGGAACCGCTCGCGGATCGCGGCCACCGTCTCGAGGGTCTCGTCGACCGACAGCGTGGTCTGGGAGAGCCAGGCGACCCGCTTGGGGTCACGGACGGTGATGCCTGCGACGTCGGCGGGACCCTGCACGAGCTGGATGTGCTCGGGCGCCTCACCCGCCGTGCCCTCGACCTCCTCGTGGCCTGCGTGGCCGATGAGCAGGATGTCGTAGTCCTCGGTCGCGAACCGCTTGGCCTCGTGGTGCACCTTCGTCACCAGCGGGCAGGTCGCGTCGATGGTCTTGAGCGAGCGCTGCTCGGCCTGCCGGTGGACCTCCGGGGACACACCGTGCGCGGAGAACACGACGGTCTGGCCCTCCGGCACCTCGTCGAGCTCCTCGACGAAGATCGCCCCACGCGACTCGAGGTCGGCGACCACGTGCTTGTTGTGGACGATCTGCTTGCGCACGTAGACCGGGGCGCCGTAGAGGTCGAGCGCCTTCTCCACGGTGATGACCGCACGGTCCACGCCGGCGCAGTAGCCGCGTGGCGCCGCGAGCAGCACAGCCTTGTCGGCCTGCTCGGGAGTCAGGATCGAGGGCGTGCCCAGATCGGTCGTCATGCGTGCCAGTCTAGGCGTGGGGGCGGTATCCCCTAATGTCGCGGCATGGCCATGGAGACCTCGCTGGAGTCGCCGGCCCCGGTCCGCCAGATCGCCAACGCGATCGCGGGCTGGGTCGACCGGCTCGGCGCGGTGTGGGTTGAGGGCCAGGTCGCCCAGGTGAGCCGGCGTCCGGGCATGAACACCGTCTTCCTCACGCTGCGCGACGCGGTCGCCGACATCTCGATCCCGGTCACCTGCTCGCGCACGCTGTTCGACGGCCTCAACCCGCCGCTGGTCGAGGGGGCGAGCGTCGTGCTGCACGCCAAGCCGTCGTACTACGCCAACCGCGGCACCCTCTCGCTCTACGCCCGCGAGATCCGGATGGTCGGCCTCGGCGAGCTGCTCGCCCGCCTCGAGCGCCGCCGCCAGCTGCTCGCGGCCGAGGGCCTGTTCGCGGCCGAGCTCAAGCGACCGCTTCCCTTCCTGCCCGGCACCGTCGGCCTGGTCACCGCTCCCAACTCCGCCGCCGAGCGCGACGTCCTCGAGAACGCCCGCCGCCGCTGGCCCGCGGTCGCCTTCGAGGTCGCGTACGCCGCGATGCAGGGTCCCCGGTCGGCCAGCGAGGTGATCGAGGCGGTCGAGCGCCTCGACCGCAACGCGGCTGTCGAGGTGATCGTCGTGGCCCGCGGCGGCGGCTCGGTCGAGGACCTGCTGCCGTTCTCCGACGAGGCGCTCATCCGCGCGGTCCACAAGATCCGCACCCCGCTGGTCTCCGCGATCGGGCACGAGCCCGACTCGCCGCTGCTCGACCTGGTGGCCGACGTCCGGGCCTCGACGCCCACCGACGCCGCCAAGCTCGTCGTCCCCGACGTCGGCGAGGAGCTGCGCAACCTGGCGCGTGCCCGTGAGCGAGCGCGCGGCGCGCTGGCCGGCTGGATCGCTCGCGAGCAGGCCGGGCTCGACGCCCTGCGGTCCCGGCCGGCCCTCGCCGACCCGCGCACGCTGATCGAGGCCCGTCGCGACGAGGTCGACCAGCTGCGTGATCGGGCCCGACGCTGCCTGGGCCACGCGCTCGACCGCGCCGCCGACGACATCGGTCATCAACGGGCGCGGGCCCGGGCCCTGTCACCACTCGCCACGCTGCAACGCGGCTACGCCGTCCTCCAGGACGCCGAGGGCCACGTGGTCACCTCGGTCACCGACGTCACGCCGAAGCAGCAGATCAGCGTTCGCGTCGCCGACGGCCGCATCCACGCGACCACCACCCGCACCGAGCCCCTCGAGGGGCAGAGCGAGGAGCACGATGGCTGAGAAGAAGACGGCCGAGAAGACCACCGCGGAGGAGACACTCTCCTACGAGGCGGCTCGCGAGGAGCTCGTCGACGTGGTCCGCCGCCTCGAGGCCGGCGGCACCACCCTCGAGGAGTCGCTCGCGCTCTGGGAGCGCGGTGAGCGGTTGGCGACGACCTGCCAGGACTGGCTCGACGGCGCCCGGGCCCGGTTGGACGCCGTGATCGAGGGCGACGGGGAGGACTAGTCCCTCTTCGTCTGCAACAGTTCGGCCGTTCGGCCCCTCTGGAAGGGTGTGATGACCGATCTGGCGGACGACCCGGTGACCGCTCCCCCAGCGCCAGGGACCTTCGACGAGCTGGTGCTCGCGACCGGTGAGCGGATGCTGCGCACCGCCGTGCTGCTGACCGGCGACCGGCACGCGGCGGAGGACCTGGTGCAGAGCGCTTACGCCCAGGCCTACGCCCGGTGGCGACTGGTCAGCCGGGCCGAGAACCCGGCGGCGTACACACGCGCGATCCTCACCCGCCTCTACCTGTCCGACCGCCGACGCAAGCGGGTGCGCGAGCACCCGCTGCACGACAAGGCGGACGTCGCCGCCACGACCGGCGACCCGGCGCTCCGGCTGTCCCTGATGGAGGCGCTGGCGACGCTGCCACCGCTGGACCGCGCAGTGCTGGTGCTGCGCTACTTCCACGACCTACCGGTCGCCGAGGTCGCCGACCAGACCGGCCTCAGCGAGTCCGCCTGCCGCACGCGTGCCTCGCGTGCGCTCGCCCGGCTGCGGACCCACTTCCCCGACCTGAACGACTGAGCGAGGACCCACATGCTGCTCCACGACCTCATGGACGACGCCGTCGCCGACGTCACCGCCGACCTGCCCGAGCTGGCCCGGACCTCCCGCCGCCAGGGCACCGCCGCACGCCGCCGCCGGCGAGCAATCACCGCCGTCGGCGTCGCCGTTGCCGGCACGGTCCTCGCGGCGGGCGTGTACGCCCTGGTGCCGGGCGACCGCGGGTCTGACAGCACCGTCGCGACCGACGTGGGCACCGAGGTGCGCGTCGGCGAGCTCAGCGGACGGACGGCTCCGATCACTGCGCGCGGTGCCGCCGCGGCGCTTGCCGACGCGGTCACCGACCGCGTCCCCGGCACCATCAGCTCCCTGCAGGGCTCCGCGGACCGCGGCGAGGCGATGGCCACGCTCGTCTTCCTTCCCGACCATGGGCCCGGACCGGCCGGCACGGTGTTCCTCAACCTGCAGCCCATCTCCATGGCGCCCGAGAAGCCGGGCTGCGCCATGCCCTGGATGGCGACCTGCTCGCTCGAGCAGCAGCCGAACGGCGACATCCGGCGGACCTATCTCGAGGAGGACGACACCGAGTTCGGCCAGGGGTCGCAGCGATTGACGGTCGAGGTGATCAGCCCTGACCGTGGGCTGCGCCTGGTCGTGTCCGCGATGAACACCAGCCCGTCGGCAGACGGGGCCATGGGCATCATGCCCGTGCTCACCTCCGGCGAGCTGCGTGACATCGCGGCACTGCCGTGGTGGGGCCGGACCCGACTCCCCGTGGAGTACGTCGAGGCAGGCGAGCGGCTCGACGACTACGCCGACGCGACCGAGAACGAGAGCTGAGGACGGTCGAGGACGAGCGGACGCCAGCACCGGTCTGGACCAAACGTCTTTACCAAACGTCTGATCCTGTGGACTAGTCGTTACCGTCCCGTTGAGCGTGAACGGCGCTCCGTTACCGCCCCGTGGATCCCCTGTTGCGATGTCTTCGAACATCGGGGCGATTTGGGCGACCCGAATGCCTAATCTTCGAACTGCTAGTAACAGGACCGGTGCGTGATCGGGCACGTTGCCTCAGGGGAAGGGAACGAGCATGCGGAGCATGCACAGCAAGCTGCGAATCGGGGGGCTAGCGGCGGTGGTCAGCGCGACCACGCTGGTGCTCCCCCTCTTCGCCATGGGTGCGGCCCAGGCGGCCGCCACGGCAGATCTGACCATCACCAAGACCGTCAGCGTCGCCAAGACCGGCACGATCATCGAGGCGTCCGACTTCATTCCCGCGCTCAGCGACACCAGCGGCGCGGCCACGGTCGAGTTCACCGACAGCGGCCTGCACGTGACAACGGCCGACAACGCCGCACACGCCGCCGAGCACTGGGCGTTGGATGCTCCGATGCCGAGTGCGGTCACGTTGAACTGGACGGGGCCAGCGCCCAAGCCTGGTTCGCACATCATGTTCGACGTCGACCACACCTTCGGCAACGGCAACGACTACAACGTGCTGGTGGGTGAAGACGTCTACGGCGGCGACTTCTGGTACACCGGCGGCACGACCCGTGCGGCCACTCGCGGCATCACCTGCCCGTCCACGGCCGCAGGTTCTGGATCCGACTGTCACGGCACGCTCGCCCAGTGGAAGACCGCCGTCCCGAACGGCCACATGTACGCAGCCGGGTTCTCATTGGGCACGGGTGCGGTCGGCAACGGCTACATCACGAGCATGACCTACGACTCGACCCGGTTCGACTTCGGAGGGTTCGCCTCGTCGGTCCAGGCGGCACCCGGCAGCACGGTCGAGTACAAGCTGACGGTCACCAACAGCGGTTCTGCCGCGATGGCCACCAGCGTCGTCGTCACCGACACGCTCCCGGCCGACCTCACCTATGTCTCCGGCTCGCTCGTCGACAACGGCAACGGGTGTGCGTTCGTCGCCAAGACGCTCACCTGCAACGCCGGCTCGTTCCCTCCGGGCATCTCGACGACCATCAAGTTCAAGGCCAAGCTCAGCAGCACGGTCACGAGCAACGGGCTGCAGCCCAAGGTCGGCCACATCGTGGACGTCCAGAAGCAGGAGGTCTTCGCCAACCTGCCGGCCAACGGCCTGCCGCAGACCTTCAACGTCATGTGCCCGGCGGGCTACACGCCCACGGACGGCGGCCTGCTCCTCGACGCCGTCGACCAGGGCGGCTACTACTCCGACATCGTCACCTCCGTCAGCAAGCCCATCAACGTCTCCGGCATCGACGGCTGGACGGTGTCGGCCACCAACCTCGGCGAGGAGCGCGGCCAGGGCAAGGTCAAGGTCACCTGCCTCGGCAGCTCCACCGGTTCGAGCGACGGCCACAGCCACGCGATCCAGGTCGTCGGGTCCGACCTTGGCTCCGGCACCATCTCCGCCTTCGAGGGCACCGACACCGTGACCCGCACCTGCCCGACCGGCTACACGCCGATCGCCCCGCAGTTCACGGTGACGAGCGGCATCGCCGTCATGCGGACGTCGATCGCCGCCGCCAACACCTGGAAGTGGACGGTCGACCACGAGGCGGGGGCAGCCGTGACGTTCGGTCTCTCCTGCCTCGCTCCGCAGGCCCAAGCCTCGAACGGCCACATGGCGTCCCTCGGGGTGTCGACCCAGAGCGACACCCTCTCACTGGCGCCCGAGACTCGGGACGAGGGCGTGCAGCAGTGCCTGCCGGAGTCGAAGGCGATCACCGGTGGCTACGAGGGCATGGACGAGAACGTCCTCTCGCTGGGCAAGGAGCAGCGGGGCAACAACTACATGTTCCGCTTCTACAACGACGACTGGGAGCTGGCGCACAACGCGAAGATCCAGGTCACGTGCGTTGCCGACCGGACGCCGGACGAGCCGCGGTACTACCACGTCACGAACACGGCGACGGTGCAATCGCCTGACGACCCGAGCGCGAGCTCCTCGTCAGCCGACATCGCTGTGGTCGGTGACCCGGTGGACTCCGTCGACGGCGTGATGGTCGGGGGGACCGGGTCCCGCACGGGCTGGCCGGTGAAGAAGGTCAACATCACTGTCACCTGCATCTCGGCCTGCGCGTTCACGGTCAAGGTGATCAAGAACGGCGACGTGGTGGCCAAGGCGACCAAGTCGTTCTCGGCTTCGCCCGCCCCGCGGCCGGTCGCGGTGCCGACGACCAGCGCCGGCAAGCACCTCAACGCCGGTCAGGTCACGGTCAAGGTGAAGACAGCAGACGACACCGTCACCAAGACGGTCACGCTCAGCTGACCCAGCACCACCTCGAGTCCCCCGTCCCCGCTCCAGGGGGCGGGGGACTCGCCATGTCCGGGCGGTGCAGCCCGGCTACGGCGTGAGCTTCTCCGTGGTGAGCGACTCGACCAGGGCGCGCAGGTCCTCCTCGGACGCGGAGCCGTAGACCAGCACGGTCTCCTCGCCGAGCTCTGCGGCGAACGCGTGGTCGCCGCCGGGGTCGGAGTACGTCTGCCACTCCGGCGCGACCGTGCCGGAGATCTGCACGGGGTCGCCCTCGGTGGCGTCGGCGCCGACGTAGGTGTCCACGAGCTCGGCCGCCGACCGGTCCTCCTGGTGGAGTCCGGCGAACCGGTCGTCGGCCGTGGTCATCGCCAGGTCGAGGACCGGCCGCTCCCCCGGCGTGAACGACGCGTCCTTGACGTACCAGCCCTCGGGCAGTTGCGCCGGGTACGCCGGCGTGAGACCGACCTGCTGCACGCTGGTGACCAGCGCGAGGTAGTCGATGGGCTCGGGCTCGTAGGTGGGGGTCTCGCGGAACGCGCCGCGGAAGAGCACGATGCCGATCACGACGAGCACGAGCACGATGATCGAGCCGATGAGCCCACCCGTGGTGCGCGGATAGCGGCCGGGCCGGCCGGTCGGGGTCGTGTCGGTCACCGGCCCATCCTCCCAGTTGGGGCACCCCACTAACCTCGCCGGGTGCTGCTCGTCGACCTCGTGCCCCTCGCGGCACTGCTGGTCCTGCTCGCCACGGCGTACGCCCATCCGTCCGCCCGCGTCGAGCTCGCGGTCGGCCTCCTCGCCGCCGCGGCCGTGCTCCCGACCGGCATCGTGACGCGCGACGACGTCGAGTCGACGCTGCGGCACCTGGGCCCGGTCGTGGCGTTCCTGGTGACGATCCTGATCGTGGCCGACGTGTGTGCGCGCGCCGGCCTGTTCGCCGCGGCGGCCGCACGGGTCCGCGCCGTCAGCGGTGGCCGACCGGCGCTGCTGTTCACCGGCGTCTTCCTCCTCGCGGCCGCCATCACGGTCGGCCTCAGCCTCGACGCCACCGTCGTCCTGCTGACCCCCGTGGTCCTGGCGGCAGCCGCCGCCGCAGGCACGAGCCGGCGACCCGGCGCCTACGCCTGCCTGCGGATGGCCAACTCAGCCTCCCTGCTGCTCCCGGTCTCCAACCTCACCAACCTGCTCGCCATGCCGCACCTCGACCTGACGTTCGGGGGCTTCGCGCTCGTGATGGGACCGGTGCTCGCCGTCGTGCTCGTCGTGGAGTACGCCGTGCTGCGGCTGCTGTTCCGCCGTGAGCTCACGGCCGCTCCGTCACCTCGTCGCGACGAGCCCGCCCCCGAGCTGCCGTGGGTCCCGGTGATGGTCGTGACGCTGATGCTGGTCGGCTTCGGCGTCGGGTCCCCCCTCGGGGTCGAGCCGTTCTGGATCTCGACCGCCGCCGCGGTCGCACTGGTCGGCTGGGCCGCCCGCCGGCGGATGCTGACCCTCCCGCAGGCCGCCCACGCCGCCCACCCGGCGTTCGCGGTCTTCGTCCTGTGCCTCGGCGTCGTCGTCGCCGCCCTGGCCGAGGGCCCGCTGGGCGACCGGATCGCCGACCTGGTGCCGGCCGGCACCTCGTTCACCGACCTGTTGGCGATCGCCGTCCTGGCGACCGTGCTCGCCAACCTGCTGACGAACCTCTCGGCCACGCTGCTCGTCGTGCCGCTGGTCGCGCCGCTCGGGGAGACCGCCGTGCTCGCGGCGCTGCTCGGGCTCAACATCGGGTCCGGGCTGACCTACACCGGGTCGCTGGCCAACCTGCTCTGGCGCCGTGGCCTGGTGCGCCTCGGCGAGCGCCCCTCGATGCGCGACTTCCACCGCGTCTCCTTGGTGGCCACCCCGGTGAGCCTGGTCGCCGCAGTCGCGGCTCTCGCACTCGTGACTTGACGCATCTGCGGGGATTCATGGCGCAAACAACCGCAGATGCGGCATCATCCACGCATGACGACGTACCGGGTGGCGGAGGCGGCCGAGCTGCTCGGCGTCAGCGACGACACGCTCCGCCGGTGGGTCGAGGCGGGCCGCGTGTCGACCCGCCAGGAGGACGGTCGCACGGTCGTGCCCGGGCCCGACCTCGCCGCCCTGGCCGAGTCGCTCGCCGACCATCCTGACCGGGAGGCCACCCGGGCCGCGTCCGTCAGCGCCCGCAACCGACTGACCGGCATCGTGACGCGGGTCAAGAGGGACACCGTCATGGCGCAGGTCGAGATGGTCTGCGGGCCCTACCGGCTCGTCTCGCTGATGAGCTCGGAGGCCGCCGACGAGCTCGGGCTCGAGCCCGGCGTCCGGGCCATCGCCTCGGTGAAGTCCACCAACGTCGTGGTCGAGCGACCATGAGACGCCTGGCGCCCGCGGCGGCCTCCGTCGCCCTCCTGCTGTCGCTCGCCGGCTGCGGCGGCTCGGACGACGAGGCGACGACGCTGACCGTCTACGCCGCCGCCTCCCTCACCTCGACCTTCGAGCAGCTCGCGGACGAGTTCGAGCAGGAGCACCCCGGCACCGAGGTCCAGCTCAGCTTCGGCGGCTCCTCCGACCTCGTCACCCAGATCAAGGAGGGCGCTCACGCCGACGTGTTCGCCTCCGCCGACCTCGCGACCATGCAGAAGCTCACCGACGACGACCTGGCCGACGGCGACCCTCAGGACTTCGCGACGAACACCCTCGAGATCGCCGTGCCGCCCGGGAACCCGGCCGGCATCACCGGCCTGGCGGACCTGGCGACGCCCGGCGTCAACCTGGTGGTCTGTGCCCCGGAGGTCCCGTGCGGCGCGGCCACCCGCGCCGTCGCCGACGCGGCCGGCGTGGCGCTCAGCCCGGTCAGCGAGGAGCAGTCGGTGACCGACGTGCTCGCCAAGGTGACCTCGGGCGAGGCCGACGCGGGACTGGTCTACCGCACCGACGTGCAGGCCGCGGGCGAGGACGTCCGGGGCATCGAGCTCCCCGAGGCCGACTCGGCGGTCAACACCTATCCGATCGTCGTGGTCCAGGGGGCCGACGAGGCCGCGCTCGCGCACGAGTTCGTCGACCTGGTGCTGGGCGCCGCCGGTCAGCAGGTGCTCGCGGACGCGGGCTTCGGACCGCCGTGATCCCCCGCTGGATCTACGTCCCGGCCGCGCTCGGGACGGTGCTCGTGGTGCTCCCGCTCGCCGGGATGGCCTCGCGCGTGGCGTGGGGCGACTTCCTCGGGCTGGTGACCTCCGACTCGGCCCTGACGGCGCTCTCCCTGAGCCTGCGGACCTCGCTGGCCAGCACGCTGCTGTGCGTGCTGCTGGGCGCGCCGATGGCGCTGGTGCTGGCCCGTACGACGTTCCCGGGCCAGGGCGTCGTCCGAGCGCTGGTGCTGCTGCCCCTGGTCCTCCCGCCCGTGGTCGGCGGCATCGCACTGCTCTACACGTTCGGGCGGCGTGGGCTGCTCGGCGACCAGCTCGACGTGCTCGGGATCCAGGTGGCGTTCTCGACCACGGCGGTCGTGCTCGCCCAGACGTTCGTGTCGCTGCCGTTCCTGGTCGTGAGCCTCGAGGGAGCGCTGCGCACGGCGGGCCAGCGCTACGAGATCGTCGCCGCCACGCTGGGTGCTCGGCCGACGACGGTGCTGCGCCGGGTCACGCTCCCGCTGGTGCTGCCTGGTCTGGTGTCGGGAGCGGTGCTGGCGTTCGCCCGCTCGCTCGGGGAGTTCGGGGCCACGATCACCTTCGCGGGCAGCCTCGAAGGCACCACCCGCACCCTGCCGCTCTACATCTACAACCTCCGGGTCACCGACCCCGAGGCCGCCGTGGCGATGTCGCTGGTGCTCGTCGTGGTCGCCGTGGCCGTCGTCGGCCTGGCCAGCAGGCGGGGACGGGTCGGTGAGCGCCCGTGACGCTCGAGATCGCCGCCGCACTGACGGACCGCGACGTCGAGGTGGCCATCGAGGTGGCCGAGGGCGAGACGGTCGCGCTGCTGGGTCCCAACGGCGCCGGCAAGTCGAGCGTGCTCGGTCTCGCCGCCGGCACGCTGCGGCCCGACCGCGGTCGGGTGGTCCTCGACGGTCGAGAGCTCGCCAGCGAGCGCCGGTTCGTCCCGCCGCACGATCGCCGGGTGGCCCTGCTCGCCCAGGACCCGCTGCTGTTCCCTCACCTGAGCGTGCTCGACAACGTCGCGTTCGGGCCGCGCAGCCGCGGTCGCGGACACCGGGCGGCCCGCGAGGCCGCCGCGCACTGGCTCGGCGAGGTCGATGCCGCCGACCTGGCCGACCGGCGCCCGGCCAGCCTCTCAGGCGGACAGGCCCAGCGGGTGGCAGTAGCGCGCGCGCTCGCGGCCGATCCCCGGGTGCTGCTGCTCGACGAGCCGATGGCGGCATTGGACGTCGCCGTCGCGCCGGCGCTGCGCCAGACGCTGCGCCGCGTCCTCGCCGAGCGCACCGCGCTGCTGGTCACCCACGACGTCCTCGACGCGCTGCTCCTCGCCGATCGCGTCGTCGTGCTCGAGGCCGGCCGGGTCGTCGAGGACGGACCGAGCGCCGAGGTGCTCTCCCGGCCACGCAGCCCGTTCGCCGCCCGGATCGCCGGCCTGAACATGGTCAGCGGCACCTGGGACGACGGCGCGGTGCTCGACGCCGACGGCGTCGCCATCCGCGGCCTCGCGGCGGAGGTCGGGCCCGGCCCCGGCGAGCGCGTCGTCGCGGTGTTCCGGCCGAGCGCGGTCTCGGTGTTCCGCGAGGCGCCCGGCGGCAGTCCCCGCAACAGCCTCGCGGTCACGATCACCGACCTCGAGCCCCACGGGGACCAGGTCCGGGTGCGCGCCGGCCACCTCGCGGCCGACGTGACGCTGCCCTCCGTGGCCGAGCTCGACCTGGCACCCGGCGTACGGGTGGTGTTCGCCGTCAAGGCGAGTGAGGTCTCCGTCTACCCCATCTGACGTTGGCTACAGTCCCCCCATGCCTCTCTCCCCCGACAGCCAGGCCCCCGACCGCAACCTGGCCCTCGAGCTGGTCCGGGTCACCGAGGCGGCTGCGATGGCCGCCGGCCGCTGGGTGGGCCGCGGGGACAAGAACGGCGCGGACGGCGTCGCGGTCAACGCGATGCGGGTGATGATCTCGACGATCGGGATGAACGGCACCGTCGTGATCGGCGAGGGCGAGAAGGACAACGCCCCGATGCTCTACAACGGAGAGCAGGTCGGCGACGGCACCGGCCCGGAGTGCGACGTCGCGGTCGACCCGATCGACGGCACCACGCTCACGGCCAAGGGCATGACCAACGCGGTCTCGGTGCTCGCGGTCGCTCCGCGCGGGTCGATGTACGACCCCTCGGCGGTGTTCTACATGGAGAAGCTCGTCACCGGTCCCGAGGCCGCCGGGGCCGTCGACATCCGCTACCCGGTCGCCGAGAACATCCACCAGGTCGCCAAGGCCAAGGGCGAGCGGCCCTCCGACGTCACCGTGGTGCTGCTCGACCGACCGCGGCACTCCCAGCTGGTCGAGGAGATCCGGGCGACCGGGGCGATGATCAAGTTCATCTCCGACGGCGACGTGGCCGGCGCGATCATGGCGGCGCGACCCGAGACCGGCATCGACCTGATGCTCGGCATCGGCGGCACGCCCGAGGGCATCATCGCCGCCTGCGCGATGAAGGCGCTCGGCGGCGTGATCCAGGGCCGCCTCTGGCCGCAGGACGACGACGAGCGGCAGCGCGCGATCGACGCGGGGCACGACCTCGACCCCGACCACATCCTGTCGACCGACGACCTGGTCACCGGCGACGACGCCTTCTTCGTCGCCACCGGCATCACCGACGGGGAGCTGCTGCGCGGTGTGCGCTACCGCGCGGACCACGTCACGACGCACTCGCTGGTGATGCGCTCGCGCAGCGGCACGATCCGCTCGATCACCTCCGAGCACCAGCTGCAGAAGCTACGCGCTTTTGCCGCGATCGACTTCGACAGCTGAGACCTCGCTGGTGCGCAGCAGCGCACCGCTCACCACGTCGATCACCCGCGGGTCGAAGGCCATCCCGAGGTGGGAGGCGGTCACCTCGACCGCACGGGCCAACGGGTCGACGCAGGCGCGCCAGTCGACGATGCCGTCGCGCTTGGAGTAGACCGCGGTGAAGTCGACCCCGGCCGGCACCGGCTGCCGGCTCTCGCCGAAGCTCTGCTGGGCACACGAGCCGGCGACGCACTCCTCGGACATCAGGCCCGGGATGCCGGCCTTGCTGAGCCGCACGAGCAGGTCGACGCTGGCCGCCAGGGACGGGTGGTGGGCGCCGGGCGCAAGCATCGGGCTGCCCATCGTGACGATGTTGGACACCAGGTCGGGGCGGCGTACGGCGATGCCGCGGGCGAGCATGCCGCCGAGGCTGTGGCCCACGATCTGGACCCGCGAGCCGCGGCGCAGCGCGATCGCCTCGAGCCGGGTCTCGAGCTGGGCGGCGGCGTTGAGCGTGCACCCGATGTTGGCGTGGATCTGCGAGCGGTAGGTGCGGAATCCCTGGGCGCGCAGCGCGCGCGACATCAGGGACAACGTGCCGTCACCGGCCAGGAACCCCGGGACGAGGATCACCGGGTCGCCGTGGCGGCTGGCGGGGCGGGCGGCGTACGGCGTCGCCCGCCGGGCCCGGCGCTCGCCCACGGCACGGAGCGCGAACCGGCCGGCCTCGAGCACGGCGCTGCCCTCGCGCAGGACCGCGGCCGGAGTGGGGCACGCGAAGCCCTCCGGGAGGAGGAAGTCGGCCAGTGTGCTCGAGGTCACATGCGCCACGGTAGGGCCTTTCTGCCCATAGTGCCGGGCAATCGCCGAATCAATCCGGCCGTGCCCCGTCCCTTTCTGTTTCAACCGGACCAGGGTCCTGGTTGACTGGGCGCGTGGCCCGAGCATCCGGTACCCCCACCGGCGCGGGGGAAACTCCCCCGCCGGTGACGCGCGCGCCGGTCCAGACCTCCGAGGAGCTCTTCGCGCCCGTGGGCAACGGGATCGAGCTGTGCTACCAGACCTTCGGAGACCCCGACGGCGACCCGCTGCTGCTGGTGATGGGCCTCGGCGGTCCGATGAACTGGTGGGATCCCGACCTGTGCCGGGCGCTGGCCCGCGCCGGGTTCTACGTGGTCCGTTACGACAACCGCGACACCGGTCGCTCCACGGTCCTCGAGGGAAAGGTGAGCCGGGCGACGCTGGTCCGCGCCTTCGGCGGGGCCCGGGTGCGGACGCCGTACGACATGCGCGACCTGGCCGAGGACGCCTTCGGGCTGCTCGACCACCTCGGCCTGCCGGCCGCGCACGTGGCCGGGGTGTCGATGGGCGGCATGATCGTCCAGACGATGGCGATCACCCACCCCCAGCGGGTGCTCTCGATGACCAGCATCATGTCGACGACCGGCAAGCGCACGGTCGGGTGGCAGCACCCCTCGCTCCTGCCGGCCCTGCTGGGGGGACGGCGGCCGGGCCGAGCGGCCTACGTGAGGAGCAGCGTCGCGATCTGGACGCTGATCGGCTCGCCGGGCTATCCGCAGACCCGCGAGCAGGTCGAGGAGCGCGCGAACGAGACCTACGACCGCGGCGTCAGCGCGGAGGGCGTGCTGCGCCAGATGCTGGCCGTCATCACCCAGCCGAGCCGCGGCGAGCGGCTGCGCAGCGTCCGGGTGCCGACGCTGGTCATCCACGGCCTGGCCGACAAGATGGTGCACGTCTCGGGCGGGCGCGCCACCGCCGCCGCCGTACCCGGCGCGGAGCTGCTGCTCATCGACGGCATGGGCCACGACCTGCCCCGCGAGCTGTTCGGCACGTTCGTCGCCGGCCTCCGGCGTACGGCTGACCGAGCGCTGAAATGACGTTGACCCGCCCGAAAGTTTCGGGCGGGTCAACGTCGTGGTGCTAGGCGGAGAGGCGCTCGCCGGTCTCGGTGTCGAAGACGTGGACGTTCTTCGGGTCGGTCGTCACGTACATCGTGTCGCCCTTCTGCGGGTGGTCACGACCGGCGACGCGGATCACGATGCTGCTCGGCGTGCCCTCGACACCACAGGTGCCGTGGATGAACGCGTCGGCGCCGTGGTCCTCGACCACCGTGACCTTGACCGGCAGGCCGGCCTCGCCGTTGCCGACCACGCGCCACGCCTCGGGGCGGACGCCGACGGTGATGTTGCCCTGCATGCGCGCGGCGGCGGCCTCGTCGACGGGGACGAGGTAGGTGCCGATCTTGGCCTGCCGGTTCTCGGCGACGGCGTTCATCAGGTTCATCTGCGGCGAGCCGATGAAGCCGGCGACGAACAGGTTGACGGGCCGGTCGTAGAGCGCCAGCGGGGTGTCGACCTGCTGGAGGACGCCCTCGCTCATGACGGCGACGCGGTCACCCATCGTCATGGCCTCGACCTGGTCGTGGGTGACGTAGACGGTCGTGACGCCGAGGTCCTGCTGGAGCTTGGCGATGTCGGTGCGGGTCTGCACGCGCATCTTGGCGTCGAGGTTCGACAGCGGCTCGTCCATGCAGAAGACCTGCGGCTGGCGCACGATCGCGCGGCCCATGGCGACGCGCTGGCGCTGACCACCGGAGAGCGCCTTCGGCTTGCGGTCGAGGTAGTCGGTCAGGCCCAGGATCTTGGCCGCCTCCTGGACGCGCTTGTTGCGCTCCTCGGTGGGGACCTTGGCCATCTTCAGCGCGAAGGCCATGTTGTCCGCGACGGTCATGTGCGGGTAGAGCGCGTAGTTCTGGAACACCATCGCGATGTCCCGGTCCTTCGGCGGCATGTTGGTGATGTCGCGGTCACCGATGAAGATCTTGCCCTTGTTGACCTCTTCGAGGCCGGCGAGCATCCGCAGGGTGGTGGACTTACCGCAACCGGAGGGACCGACGAGGACCACGAACTCCCCGTCGCCGATCTCGAGCGAGATGCCCGGGACCGCTGGCTTGTCGGTACCGGGGTACCAACGCTGAGCCTCTTCGAACCTGACTGTGGCCATGCTGGAACAACTCCTTCACCGGCAGGTACGTGCCGGACGATCCGTCGTAAAGGTGAGCACCGTCACCGTACCGGCGCGGCGGTACCCGTGGGGAGTACCTCCGTCAGTTGTTCCCCGGGTAGTTAGTCCCGGCCCCGGCAGACGCCGCTAGTGCGGGCGGCGCACGACCCCCTTGGTACGGCGGCTTCGCGGCGGGCCCTTGCGCACGACGGTGACCGCGCCCATCACGGCCGCGCCGCGGACCCGGACCACCGGGGAGTCGGCGTCGATGCGTGGCTCGACCTTGTCGCGTGCCTGCTCGAAGGCGCCCATGATGCCCATGCCCTCGACGACCACCCTGGTCCGCTCGTTGACGATCACGTCGATGCCGCCCATGAGGGTGTTCGCGGTGATCACGACCTCGCGGCCGGTGAAGACGGCCTCGCGCAGGTCGATGTCCACGCCGCCCATCACGCAGAACACGCTGTGGGTCGGCCCGACCTCCCAGACGCCCTTGCGGCTCGTCCCGCTCATCACGGCGACCGAGGAGTCGTAGCGGACGGCCGGCGTCATCGGCCCCGTCATCGGCCCCGTCATGGGCCCCGTCATGGGCCCCGTCATCGGCCGCTGGGCGGGTGGCATGTGCGGGGGCCGCTGCACCGGGAGGTCGTGGGTGATCGGCCACAGGTCGGCGTACGTGCGGGCGGCGTACGTCGCCTCCAGCCGCTCGTCGAGCTCGTCCAGCTCGAGGCGCCCCTCACCGGCTGCCTGCCGCAGCACCTCGGCCACCTGGTGCCGATCGGCGTCGGAGATCCGCAGGCGGGTGGGATCGTGCTCGAGAGGTCCCTCCATGACCGCCAGCGTAGTCGGAGGTCTACGCTGACGGTTCGTGGCGCAAGATCCCGAGTTCCTGTACTCCGACCTCCTGCCGATCGGCCCCGACGAGACGCCGTACCGGCTGATCACGACCGAGGGCGTCTCCACGTTCAAGGCCAGCGGGCAGACGTTCCTCCAGGTCTCACCGGAGGCCATCCAGCGGCTGACCGCCGAGGCGATGCACGACATCGCCCACTACCTGCGGCCCGCGCACCTGGCGCAGCTGCGCAAGATCATCGACGACCCGGAGGCCTCCGGCAACGACCGGTTCGTGGCGCTCGACCTGCTGAAGAACGTCAACATCTCCGCCGGCGGCGTCCTGCCGATGTGCCAGGACACCGGCACCGCGATCGTGATGGGCAAGAAGTCCGAGGGCGTGCTGACCGGCGCGGACGACGGCGAGGCGATCTCGCGCGGCGTCTACGACGCCTACACCAAGCTCAACCTGCGCTACTCCCAGCTCGCGCCGCTGACCACGTACGAGGAGAAGAACACCGGCAGCAACCTGCCGGCGCAGATCGAGATCTACTCCACGCCCTCGCACGGCGTGCCGGAGTACAAGTTCCTGTTCATGGCCAAGGGCGGCGGCTCGGCGAACAAGTCGTTCCTGTTCCAGGAGACCAAGGCCGTCCTCAACCCGCAGCGGATGCTGAGCTTCCTCGACGAGAAGATCCGCTCGCTCGGCACGGCCGCGTGCCCGCCGTACCACCTCGCGATCGTGATCGGCGGGACCTCCGCGGAGTTCGCGATGAAGACCGCGAAGTACGCCTCCGCCCACTACCTCGACAACCTCCCGACCTCGGGCGACATGTCGGCGCACGGCTTCCGCGACCTCGAGCTCGAGCAGCAGGTCTTCGAGCTCACCCAGTCCTTCGGCATCGGCGCGCAGTTCGGCGGCAAGTACTTCTGCCACGACGTGCGGGTGGTGCGGCTGCCGCGCCACGGCGCGTCCTGCCCGGTCGCGATCGCGGTCTCGTGCTCGGCCGACCGGCAGGCGCTCGGCAAGATCACGCCCGAGGGCGTGTTCCTCGAGCAGCTCGAGACGGACCCGGCGCACTACATGCCCGACGCGGGCGTCGCCGAGGACATCTCGGGCGGCGAGGTGGTGAAGATCGACCTCAACCGGCCGATGGCCGAGGTGCTCGCCGAGCTGCGGAAGTACCCCGTCAAGACGCGGCTCTCGCTGACCGGCCCGCTCGTGGTCGCCCGCGACATCGCGCACGCGAAGATCAAGGAGCGCCTCGACGCCGGCGAGGAGATGCCGGCGTACCTGCGCGACCACCCCGTCTACTACGCCGGCCCGGCCAAGACGCCTGAGGGCATGGCGTCGGGGTCGTTCGGCCCCACGACGGCCGGGCGGATGGACTCCTACGTCGAGCAGTTCCAGGCCGCCGGTGGCTCGATGGTGATGCTCGCCAAGGGCAACCGCTCCAAGGCGGTCACCGACGCGTGCGCCGCGCACGGCGGGTTCTACCTCGGCTCGATCGGCGGCCCCGCCGCTCGGCTGGCCCAGGACTGCATCAAGAGCCAGGAGGTGCTGGAGTACCCCGAGCTCGGCATGGAGGCGGTCTGGAAGATCGAGGTCGAGGACTTCCCGGCGTTCATCGTCGTCGACGACAAGGGCAACGACTTCTTCACCGACCCCGGCGGGACCGTCACCGTGCCGCTGAGCTCGATCGGCCCGGCCGGCGTACGGGTGCGCTCCGCGGAGTAGCGCTCAGCCGCCGGCGGGGTCCGGGGCGCGTCATACGAACCGGCTGTCCCGACGACCACCTCGTACGACGTCCACCGCCGACCCCCGGGGACGTCATACGAACCGGCTGCCCCGACGACCACCTCGTACGACGTCCGCCACGCACGCCCGGTCAGGCCGCCGAGGCCGAGGCGGGGTTCCAACCCGATCGCTGAAGCGCCTCCGCGATCTGGGCGAAGAACTCCTCCGGGCGCGCCCGGAGCCCGATCACCGGCAGGCGCAAGACGACGTCCCCGTCGATCGCGAGCCGGTTGTGACGAAGCGCCTCGTTGACCAGGTTGGCCGCCCACGCGTGTTGCACACCGTCCACCTCCAGAGCGATGTTCCACTGGCTCCACCTGAAGTCGAGGTAGTACGTCCCCTCGCGGGTGCGGCGACACACCTGCTTGTCGGGCTCGGGGATTCCGCGCTCGCGACAGCCGCGGACCACGTCGAGCTCTCCCAACGACTGGACCCCGCCCATGAGCTCGAGGACGACCTCGTTGATCAGAAGCCGACGTCGGTCCCGCCGGACGCGGATCAGCTCGCCGGCGAGCTCAGTGGGTTGCACCACGCTCTGCTGCACGGCCATCGTCAGGAGCAGCTCGGCCTGGCGATCCGACCGGGCCCACAGGGCAGCCCGCACCGCGGCGACGGCTGGCCGGGTGCGCGGAACCCCTCCACGAACGACGTCGTCGGGCATCAGGCGTCGCGTCTGTCGGATGTCGACCCCAGTGCCTCGATGACGGATCCGGGCTCCGCGAGGCACCGAGACGCGGATGCGGGCGACCTCGTAGTGCTCGAGGCCCGCTAGCACCAGCGCCGACTCGCCGTCGATCATGGCTCGCGGCCCACCCTCGAGGACGGCCGCCCAGTGCTGGGCCTCGACGGTCAGTGGGCCTGTGTGCGTGACCAGGCAGTGCCGGCCGAGCAGCTGCCATCGACGAGCCCGCACCTGCCATCTCACCTCGGCGCGCGTGAATCCGATCGCGTAGAGCTGGCGCCGGGCGACGACGGCTGCCTGCTCTTCGACCAGCGAGTCAAGGTCTCGATCGCGTCTCGCCCGACGCTGAACCGGTGCTTCGTCCTGAGTTGTCATGCGCATCAGGCTCCGTCGATGACGAGCGGTCTGCTGGCCCTCGCGACTCGCCTGTGGACAACGACGGCTGGCGCCAAGCTGTGGACACGCAGCGGCTCCTCCGACGGATCCGGGACGTCATACGAACCGGCTGCCCCGACGACCACCTCGTACGACGTCCACGCGGAGCGCAGGAACCCTCGCTGTCGCTCGGGCGTTGCTCCCGATGAGGAGAGGAGAGCGCTATGCAGTGCCCCATCGACGGAGCCGCGCTGGTGATGAGCGAGCGCAGTGGGATCGAGATCGACTACTGCCCGACCTGCCGCGGGGTGTGGCTCGACCGCGGTGAGCTCGACAAGATCATCGAGCGCTCCTACGCCCAGGCCGCACCTCCTCCGGCACCTGCGCCGACGTACGACCGAGGCCGCAGCAACCCGGGGTACCAGCAGGGATACCAGCAGGGCCACTACAAGAAGCGCAAGGAGAGCTGGCTCAGCGAGCTGTTCGACTGATCCCTCCCCCGCGGCCGACGTCGGCCCCTCCGTAGGCTCGGGCGCGTGGAGTACGTCGAGATCGCCCGAGCCGAGACCGAGCGCGGCGAGCTGGTGCTGCGCGAGCGCCGCGACGAGAACGGCCCGACGTCCCTGGAGCTGCGCGCCAACGGCGTCTTCGTGATGGACACCCTCGAGGTGAGCACCGAGCAGGCGCTGGCCGAGTCGGCACTGGCCCAGGTCGAGCACCCACGGGCGGTGATCGTCGCCGGGCTCGGCCTCGGGTTCACGATGCACGCGGTGCTCGCGGACACCCGCGTCGAGAAGGTCGCCGTCGTCGAGATCGAGCAGGCCCTCGTCGACTGGATGCGCGCCGGGACGATCCCCCACGGCCCCGCACTGCTGGCCGACGAGCGCGTCGTCATGGTGGTCGCCGACATCGCGGAGGCGCTGGCCGAGGCGCCACCCTCGTCGTACGACCTGCTGCTGCTCGACGTCGACAACGGCCCGGGCTACCTCGTGCACGACGTCAACGCCGCCCTGTACGAGACCCCGTTCCTCGAGTCCGCGCGCCAGGCGCTGCGGCCGGGCGGGGCGATCGCCGTCTGGTCGGCGGCCGACGCGCCCGAGCTCGCCGACCGGATGCGATCGGTGTTCGGCAACGCGACCGGCTACGGGCACGACGTACGCCTGCAGGACCGCGACGAGACCTACTGGCTGTTCGTGAGCCGGGTACCGTCCGAGGCATGAGCTCCCCCGACTCGGACACCGACGCAGAGTTCCGCATCGAGCACGACAGCATGGGCGAGGTCCGCGTGCCTGCCGCAGCGCTCTGGCGGGCCCAGACCCAGCGAGCGGTCGAGAACTTCCCGATCAGCGGTACGCCGATCGAGCCCGCACTCATCCATGCCATCGGGCGCGTGAAGGCGGCCGCCGCGACCGTGAACGCCGAGCTCGGCGTCCTCGACGGCGAGCGGGCCGCCGCGATCATCACGGCCGCGACCGCGGTCGTCGAGGGTCAGCACGACGACCAGTTCCCGATCGACGTCTTCCAGACCGGGTCGGGCACCAGCTCGAACATGAACGCCAACGAGGTGATCGCCACCCTCGCCCAGCGCGCGGGAACCGACGTCCACCCCAACGACCACGTCAATGCCAGCCAGTCGAGCAACGACACGTTCCCGACCGCGATCCACGTGGCCGCGACGCTGGCGGTGACCGGTGACCTGCTGCCCGCGCTCGACGTGCTCGCGGCGAGCCTCGAGCGCAAGGCCGAGGAGTTCGCAGGCCTGGTGAAGTCCGGGCGCACCCACCTGATGGACGCGACCCCGGTGATGCTGGGCCAGGAGCTCGGCGGCTACGCCGCGACCATCCGGTACGCCGCCGAGCGGCTCGAGTCGGTGCTGCCGCGCGTCCGCGAGCTGCCGCTGGGCGGCACCGCGGTCGGCACCGGCATCAACACGCCTCCCGGCTTCGCCGAGCGCGTGATCGCCGTGCTCGGCGAGAGCGCCGGCGAGCCGTTCACCGAGGCGCGCAACCACTTCGAGGCCCAGGGCACCCGCGACTCACTGGTCGAGCTCAGCGGCGTGCTGCGCACGATCGCGGTGGGGCTGACGAAGATCTGCAACGACCTGCGCTGGATGTCCTCGGGCCCGACGACCGGGCTCGCCGAGATCCACCTGCCCGACCTGCAGCCCGGGTCGAGCATCATGCCCGGCAAGGTCAACCCGGTGCTCCCCGAGGCGACGCTGATGGTCTGCTTCCAGGTGATCGGCAACGACGCCGCCGTCACCGCGGCGGGCGCGAGCGGCGCGTTCGAGCTCAACGTCGCGATGCCCGTGATCGCCCGCAACGTGCTGGAGTCGGCCCGGCTGCTCGCGGCGTCCTCCCGGGTGCTCGCGGAGCGGTGCGTCGACGGCATCACCGCGAACCCCGACCGGATGCGGCAGTACGCCGAGTCCTCGCCGTCGGTCGTCACGCCGCTGAACAAGTACGTCGGCTACGAGGCCGCGGCCAAGATCGCCAAGCAGGCGCTCGCCG